>JBOGWU010000308.1:0-4140 GCA_050693935.1 Actinomycetota bacterium | reverse complement strand
GCTCGGCCGGACCGCAGGGCGAACGCGGGGCGGGCTCGGCCGGACCGCAGGGCGAACGCGGGGCGGGCTCGGCCGGACCGCAGGGCGAACGCGGCGGCGAAGCCGTGCGTGAGCTCTCGCTCTCCGAGCTCAGGGATTTGCGCTCCGCAGCGTTCGCATCGGGCCCCATTGCAAGCGACCCCGAAGCCATGCGGCAGCTCCTCGACAAGGACGCGGTCTATCTCGAGGCGGGAAACGGACGGTTCATAGCCGCGATCGTGGACGGGCGCCCGGTGTGCTCGGCCGACCTCTACTCCGATGGAGCGACCGCCCAAATCGAGGCGGTCCTCACGCTCGAGCCCTATCGCAAGCGTGGCCTGGCCACCGCAGTGGTAAATGCTGCGGTCGCCACCGCTCTTGAGGAGGAACACGATCTCGTCTTCTTGATCGCCGACGCCGGCGACTGGCCCAAGGACATGTACGCGCGCATGGGCTTTCAGCCCGTCGGCATCTGCTGGGAATTCACCAAGTCCCCGAGCTGAGCCGGCTAGGCCTCGTGCCAGCGGGCCATGTGATCCGCGTGCGTCCCCAAATAGGACCCGTTCTTGAAGAAGTGGTCGTAGAAGTCCAGATCGAGATGATGGGCCTGAACGTAGTTGAGGATCATCAGCGTCGGAACCGTTCCCGGCCACTTGCCAAAGGTGTCGAACACGTACTGCGCCATGGTCGTCACGCAGGCCTTGAACTCGTCCGAGTGAACCTCAGCGCTACCTCGCACTCCCGGGCTGTCGCTCCAGGCCCCCGGCGTGTCGCGGTTGAAGGGACCGCCGGATCCGAACTTGCGCTGCGCGAAGGCCTCGACCGCGGCCGCCATGTCGGGATAGTGCGGCGGGCACATCGCTTCGAGGACGCCCTCGAGGCCGGTGGGGTTGGGAGTCGACCAACGCTCGTCGGTGTCGAAACGAAAGCCGAGTCCGGGGACCTCGGGATCTCCCGATGCGCCGAGCATCGAAAATCGATCCACACCGTCGAACATCCATCCGCCGAGACCCATCGCCTGCAGGGTAAGGACGCCCGCGTAACAACACGTCGCCAGCTCGGCGACCGCCTCTGACAACATGTACTGGTCGAAGAACGTGAGCGGCAGGGGCTCGTCCAGGTCCACCAGCGAGCCGAAGGCCTCCATTCCCGGGATGGCTGCGTTGTTGACGTCGTCGTAGATGCTGTAGCCGTTCTGCACCAGGAAGCAGAGCCCTGCGATCGCGTGCTGCGCCAGGTCCGCCACTGGAATCACCAGCAGGGAGCCCGGGACGTTCACGCACCAGGTGTTGTGGCCCTCGAGATAGGGCTCTGAGCGCGGCAGATGGATGCGATCGTCGGAGAGCTTGCGCAGGCGGTCGCGGTGTCGCTCGACCATGAGCTCGATGGTCACCTCTTCGACGGAGGGATCGACCAGGGCGCCCGCGTCGCGCGTCGGGAAGAAGTAGGTGCCGGAGTCGTCGGTGCAGAACAGTTCGGCCACGTGAAAGCCGGCGGCCGAGGGGAAGGTGCGTCCCGCCGCGGCGCCGGCGTAGTTCGCAACATGGGGCGCGTAGCGCTCGTTGCGGGTGATGGAGTAGTGCCACCCGGTGGTGCCGCCCATCGAGCTGAGCACCATCATCCGCTCGAGCTCGGTAAGAGGCATGGGCTCGTGCTTGGACTTATAGGCTAGGGGTCCGTCCGGAATCTCGTCGCCCATCGCAAAGCGCCGGGAGCGGCGACCGTAGAGGGCCGCGAGAAACGGGAACTCGGCTACCTCTCTGAGGACATCGATCGACACGCTCGGCCCCGCCGCGGTCTGGCTCATCTCGCATCCCCTTCCCGCCCGGCTCCCCAGCTCCGACGCTCTCACGCTACCGACGCAGTCCCCTGAGGGCCACCTGGATAAGCCCGACCAACCCACCCAATCTTCGAAGGCCTGTTGGTCTAGAGAAACTTCAAGGAATCTTTCACCGAGGCCCCGAATCGGGACAAACCTGTCACAGGGCATCGTCATGATGAGGGCATGGAAGTTGCAGTCGTGGACCAAGCCAACGAGCTGCTCGAGAAAGCAAATGCCAATCTCGAGCCGGAGCTGCTGGGCGCGGCCGATGCCCGCGAGCTGCTCGAGTCCTACGCCCGGACCCAGAGACTGGCCGCCTTCGGGATCGCCGCACTGGCACGCAAGCTAGACGACGCATCCGAGATCGCCCGGGCCACCGGCAGCTCCACCGGCAAGGCCAAGGAGACGATCGCCACGGGGAAGGTCTTGAGTGGTTCGGCACCGTTGGAGAACGCCCTCAAGCACGGAGAGGTCTCCCTCGATCAGGCCGCCGAGATCGCCAGGGCCGAGGAGTCCGCCCCCGGTTCTGCCGGCGAGCTGTTGAAGGTGGCCGAGGCAGAGTCCTTCCACGTGTTGCGAGAGAGGGCCCGCAAGACCAAGCTGGAGGCCGAGCAGCACAAGGGTCTGGCGGAGCGCCAGCACGCGGCGCGCTCGGCCCGCAGCTATGGCGACATGCTGGGGATGGTTCATATCCACATGGAGCTCGAGCCCCACGTGGGCACCCCGATCGTGGCGCGCGCCGAGGCCGAGGCCCAGCGGCTGGCAAGAAAGGCCCGCGCCGACAAGGGCAAGACCGCTAAAGAGCCTTTCGAGTGCTACCTCGCCGATGCCTATGCCGCGCTGCTGTCGGGCTCCGGCAAGGGCCGCGCCAAGCGACCGGAGCTGGTGGTGCTGGTGAGCCACGAGGTGGCCAAGCGGGGTTGGACCGACGTCAAAGAGGGCGAGGTGTGCAAGATTCCCGGGATGGGGCCGGTGGCACCGCAGGTGGCCAAGAAGATCGCCCGAGATGCCTTCTTGAACGGGGTGTTCTTCGACGGGGTGGATCTGCGCAACTTCAAGCGCTGGTCGCGCGATCCCTCGGTCGAGGTGCGCACGGCCCTGGAGTTGGGTGAGCCGACCGAATTCGACGGAGTGCTGTGCGTGGATTGCGGTAATCGCTTACGGCCCGAGTTCGATCACGTCGAGCCCCGCGTTGCTCTCGGTCCCACCTCCCACCGAAACCTCAAGCCGCGTTGCTACGGGTGCCATCAGGCCAAGACCGAGCGGGATCGTAAGGCCGGCAAGCTCAAGCCGCCCGAGCCCTGACTTGGGCCCCGAGGGATTTGGTCACCGTGAGTACGTACGCGCTCCCTTAATACCGGCGCGGCCGAAGCACCAGCAAAATGCTTTTGGTCCATGAGTGTTGTGCGAGCCCGCGTTGTCGCCACCACGGATGACGGGGAGAACTAGGCCCTGGGGTCCCATTTCGTCTTGGGCGCGATGGGCTCCGTGAGGATGCGGTCCTTATGGCGCTGCACCGTCTCGATCATGTGGGCGACCACCTCGTCGGTCAGCAGGTGGGGCTCGAGGCCGAGCTCGACGAGCTTGGTGTGCGACGCGTTGTAATAGTGCTCCTCGGCCTCGATGCGTGGGTCGACGAGACGGTTCACCTCCACGTTGATCCCCATTTCCTCGCCCACCCGCTCGACGGTTACGGCGAGATCGTTGACGGAGAACTGCTCGGTGAACTGGTTGAAGACTCGGTACTCGGCGGGCGCGGCAGGATTCTCCAGCGACAGCTTCACGCAGGCGAGCGTGTCGATGATGTTGAGGAAGCCGCGCGTCTGGCCGCCCTTCCCATAGATCGTCAGCGGATAGCCGATGACGGCTTGCACACAGAAACGGTTGAGGACGGTGCCGAGAACCTCGTCGTAGTCGAAGCGAGTGCACAACCGTTCGTCGAGGTCGACCTCGGGCGTCCTAATCCCGTAGACCACACCCTGGTTCAGGTCGGTAGCCCGCAGTCCCCAGATGCGGCAGCCGAAGTGGATGTTGTGGCTGTCGTGAACCTTCGAGAGGTGATAGATCGAGCCCGGCATCTTCGGGAACGGCAGAGTATCGGTGCGTCCCTTGTGAGAGATGTAGATGAAGCCTTCTTCGATGTCGATCGCCGGAGTGCCGTACTCCCCCATCGTGCCGAGCTTGACCAGGTGAGCTTCGGGTGTGATGTCGCGCAGGGCGTAGAGCACGTTGAGGTTGCCGATGACGTTGTTTGACTGGGTCGTGACCGCGTGGTTGCGGTCGATCATCGAGTACGGGGC
>JBOGWU010000307.1:0-15669 GCA_050693935.1 Actinomycetota bacterium | reverse complement strand
TGGCAAGCATCCAGGCGACCGTGGATGAAAAGCGTCGGACAGGTCAGCTTGCGGAGGAGCTCTACAG
Source organism: Actinomycetota bacterium (assembly GCA_050693935.1). Classification (GTDB taxonomy): domain Bacteria; phylum Actinomycetota; class CADDZG01; order CADDZG01; family WHSQ01; genus WHSV01. The sequence goes on along the minus strand of JBOGWU010000307.1, from coordinate 15,602 downwards.
ACTCTTCCTCAGAAGCAGGCGAGGGCTTTCCGTCTTCGGCGGCGAGCATCGCCTCGACCGAACTCTCCATAGCCCAGTCAACGCAGTCTTCCCATTGCTTCGTGGAGTGAGGTTCCGGCAGGAGCTGCTCGAAGAAGAACTCGACGAAGGACCTATAGTCACGCTTCCAGAAGTGGCGATTGTGCTTGGCCCATCCCTCGTCCGTGCCGAGCTCCTCGTCGAACGAGTACACAACTCGATGAGGATGTGGCGGCGCAAGGAAGGGGAGGCCCGCGGAGATCGACACCACTCCTAGAACGCGTTCCGGATGATCCGCTCCGAACTGAAGGGCCCATCCTGCCCCACGGCACAAGCCAACCACCACGGCCCGGTCCGTGGCGGTCTCGTCCATCACCTGAAGGGCGTCGGAGACGTGCTGAGAATCGTCGTGAGCCGCGGGGTCCAGGGGGCGGTCCGACTTCCCGTTGCCGCGCGGGTCGAAGGTGATCACGCGGAAGTGCCGCGCCAGGTATGCGACCTGGCCTTTCCACATGAGCGAATGGACGATCGGATGCGTCGGCATAAGCAGAACTGTGGGTTCGCCGTCGCCGAAGACCTCGTAGTAGACGTTTACACCGTCTCGCACGATGTATCCGGAATTATCCGGTTCGCGTGCCCTCATCTCTTGCCTCCCGTCACCACCACTCTTGTGTCTGGAAGCTTTCCTGTCCAGACGCTACGAGTCTTCGTTGCAACACCGTTGCAACAGCCCTCCGCAGAATGCCCAAAAGCATCCGCGAACGGAAAGGGTGACGGCCATGACGGTTGTGCAGAACAAGGTGGCATCCGAGGACCTCGTCTACGAGCTACATGGGTCGCTGCTGGAGGCCTGCTCTTGCGACGTGTTGTGTCCCTGCTGGATCGGAGAGGATCCCGATGGAGGATCGTGCGACGCATTCATCGCCTACCATTTCGACGCCGGCACGATCAATGGAGTCGATATCGGTGGGTTGAACCTCGCGAGCGTCGTGAGGATCCCGGGAAACGTTCTCGTCCCCGGGTCGTGGAAGATCGTGATGTTTGTCGACGATCGCGCCACCGACGAGCAGCTCAACGCCCTCGTGGATGCCTACGGCGGCAAGCTCGGCGGCCCTCTGGCCGATTTGGCGGGGCTCGTCGGCGAAGTCCTTGACGTTCGTCGGGCGAAGATCAGCCATGAGATTCGTGACGGAGCCGGGACGCTTCGCATCGACGACTTCCTCAGCTCGGAGATGGCCCCCTACCAGGGGCCGGACGGCAGCACGACGACGCTGCAGAACACGGTCTTCTCAACCGTGCCGGGGTCGCCCGCCTACATCGCTAAGGCCTCGAGTCACACCGTCAATCTGCCCGAGTTCGGAATGGTGTGGTCGTTCGAGGACCGTAACGCGATCCAGTCCGACTACCTCATCAGGCACGCGGAATCGGCATGATCGGTACCCTCGCCGGCGGGAAGTCCCTCCCGCCGGCGATCCCCCTCGCCATTGGTGTCTCATGGATCGCGATCGTTGCCGCGCAGCTCACCGGCGCGGCCGAGATCGTGCACCACGACGGTCTGATCGATGCTGGACTGCCGGTTGCGATGGCGGTCCTGGTGTTTGGCTTGTCATGGCAAACGATGATGGTGGCCATGATGCTGCCGACGAGCCTGCCGATGATCCGGTTGTTCCGAATGACCTCCGGCCCACAACCCGCGCAGGGTCGCTTACTGGCCGTCTTCTTGTTGGGCTACGCGCTCGTATGGACTAGCTTCGGCTTCGCGGCCCTCGGCGGTGATGTGTTGCTTCACCGCTTCGAGGATTCCACCGCTTGGTTGTCGGCGCGTCCCTGGCTACTTCCCACATCGGTACTGACCCTGGCGGGTTTGTTCCAGTTCTCGAGTCTCAAGGATCGTTGCCTGCGCGAATGCCGGCATCCCGGTCCCTTCTTGGTGCGGCACTACCGACGGGGGCCGGGTGCAGCCCTCGAGCTTGGACTTCGTCACGGCCTGTTCTGCCTCGGCTGTTGCTGGGCGTTGATGCTGTTGATGTTTGCGGTAGGCGTAGCGAACCTGACCTGGATGGCCGTGCTGACGGCTCTGATGGTTTACGAGAAGACGGGACAGTTGGGAGAGCGCGTGGGCCGGTACGCGGGCGTCGCGTTCCTGTTGATGGCCCTCGCCGTAGCGCTGACCAGATCGGGCTTCTAAGTGGTCGAGGCGCGCCGCTCCAGCGCATCGCAGATGGTCAGCCCGAAGTCGATGCCCGAGAAGTGTTCGATACTTTGCAGCCCCCCAGGGCTCTCGGCGTTGATCTCCACCACCTTGTCCCCGATGAGGTCGATCCCCACGAAGAACATCCCGTCCTTTGTGAGCCTGTCCCGCATGGTTTCAACGACCCTGAGTTCCTTTTCCGTGATACGGGTTTCCTCGGGTTTTCCCCCTGTACTGATGTTGGCGCGAATATCTGTACCGCGTGGCACACGCTTGAAGGCGGCGTAGGTCCCATCAACCCGCAGTAGTTCCCCCTCCAGCAGGAACAGCCTGAGGTCACCTTCCTCAGCTCCGTCGACGAACTCCTGCGCCGTGATGTAACCGTCCTCCATAATGGCGGCGACGATCTGTTTGAGGTTGGGGTCGTCCCCGTCCTCGATCACGAATACGTTGCGACCCTGAGCTCCGTACAGCGGCTTCACGATAGTTCGGCCAACGCGCGCGATGAAGTCCCTGATTTCTTCGATGTGACGTGTCACGATGCAGCACGGTCTGATCTCCGCAGGAAACTCCTGCAGGTAGAGTTTGCTGCCCGCGCGAGACAGTCCCACGGGATCGTTCACCACAGTTACTCCTCGCTCCACCAGCATCTGACCAAAGACGACCCCCATACTGGTGGCCCAGGGTCGCTTCTGCAGGTCCTGAATGGAGTCGTTCCTTAGCCAAACCGCGTCGAACTCGTCGAGGACGATGGACCCTTGTTGCTCGTCGCCCTGCGTCCTGAGTAGGAAGGACTTCAGTTCGTCCCCCTGCTCGTAAACAGCTCGGTGGCCGCGGGCACCCAGTTTTTCGTTCGGGTCATAGTCCACATCGCCGACTCCCGCGTACCAGACTTCATGCTCGAGCTTCGCGGCGGCCATCGCCAAGCGCGTTGTGGCGAATTCGCCTTCTTCGGTGGCCACCTCGTTTACGAAGAACGCAATCTTCAAGCGACCGCACCATTCTCGATGAGATCCCGCACGCGCATTCCCGCGTATGCACGTCCGAGTCGCTGCTTTGCGCTGTGACCCTCGGTCCATCGGGGCTGGATCCAAGGTGGTCTCAGGACCTCTCGTTCGATGAGCTCCTCGACGAGCGGGAGATTGTCGAGCGAGAGCTTGCCAACCAGGAGGGGCTCGATCGTCTTACGCTCCGAGACGAATTCGAGAACTCGAGAAATTCCCCGTAGATAGATGACGTCTTTCGTCAGTCCTCCGTTCCGAGCGACGCGCGCGGTCACGCCCCACGCCGTCTTGGGGGCCAGGGTGTGGTCCTCTCGCAACACCTTGAAGATCTCTTGGAAGTCGGCTCCGTGGATCAGCCTGTCCACCGCGACCACACGCGCAGCCAGCAACCGAAGTCTCAGCGGGTCCAGGCCACCGCTGACGAATTCGGCGAGCAGTGCCAAGCCCTCCTGAGTCTCGTCATATCCGGGGAGTCCAACCGTTAAGAGCTTTAGAGGCTGTGCTCTGCCGTTCTCGAAGGTGACGACGTGCGTTCCCACCTCATGCTGGATGAGCGCGTCGACTCGCTTACTCTGGAAGACAGCAGATGCGGGAACCAAGAATCGCCCGTGCGACACCATCAGATCGGATAGATCGGAACGAACCTCCAACTCCGCTGAAAAGCCGGGGTAACGGTCGCGGTAAGAGTCGAGTTCACGCTGCGCCGCCTCGGCAAAGGCGCTGGCGGTTACGAAATTGTCTTGAGGAGCCTTAATAGGAATTGTCTCGAGGAGCTCAATAGCGTCCGCGACCAGCTCCTCGCCGACCTCACCGAAGAGCTGCAGTGACTCGTACATGAACCTCGAGGTGTCACGGTCTTCGAGCAGCGTTATTTGCCGCATGATCTCGTCCCTCTTTGCCAAGAAGAGATTCTCGAGGGCTGGATCTTCCACTCGTTCGATCTCGAGGTTGTAGAGCCGGCGTTTTATGAGATCGGGCTCGAACTTCAATGGCCTGGACTGGAGCGCCGGCTCACCGGCGAAGCCGCCTCGCTCGAAATCCACCCAAGCCTCAGCCGCATTGACCGGCGTGATGTTCAAGAGGAGGCTTATCCCTCGTTCTATTTCGGTCAGCGCATGATCGATCTCGAGCGCGTATGAGAGCTCGGTTGGAGACCGCTGGTCCGTATCGGTCCTTGTCATTGCGGTTTCCGTACCCATTGCTCGGGGGAGCGAATCGGCGTCACTCGGTACAGCAAGGGACTCCGCCGCCGACCGAAACTCTTCGGTGCTCCGGCTTTATTCGGCAGCGGCCATTGCGGTGATGGCCTCGACGCGCAATTCGAGCTCGTCCCAGTTCTCGCCGCGGTCACCGCTGCGCAGGATCCGTCCGTCCGCCATCCCCACCAGCAAGTCTTCCTCGGTGATGGCGAGCGCGTACGGCATCGAGTCGGGTGGCAGCGCGAGCTCGGTCCAGGAATCCTCCCAGCGATAGAGGCGCCCGCGTGCGCCGGCCCCACCGTGTGCGGCTCGCGGTCCGGAGGCGGCAGACACGTACCAACACTCAGGGTCGACGGGATCAACCGCGACTGCCCAGCAGTAGCCAAGCTCGCGTCCCGCGTCTGCCGCCTTCCAGGTGCGGCCGCCGTCAAGGCTGAAAGCCGCGCCGTCGCCCGCCGCCTGATAGGCCCGGTCCTTCACGCTCGGGTGCCAGGTCAGGCTGTGTGCGTCCAGCTTCGCCCCGGGCCGGTGATCCGAGAACGTCGTCCCACCGTCGTCGGAAAGCATGAGCCCCCTAGCTCGATTCCCACCAGGAGCCGCTCGGCGGAGTGAGGGCCGGGGGCAATCCAGCGCACGTGATGCGTCCACGGCCGCGGCGGGAAGCTCCACCGATCGCGCGAGGGGATGTCCTGGAGCGACTCGAGCTCCGTCCACCGCCGGCCGTCCCTAGCGACGAAGAGGCGACTCGGCTCGGTGCCTGCGTACAGTGCTTCCGTCCGCGGCGCTGATCGCCACCGAGAAGATGTCGGGCTCGGGCAGCTCTACCTGTTCCCAGGTCGCTCCGGCGTCGACGCTTTTGAAGGCTCCGTGCCCCCGGGTGCCGACGAGCACCAGTGCACCCGCCGCGGCGACACACTGGACGCTCGCGTCCTCCAGCACGGGGTCAGCGGTGCCGGAGCCACCGTCACGCTCGAGCCGGACTACTTGATCGCGCGTAGCCACGAAGATCGACATGTTCACCAGGATGGCATGGGCGGCCGCCTAATCCTGAGAGGTCATGCAGAGGGCCCGACCGGGGGAAACGTGCGCTGAGTGGCCAAAATCTTGAATCTACCCTTAAGGATTGTGTCCGAAAGATCTTGGAATGTGTGGACGTGTCCGGATTACTTCTTGCGATCCACGCGCCCAGGTGTGGTTGCCGTCGCCTTCCGATGGTTCAATGTACTGCGGCGTTATGAGAGGGGTAAGTGAACGTTGATTCGGTGTCCCGCGGACTAGCTGAGAGGGAGCGCGTTCGATGATGCTCCTTCTTGGTTCCTGGGTACTCGCCTCATTTGCTTTTGTCTTGGGGTGGGGGATTCGCTCGGCGATGATCGGAAACCGCCGCCCGCGCAAAGTTCGGCGCGCGTCCTCGCGTGTCGTGAGGGTGGGAGGGATAGGACTCTTCACAACGTTGGCCGGGAAGGTAATGGTCAGCGGTGTTGCGATCGCGGCCGTGGGAGGTCTCGCAGTGGAAGGATCCTTACCGAGGCCCGTGCAAAACGCGGTCTCCGCGGCTGCAGAGCGCGTCGGTCTGAAGATTCCCAATGGTGATGATGAAGACGAGCGTCGGGTCGCCGCGTTAAGTGATTCGGAGGAACCACGTCGCAAGGTCCTCGAGGTGATCGACAACTGGGAGGGAGAGAAGGACTGCGAGTACCTTCGCGCGCTTGTCCAGGCAGCCGGCGCGAAGCCTCCGGCGAGATGCCCCCGAGAAGATGGTGACGGGGGCCCCGCAGGCGACCAAGGATCCCTGGGCCCGGTCGTGGTGATCCCAGAGCCCACGACGGCGGAGCCAAGTCCACCCTCGAGTGGGGCGTCTCCCTCCGAGCCGCCCCCCTCCGAGCCGCCCCCCTCCGAGCCGCCCCCAACCGATCCCCCAACCGAGCCCCCTGTGGCCGAGCCGCCCCCCTCCGAGCCGCCCCCCTCCGAGCCACCTTCGGCCGAGCCTCCCTCGGGCGAGCCACCGGCCGGCGGGCCCCCATTGAGCCAGCCACCGGGCGGCGGACCCCCCTCGGGCGAGCCACCGGGCGGCGGGCCCCCATTGAGCCAGCCACCGGGCGGCGAGCCCCCATTGAGCCAGCCACCAACCGCCGAGCCCCCATTGAGCCAGGCTCCGGCCACCGAGCCACCGCTCGCCGATCGGCCTCCCGCGGAGCCACCGCTTCCCGAGCCACCGCTTGCCGAGCCGGCCCCCTCCGAGTCGCCACCCCTCGAACCAACGCCCTAGTTACCGCGACGCAGGCAGCAGCCAGACCACGCCCGTGATTGTGGGCCACATCAGCTCCTTTCTCGAGCAGGCTCTCACCCAGGTCGCGGGACGCCGGGCTGATGCGCGCCAATCTTTCGCCTCAGTCGGAGCTGGGGCCGGCCTCCAAGGGCCGAATCTTGATGCCTAGAAGCACACCTTGACATAGGACTATAGTGGCCTATAGCAAGGAAATGTTTGCTTATAGCAAGGAGGTTACACGGTGTCGGTCGAGGAGCGCGTCGCTCGGCTCAGGGCGTTCAACCGCTTCTACACAGAGGTCCTTGGCCTCCTGGCCGAGGGGCTGCTCGATACTCCTTACTCGCTCCCCGAGAGTCGCGTCCTCTTTGAGCTGGGGGCGGGTGACGCCGCATCCCCCACCGTCTTGGCCGAGCGGCTCCGGCTGGATCTCGGTTACGTAAGCCGACTGCTGGCGAGATTGAAGAAGCGCGGTCTCGTCACGGGGACGACGAGCAAGGAGGATCGTCGGCGGAGAGTCGTCTCGCTGACGAAAGAGGGGCGGAGCGCGTTCCGGGGGCTGGACGGCAAGTCGTCAGCGCAGATCCGACAGCTTCTGGATCGCCTAGGCGACGACGGACAAGAACGACTGATGGCATGCACGAAAGAGATCAACGCGCTGCTCGGCGAGAAGAAAGCGCCGGCGATCGTTCTTCGGGAGCCGCACTCCGGTGATTTCGGCTGGGTCGTCCAGCGGCATGGCGACCTCTACCGGAGAGAGTACGGATGGGATGAGACATTCGAAGCGCTGGTCGCGCGCATCGTGGCCGACTACATCGAAAACCGTGATCCGAGACGCGAAGCCGCGTGGATCGCGGAAGTAGACGGGCAGCGGGTGGGCTGTGTCTTTTGCATGAGAAAGGACGACGATGTCGCGCAGCTGCGCATCTTGTTGGTGGAGCCATCCACCCGCGGCATCGGGATCGGCACGCGGCTCGTCGAGGAATGTATCCGCTTCGCTCGTCGAGCGAGATACAAGCAGATGATGCTCTGGACGAACGATGTGCTGGTCAGCGCACGGCGGATTTACGAGGCGGCGGGTTTTCGTCTGGTCGAGGAGGAGAAGCACAGGAGTTTCGGTCACGATCTGGTTGGCCAGAACTGGTACCTCGACCTATAAGCTGGAGCACTCCGCTCCACGCCTGCCCCCGCGCAGGATTGGCCTGCCCCGGCGACCGCTGAAAGCGACGAATGAAGATAAAGGACATCCGGGCGAGCATTCACACCACTTCCATAGACGTGCCCCTCCTTGCCGACAGGGTCAGTGGCTACGGACGCGCGGAGCAGCAGGAGTTCGTTTTTTGCGAAGTGGAGACCGACGAAGGACTCACGGGAGTGGCGATCACTGGTCACTTTCTGACGAGAGCGGTGGTGGCCGCACTGCAGCAACACTTTTTGCCCATGGTGCAGGACATGGACGTACGGGATGTCGAGGCGATTCACTGGCAAGTGGGTCGAAAGCTGAATCCCCGGGCCATGACCGGCGTGGTTTCCAGCGCCCTGTCTCTGCTGGACATCGCTTTGTGGGACATCCACGGTCAGGCGGTCGGACGCTCGGTCGCCGGACTCTTGGGCGGCGCGCGCACCGAGGTCGACAGCTACGTCACCTTCGGCTTCCCCCAGTACGACCGGGAGCAGTTGGCCGCCGCTGCGCGCTTGCACGTGGACAATGGCTTCACCTCGCTCAAGCTCGTCGTGGGCGTCGACAAGGGCGGGTGGCGCGAGGACGCGGCACGAATCCGTTCCGTGCGCGAAGAGGTCGGCGAGGGCATCGACATCATGATCGATGCCAACTACCTGCTTCCGCCAGTCCAGGCGATGTATCTGTGCAGGGCCATTGAGGACTACGGCATCGCCTGGTTCGAGGAGCCGCTGCACCAAAACGACGCCCGGGCTATGGCGGACCTGCGTGCGCACACCTCGATCCCCATCGCCGCGGGCCAAATGGAGGGACATCGCTGGCGGCTGCGCGAGCTGGTCGAGCGTCAAGCGGTGGACGTTCTGCAACCCAACGTCTGCTACTGCGGGGGCTATACCGAAGCGCGCAAGGCCGCTCACTTGGCGCAGATCTACAACCTGCCGATCGCCAACGGCGGCGGGTGGCCCTTGTTCAACATGCACACCATGGCCGGCCTAATGAACGGTTGGTTGGTTGAGTGGCACTTGGGGATGGTGCAGGTCGGCGAGTTGCTGTTTCCGCAGGCGCCCGGGCCGGTGAACGGCAGGATCGTCATCCCGGACCGACCAGGCCTCGGCCTGGTCGTAGACCGTGACGCGTTGCGCGACACGCGAGTCGCGGGAACGTGATTCTCAGGGCGTTTTCTACCGGAGACGGAGTTTGTTGACCGATTCGTTGCCGGCGCGATCGAAGCCCAAGGAGACTTCAACCCTCAAGAACTAGCCGATCTCCCCTTCATGCCAACCAGCGAAGGCGTCAGAATGGCGTACCAAGGATGCACGTCGCTGTGGAGCTGATCGAGGAGTCGACTTGGGTTGAGGATGATTGACCGAGGTCTTCCAGACTGATGGGTGAGCTCCCGACGGGCACGATCACTTTCGTGTTCACCGACATCGAGGGGTCCACGCAACTTCTGCAGGCACTCGGACAGCGCTACCGGGCAGTGCAGGACGCGCAGTCTCGGATTGTCAGAGGCGCCATTGACGAGGCCGGGGGCACAGTCGTCCGCACGGAGGGTGACTCCTTCTTCGCGGTGTTTCACACCCCTGTAGCAGCAGTGGAAGCCATGGTCGTCGCCCAACGCGCGCTGTTGGCTAACGACTGGCCCCACTCGCGACCCCTGCGCGTCCGAATGGGAATGCATACTGGTGAAGGCGCGCTCGGCGGAGGGGATTACATCGGGATCGACGTCAACAAGGCGGCCCGTATCGCCGCGGCGGCCTGGGGCGGTCAGGTCCTTCTTTCCGAAGCCACGACGGCACTTGTTCGCGGCAGGCTCCCTCACGGAGTTGCGATCCGAAGCCTGGGACGACACCGGCTCAAGGACCTGCAGGGAGAAGAGGAGCTTCACGACCTAGTTATCGACGGACTCGAAGCCGTCTTCCCGCCACCTCGTACGCTTGACGCGCCCACCAATCTGCCGGCCGAGCTGACCTCATTCGTCGGACGGGAGGCGGAGGTCGGTCGAGTGATAAGCCTCATTGCGAAGACCCGCCTGCTGACGCTCACCGGACCGGGAGGCACGGGAAAGACGCGCTTGGCCGTTCGGGTGGCGGCCGAGGTCTCACCCGACTTTCCCGACGGGGCATTCTTCGTGGATCTTGCGCCCATCACCGACCCAGCCCTGGTGGTCCCCACAATCGCCGTTGCTCTGCAGATACGGGAGGAGGGGTGGGAACGGCCCATCGAAGAGGCCCTCGAGGACCATCTCCGCGACCGCCGGCTCCTTCTCGTCCTCGACAACTTCGAGCAGGTCTTGGACGCTGCCCCTCTCGTTACGGACCTGTTGGGTTCGGCACCCGCCCTGAAGGTGCTGGTGACGAGCCGGGCTCCACTGCGCGTTCGAGGCGAGCAAGATGTGCCCGTCGCTCCGCTGAAAGTCCCGAGCCCGCACAGGCTCCCGCCGCTCGAGGCCCTGGCTGAAAAGGAAGGCGTGGTTCTGTTTATCGAACGGGCCACTGCCGCATCTCCCGACTTTCGACTCACCGAGCGCAACGCAGCGCAGGTCGCTGCAATCGTCTCCCGTCTCGACGGTCTTCCCCTTGCCATCGAGCTGGCGGCGTCGCGAAGCGCCGTCCTTACGCCGGCCACCATGCTCGAGCGGATGGACCGCCGCCTGCCGGTTCTCGCCGGTGGTCCGCGTGACGCCCCCCGTCGACAGAGGACGCTGCGGGCGACGTTCGATTGGAGCTACGAGCTGCTCGAGGACGGTGAACGCATTCTCTTTCGGCGCCTCTCGGTCCTGATCGGCGGGTCCACGGTCGATGCGGCCGTTGCGGTGTGTGACCCGGACCGGACCCTTGGTATCGACATTCTCGAGGGGCTGTTCACGCTTGTTGAAAACAGCCTTTCCCACACCATTGACTCTCCTGGAGAGGACGCTCGTTTCGGCATGCTGAAGACGGTCAGAGAATTCGGGCTCGAGCGACTCGACGAGGAGGACGACCGGCTCGCGATCGAACGTGCTCAGGCCGAGTGGTTCCTGCGGCTGGCAGAGGCCGCCGAGCCCCATTTCCGGGGTCCTGACCTCGATTGGTGGCTCACTGCGTTGGAGGTCGAGCACGACAACCTTCGCGCCGCGCTCCGGTGGGCCATCGACAATGGCGCAGCCAACGTCGGGCTTCGTTTGGTTGCTGCACTGTGGCGCTTCTGGCATCTCGGAGGTCATCTATCCGAGGGCCGGCTGTGGGTGGACTCGGTTCTGGCCTTGCCGTCTGCAGCATCGCCCACTATCGAGAGGGCGAGAGCGCTCGCGGCCGCGGGGGGTCTCGCGTACTGGCAACACGACGCACCCGCAGTTCTCAGAAGGTACGAGGAAGCCCTGGCGATCAGTAGCGAGCTGGAGGACGAAGCGGAGATCGCTGAAGCCACCTATAACCTCGCGTTCGCCTACGGGCTGGACCGAGGTCGAGGGCGCGCCGAGAAACTGTTTCTGGACAGCCGGCAGATGTTCGAGCAGCTCGGAAACAAACGGGGCGTGGCCGACGCGCTGTCGTTCCTGTCGGGCTTCACCCTGCGTGACGGTGATTCCTCCCATGCTCGGAGTCAAGCCGAGGAAAGCCTACGGATGCATGAAGAGATAGGGGACCTGTTCGGGATAATGGATTCGCTGCACGAAGTGGGAAGAGCAGCCCTGGTTATGGGGGACCTGGAAACTGCCCGATCTTGTTTCATCCAGAGCCTGGACGTATTGGTGCCGCTGGGTTACAGGACGCTCGTTGCGATCGTGCTCGACCAACTCGCCGGGGAGGCGATCGAGCGCGGCTGGCCGCTGAGGGCCGTGCGCCTCGCAGGTGCGTCGGAGGCCCTCAAGGAGGCCGCCGGGGGCCGTGCTCCACCTGAGTTCGTGGATCTTCCAGACCCGCGTGAAGTTGTTCGGCCGTTGCTTAGTGACGAGCAGATTGCTTCCGCCTGGGATGAGGGAAGGGCCATGACCCTGGAGGAAGCCGCGGCCTATGCGCGAGCCGAGCCCGGCGCCGATGCACATTGAGTTCTCGGATGAGACGGCTGCTGAAAATCCGAAGCGGTGAAGAATCAGTCGCCTTTCGGATGCTCCTTCTTATGCTCCTGCTTTGGGCGGGAGCAACCGTCGGGGCGAGCGGGGTCGAGTCGCTGCTTTTTTCCCGCTACGGCCCTCAGTCCCTTCCGTACCTGTTCATCGCGCTGGGTCTCATAACGCTTCCGATTACGGCGCAGTTGGGTGCCCTGCTTCAAAGGACCGATCGCCGGCGGATCCTGATCCTGCTCCCCCTCGCATTGGGTCTTGCGTTGGCTGCCGGCAGAGGGCTCATTCTTGCGGATGGCAACTGGGTCTATCCGGTGCTGTGGGTTCTCATGATGGTCGTGTGGATCATCGAGGCCACTGGTATGTGGGCGGTGGCCTCGCTCGTCAATGACACGCGGCAGGCCAAGCGTCTCTTTCCGCTCTATGGGGCAGGCCAGATCATGGGTGGAGCCGTCGGGGGCCTTCTGACCGTGCCGTTGGCGAGGACGCTGCATGCTGAGAATCTGATCCTCGTGTGGACCGTCGCGTTGGTAGCCGCGGCCGTTCTCGTAAGGTCGCTTCTCGCATCCGAGTCGACAGGCGAGGGTGGGCCCACACGTATCACGCGGGCCACAAGCACGAATGTCCTCCGTAGCGCCCTGGATGGGTTCCGGCTTGTCCGATCGTCACGGCTTCTCGGATGGCTGGCCGTTGCGCTGGTTCTGTTCGCGCTTCTCTACAACTCCTTGAGCTTCGTCTTCGCTGAGGCAGTGACCGATCGATTTCCGAACAGCGACGCTCTCGCCGCGTTCATTGGCTTATTCAACGCGCTGATCAACGGACCCGCGCTCATTGTGTCGATCTTTGTTGCGAACCGGCTGTTCGCTAGGTTGGGAGTGGCGACGATGGTGCTCACTCTCGCGGTCATCTACTTGGTGGGATTTGCGGCATCGGCGATCGGTGTGGGCTTCGCTGCTCTCGCCGCGTTCCGATTGATTCAGATGGTGTGGGTCAACAGCGTGTGGATCACTGGGTGGCAGACCTTGTTCACTATCATTCCCCCTGAGCGACGCGGCCAGGTAACGTCGTTCATGGACGGGGGAGCATGGCAGGTTGGGGTGATGCTTGCCGGAGGAGCGATCATCCTGTCCCAGGTTCTTCGCGGTGATGAAGCGGTGTTCTTGGTTGGAATTGCAGGGTCGATGCTTTTGGTCGTCGCCATGGTGTGCGCTCGCCGCGCCTATGGCCCGGCCGTGGCAGAGGCGGTTCGAGCCGGGAGACCAGACGTTTTTTCCTCCGCGGACGAACCCTTCGGGGGATTTCGCACCGATGGTGCCGCTGTGGCCACCCTGGTGCAGAGTGCGATGGATTCCGATGCGGACGTTCGACGCCTGGCGGTTGCCATCGCCGCCGAAGTCGACACGCGCGAAGTGCTCCCTGCCATTCTTGCGGGGGCATCGGACGCCGATCCCGAGGTAAGTGCCGTGGCCCTCGCCAGCCTGGCTCGACATCCCGACCCTTCGGGTTCAACCGTTGCGTCCCAGGCGATCTCACACCCCGATGCAACGGTGCGCGCGCATGCCATTGATGCTCTGGTGGCATGTGCTTCTGATCCGGGCTGGGTAGAAGCCCGACTTGGTCCTCTACTGGCGGATTCAGATCCTGGTGTGCGGGCCCGAGCGGCCGCCGGCCTGGTTCGGGTACGCCCGAGCTCAGGAGCAACCGATCGAGTGGTCGAGATGATTCGCTCCCCGGAGCCCGCGACTCGCGCCGCGGCCGTCGCTGCATTGGGCGAGCTCGGAGAACGAGCCGACCTGGTCGAGCAGGCGGTGACCGATGCCGACGCCGGGGTAAGAAAAGCCTCCCTGCGGGCTCTTGCCGCCGTTGGCCACGACGGACATAAGGCCCTGGTCTCGGCTCTAGGTGACTCGGACGCTGGGGTACGGGAGGCAGCCGTGGCGACGCTCACGTCCTTGGGCAGCGAGGTGGTGGATCTGCTGGAGGATGCGCTCGAGAATCCTCTTCGTGAAGCAGGGGCCCTGCGAACCCTTCGCATCATCGGCGGCGCCAACTACGAGCATCTCCGAGGTTACGCGCATGCCCAGGTCTTAGCGGCGGCCCACTACGCTGAGTTGGCTCGGGGGCTCGACCAGAGTGCGGACGAGCGAATCGAACTACTTGCATATTCGCTCAGGATGAGGATGACCGGGCACGCGACTAATGCGCTGTGGGCGAACGCTTCCCTGAGCGACGCGAACGGTCTTGGACCCGCCATCGAAAGTCTGACCAGTCCCAATCCCAGGCAGCGAGCCACCGCTTTGGAAGCCCTCGAGTCCCTGGGAGAGCCTGAGATCGTGCGTCCTCTTCTCGCTCTATGGGAAAGAGAGCAGGCTCAGGTTGGCGACCTAGCCCACATTCTCGACGAGCTCTTCGCGGAGGATGATCCGTGGCTGCGAGCGTGCGCGGTGCTGGCTTGTGAATCGTTGCCGGCGCGCATTTTCGACGGTCGGCTGCGCGAGTTGTCGATTACCGATCCCGATCCAGATGTGCGTTCAGCCGCCGCAACTGCGCTGGAAGGAGACAAGGACATGAAAACGTTGGATACCTTGCCGCTCATGAAGCGGGTTCTGTTCCTTCGCAAGGTGCCGCTCTTCGCCGAACTCACCCCGTCCGATCTGAACAGTGTCGCCAAGGCTGCCGAGGAGAACCTCTACCCCAGCGGTGAGTTGATCGCGGCGCAGGGGGAACCGGGTGGCGAAATGCATGTCGTGGTGTCAGGAGTGATCGAGGTCGGCGTGGCGGACAGCGACGACCGATTGGAACTGGCGCGACGGGAACCTGGAGAGGTGGTCGGGGAGATGTCGGTGATTACAGGGCAGCCGCGCATGGCATCGTTAATCGCAGTGGGAGATGTTCGCACTCTCTCGATCGACCGGGCAAGGTTCGAGCGGATTCTTGCCGAACGTCCAGAGGTCAGCTTGGCAGTGATGCGTCAATTGTGTGCTCGGCTCGAGCAGCAGTCCGTCGAGATTGCTCCGTCGGCCCGCTGATCGCTCGAGGCTGTCCGGAAGTCGACGTGCAGAGTTAGCCAACTTCCTGCGCGAACGCCACCGCCTCGTCGACGGTCGAGGCGTAGCCCTCCGCCCATGCGCGTTCGAACTCCTCGTCTCCGAGGGCCGCGCGAGTGTCCGCCTCAGGATCGCCGAAGGCAATGTACGAGACCTCCGGAGCACGCGCTTCGGCTTGTTCGTTCATCATGTTCCAGGCACCAAGCAGACGGGCGGCTCGTCGATGGTGGCCGTCGTGGCACGCCATGACGGCCAGAGGAAAGAACAGGTTGGCGAAATCGATGGTGCTCTCGGTCTCGACCGCGGTCACTTCCGCGGACTCCCGAAGGTGGTCTCGGGCAGCGTCGAAGTGGGCGGTTGCGAATTCCACCCCCGCCAGCGCGATCAGGTTCCCGGCAACGCCCAGCCGGTCGCCGAGCTCACGATAAATGGCGATGGCGTTTTGGATCGGTTCCATTCGGTCGGCGAGGCTGCGCTGAGGCTGGAGAACTCCGGCAAAGCCCAGGGCGCTCCAAATGCGGCCGGCCAGAGCGAGGTCTGCGGGGTCGGCCACCCCCAGGCTTTCGCGCAGCAGCCGTTCCGAGCCGTCAAAGTCTCCCTCGAGCACAGATGGAACGAAGGCCAGGTCGTAGAGCGCCTCGGCCAGCAGTCGCGG
>JBOGWU010000306.1:0-16235 GCA_050693935.1 Actinomycetota bacterium | reverse complement strand
TGGGCGCCGCGATCGACAGCCTCGCGAGTACGAGCGGGACGATCGCAAGCAATCAGCAGACGCTCGACGAGTTCCTCGACTCGCTCGAGGATGCGAACGCGTTGCTGGCCGATCAGGGCGATGACTTCCGGGCGCTGTTCGAGTCGCTCAGCCGTTTCGGGCGAGTGAACTCGCGCTTCCTGGCTCGAAACGAGAAGCACATCGAGCGTCAGATCCGGGCGTTGAAACCCATCTTCAAGGGTCTTGCCGGCGCCAAGGGCGAGCTTGGCAGTGACCTCAAAAAGCTCGACACCTTCCTCAAGCTCTTCCCCCGCAGTCTGGGCACCGGACCCGGCGCGGGAGGAGCGGGTGACTATGTGCAGGCCGACGGTGTGGTGTGCGAGGTCCTCGGCCAGTGCCAGACGAGCGGCGAAAAGGGCAACGTGCCGGGGCAGGGATCGAAACCATGAGTCCGAAGACCAGGCTCGCTATCAACCTGATGGCCGTGGTGGTGCTCGGCGTGGTGATGATCGGGTGGGTCGTCACGCAAATCATTGGACCCGGAGTCGTCAACAAGCCGTTTGCGGTTACCGCCGACTTCGCCGCGGGCGGGGGAGTGTTCTCCGATCAGGAGGTGACCTATCGCGGCGTGCTCGTCGGTCGCGTGGGAGAGATGAACCTGAACGACGACGGCGTGATGATTCAGTTGCTCATCGACCCGGACTGGGAGGGAAAGATCCCGGCCGACGTCACGGCAAGGGTCAACAGCAAGAGCGCAGTGGGGGAGCAATACGTAAACCTCATTCCCAAGAGTGATCCTGGGAACGAGTTCCTCGCAGAGGGCGATGAGATAAGCCGGGCTGACACCTCTCTCTCGGTGGACGTGCAGGACCTCCTTGCATCACTCGAAGGTGTGCTCGGCGACGTCGAGCCCGACGAGACCCGGCGCTTGGTCAAGACGCTGTCGGACTCAATCGGGGGCAAGCAGTCGGAGATCGAGGCGATACTCGAGGCTCTCGCCACGCTGTCGAAGACGTTTGCGGAGGTGGCTCCCGAGCAACAGCGCTTACTGGACAACGCGACGGTGGCGGGAGATGCGTTCCTCGGCACAAAGGACGCCTTCACCGAGGCCATCAGGGCTGCGGACGAGGTGTTCGCGGGCCTGGGCGACGAACCCGAGGAACTCGAAGCTTTGTTCGCGGCCAACGACAAGCTCGCGCGCGAGGGGATCGACCTTCTCTCCCGCAGGGGAGACGAGCTTGCACGGGGAATTGGCAGCCTGGCCGATTTCGTCGACTTTCAATTGAAGGAGAAGGACACGCTCATTCAGACCCTCGACTACGTGCCCGATTTTCTGCATGCGATCGAAGACTCGTCGATTCCCTGGCGGTCCGAGGGAGGGGAGCCCTATTACCGGCTTCGCGTGGGCTTGGTCCTCGACAATGTTGCGCGCTCGTGGCCCTGCAAGTACAAGCTGCCCCTCGAGTACGAGCGGTTCCACTTCCAGCGCGAGCCGCGTCGGGTGGTTACCAACCTCAAGTGCAAGAAGGAGGCGACGGAGGACCAGCGCGCGATCATGAACTCGTTGGTCGCGGCGCTCGAGGAATGGGCCCAAGACGGGCCTCCCCTCGGTCTTGCGGACCTGCCCATCTCGGGTCAGGGATTCATGTGGCCGCTGGATGGACCGATCACGTCTCCGTATGGTCCGCGCTGGGGCCGCATGCACACCGGCATCGACATCGACGGGGCAACCGGTGAGCCCATCATCGCCTCGGCGGCCGGCACGGTGACGATGGCGACATACTTCTCCGGCTACGGGAACGCGGTGATGATCGACCACGGCGGAGGCGTGTCGACGTTGTACGGACACCTCTCGGCCCTCGACGTGCGGGAGGGTGACGTCGTGGCCCAGGGAGAGGTCATCGGCTCGGTGGGGTGCACCGGCAACTGCACAGGCGACCATCTCCACTTCGAGATCCGAGTGGGTGGAACGCCGGTGGACCCGCTCCCTTACCTTCCCGGCGGATCCTCGATCGCGTCGCCGACGATCCCGTCGATGGTGCCACCGAGCGTTCCGCCTTCCCTTCCCTCACCGCCTCCGCCCGGCGAGGGGCAGAGTCCACCTCCGGAGTCCTCCGAGGGCTCGGTCTCCAACCCGACGGATCCGCTGACGCCCCTGCTCCCGTCGCCCTCTCCCTAGCGCTCGGCCCTCTTCACCGCGTCGAAGGCGTTCACCATGCCGTGGCCGAAGGAGGTGTCGAAGCCCCGGTCGCCGAGGTCGTCCGCGGTGCGCGTCAGGATCCTCTCGACCCGCGCGGGGGTCAGGTTGGGATCGGCCTCGAGCATCAGCGCCACGATGCCTGCGACGTGAGGCGTTGCCATCGACGTGCCGGAGAACCCGACGTACATCAGATTGTTGGCGGGACTGCCCGGCGCGCTGTGCGACCCGATGGGCCACAGCGCCGAGGCCTGCGCCATTGCGGAGTAGATGTTGTCTCCGGGCGCCGCGACGTCGACCTGGGGTCCGCGACTCGAGAACTCTGCGATCTTGCCCTTTCCGCATGAATCGACGCTCTTGCATGCAGCGCCGACGGTGATCACCGATTCGAGCCGGTTCGGCCCCTGAGCAACCGTGTTCTTATCGGGCCCGTCGTTCCCGGCGGCGAACACGCTCACCATTCCCTTCTTCGAAGCGGCGTCGACGATGAGCGAGATCGGCTCGACCTCGGAGTCGACCTCGTATATCGACCACGAGTTGGTCGCGATGCGAATGCCACCTGGAAAGAGTTTGTCCTTGCGGTGCTCGATGATGTACTCGTAGGCGACCAGGGCATTGATCTCCCACCCGAAATCACAGGGGATGTCGCAGACCAGTCCCTCGTGCACGTCGGCGATCTTGACGTTCACCAGATGGGCCTTTGGTGCCACACCGCTCATGTCGACGTCGTCCTCAGCGAACGCTCCGGTTCCCGCAACGATTCCTGCGACGTGAGTGCCGTGACCGTAGGAGTCGATCGGATTGCCGGTGGCCTCGACGAGTTGGTCCGAGTACTTGCCGTCGTTGATCATGTCCATGAACCAAGCGGGCTCGAAGTTCAGGTTGGCGACAACGCGGTCCTCGAGATCGGGATGGGGCTGGATGCCGGTGTCGACTACGGCAACGGTCACGCCCTTGCCCGTGTACTTGCGGTCGAGCGGCTTGACGCCCTCGCGAACCTTGTCGACCTTGGTGTCCTTCTTGGCCGCGTAGTTCTGTATGCGCAGCCGCGAGTCCGCGTCCACAAAGGTGACGTCGTTCCACCCGGCGATCGTCTTGTAGGCCGAGACGGACGCAAGCACTCCAACTGCATCGATGGTGTCGAGCCGGACGGCCTCGGTGACTCCGGCGGCCGCGAGGCGCTCGATCGTCGACGAACTCACATCGTGTGTGAATCCCACGATGGCGCGCCCCGAGGAGTTGTCCGACAGGAGATCGAGGTCGAACTTGGTGGGAAGACCGCCGGTGCCGTTGGCTCCGGCCCCGGGAAGGGCGGTGAACAGAGAGGCCACAAGGGCGCCCGCTAGCGCGATGGCCTTGAGCCCGTGAGTGCGTCGTTGCATGGGAGAGACTCCTTGGGAATGGTCGATCCGTCCCCATTAGGGTTCGGCGACGCCCCCTTGCCTCCTGCGCACCAAGACCTGGTCTGAGTAACCGGGACTCACGCCTCTAACGGGCGGTCCAACCGAGATCCATCGTCATCGCCGCACCCGTGAAGGCATCGCCTCCCGGCCCGAGCAGGAACGAGACCACACCGGCGACCTCCTCGGGCTCGATCAGGCGCTTGACCGCATGGGGGGCTAGGATCACCTCCTCGAGCACGCGCTCCTCCGGCATTTCGTGGGCCTTCGCCTGGGAGGCGATCTGGTTCTCCACCAGGGGCGTGCGCACGAACGCCGGACATACCGCGGTCGCCCGGATGCCGTCGGCGGCCCCCTCCAGCGCCAGGGTCTTGACCAAGCCCATCACGCCGTGCTTCGCCGAGACGTAGGCGGCCTTGAAGGGGGAGGCCACGAGGGCATGGGCAGAGGCAATCGCCACGAACCGGCCTGCGTCGCTCT
Organism: Actinomycetota bacterium; assembly: GCA_050693935.1. Taxonomy (GTDB): domain Bacteria; phylum Actinomycetota; class CADDZG01; order CADDZG01; family WHSQ01; genus WHSV01. The sequence continues at coordinate 12,158 of JBOGWU010000306.1, read as the reverse complement.
TCTTGAGCTCGCCCCAGGCGTACTTGGCGAGGAGAAACGGGCTGGTAAGCAACACGGAGATCAGCGCATCCCACTTGTCCTCGTCGAAGTCCTCGACCGGAGAGACGTGCTGGAAGCCCGCGTTGGCAATCACTGCATCGATGCCCCCATAGCGGCGAACCGCATCTTCGATCGCGCTGCGGTTGCCCTCCCGGGTGGTGAGGTCGGCCTCGTGCGCGTCACCCGGTCCCGCGGGGTCGGGCTGGAGGTCGACGGCCAGCACCTGCCAGCCCTCATCGGTGAGCCGCTGTCCGACCGCGCGGCCGATGCCGCTCGCCGCCCCGGTGACGATCGCGCTAGGCATCGCTCACGTCAGTGGCACGCAGACTGCAGTCCACAACCCTTTCTAGATGAGACCTATGAGCATGGCGATGACGATCAGGGCGGCCCATATCGTCACCGCGAGTAGCAACCTGATCCAAAGGTGCTTGATCACGACCTAACCGCCGAACAGCGTAGAGAGCTGGTCCTGAAGGAGGATGACGGAGAAGAAGCCGAAGAACAGCACCGACCACACCATCGCGCCGAGCCTCACTCCGGCGATGCGCACGGGCCCCGGCATGGTCTTCCGATTGAGCATTATCAGCAGGACCGAGTAGACGAGCATCACCAGACCGTTCAGCGACGAGGCGATCACGAGGAGGAGTAGGGGTTGGTCGATCGCGAATAGCAGGATGAGGGACCCGATGGCGATCTCGGCCCAGACGATTGCGAAGTACAGCTTGCTCTCGCTCCAGCGCTCGTTCTCGGACAACCAGTTGATCTTGAGAATATCTGCGATGACGCGTCCCACATGATCCAGAACCCCGAGGTTCGTGGAGAAGAGCACTACCGCTCCGGTGATCCAGAAGAAGGCCCCGAACCAGGGCGCGACGATCTCCTTGAGCCGCTCTCCCTCGAGCCTTATGAACTCGAAGTCGGAGCCCACGTCCTCGCCGAAGATCGTCGACGCGGTCAGCACCGACAGCACGATGATGGAAATGACCCCGAGTACGAAGAAGAAGTAGAACTGCTCCTGGTTGGCCACCTTCCACCATCCCCGCCAGCGCCTCATGTTGCCTTCGTCGGTGGGGAACATCCATCCGATAGAGGGCACAGCCACGGGCTCTCCGGTCAGCGGAGACTCGATCTTGGCGATGTGAGCTCCCATCCCCAAACCCTTGTCCCGCATCCAGTTGCTCTGCGCAAGGTTCACGGATCCGCCCGCGCCCGCAAAGGCCAGGGCACCGAGCATCAATGCGGGGGTGAGGTCCGGGTGATCGGGCGTCGTGAAGGCGAAGAGGTTGCCCCACGCCTCAGCCTCCGAGCCCATGAACAGAGCCAGGATGAGAAACACGAAAATGATCGCGACCATGACCATCTGGAACTTCTCGACCGTCTGGTAAACCACGGGTGAAGCCGTCAGCGCGGTGCCGATGGCCACGAGTCCGAGCACCGTGACTATATTGACGGTGCCCGACTCCCAGTTGAAGAGAAACCCGAGCGATGTCGTGGCACCGGTCGCCCATCCCGGCCACACCCAGGCCCCCGCGGTGAAGATGATGAACAACCACGACCAGTGATTCCATAGGCGGGTGAAGCCGGTGACGGCCGTCTCTCCCGTGGCGAGCGTGTATCGCTCGATCTCCATGTTAATGAAATATTGCGTGAGAATGCCGATCGCGGCGATCCACAGGATGCCGGTTCCCATTCTTGACGTGATGAACGGCCACAGGACGAATTCGCCGGATCCGATAGACACGGCGAGCAGCACCACGCTGGGCCCGACCACCTTGCGGAGGGGCAGCGGCTCGGGGAGATCACGATAAGTCACGCCGGGCAAGTACTTGGCGGGTAGCTCCTTGGCAAGCTCTTCGCGGTGCCCGCTAACGGCAGACATGGCTCCCCCCTTAGGTTCCGTCCCGTACTCCCTATCTCGGTTCGTCTCCACCCCTTCGGAGACTCAAACCGAGATGCCGGGAAGAAACATAGTATTTGGCGGCTTCCCGAAGCAAATGCCCGATTTGCGGGTCTCTCGACCGCCCCGCGATGAGTTTCCGGCCACCGAGTCGTCTATAGGGGGATCGCTTCCCATCGAGAGGAGCCAGTCATGCTTGCGAACAGCAAGGCATTCAATGGTTTTGCCGTCGACGATATGCCCAAGGCCCAGGAGTTCTACGGCGAGACGCTGGGGCTCAAGACGTCCATGGAGGAGGAAGGCGCACTGCTTTCGCTGCACCTCGCAGGTGACAGGGACACGCTGATCTACCTGAAACCGGACTTCACCCCCGCGACCTACACCATCCTGAACTTCCTCGTGGACGACATCGACAAGACCGTCGACGAGCTGGCCGCTCGGGGTGTGAGCTTCGAGAAGTACGATGGCTTCGGCCAGGACGAGAAGGGGATCGCGCGAGGGAGGGGCCGAGTATCGCGTGGTTCAAGGATCCGGCAGGTAACATCCTGTCCGTGCTCGAGGATCAGTAGACGCCCGGCTCACGCAGCCGCCTCACCCGAAGGGGTTGGGCAATATACCCATTCGGGGAATTGTGCTCTAGGTATCAGACATGGTCACATTCTTGGGCACACCCGACTTAGGGGGAGTTAGATGAGCTTGCTATTCAGTTTCGTGTTCGCCGCCCTGGTCTTCTCGGCGGGAATGTCCTGGTCATAGGGGACCAAGAGTCATCGGGCCGCCCTCAGGGGCGGCCCGATCGCGTTCCGGGGTAGTAGTTCCTAACCAATCACAAGGGTCCACACCCGATCGGCGACAATAGGAGTCATGCGAGTTCGCAGGACCCTCGAGCGCCCCGAGGCTGGCTCGATTCCCACCGCTCCGGGCGTCTACCTGTTCAAGGACGCCGCCGGAAGGGTGATCTACGCCGGCAAGGCGAAATCGCTGCGCGCCCGGCTCTCGAACTACTTCGCCGGAGACCTCCACCCCCGGACGGCCGCCATGGTGGAGGCGGCGGCCGACCTCGAGTGGATAGTAGTCAGCAACGAGGTCGAGGCCCTGCAGCTCGAGGTCACGCTCATCAAGCAGCACCGTCCTCGCTACAACGTCCGCTACCGCGACGACAAGAGCTATCCCTACCTGGCGGTGACCCTGGACGAGGAGTTTCCGCGAGCCCGCGTCATGCGCGGACGAAAGCGAAAGGGTGTGAAGTACTTCGGCCCGTTCGCGCATGCGTACGCGATCCGGGACACGCTCGATCTTCTGCTGCGTACCTTCCCGATGAGAACCTGCTCGCAGGGTGTGTTCGATAGATGCCGGCGCCGTAACCGGCCGTGCCTTCTGTTTCATATCGAGCGATGTGCCGGGCCCTGCGTGGGCGCGGTAAGCCCCGAGGAACACCGCAAGATCGCACTCGATCTATGCAGCTTCTTGGATGGGGACACCAAGCCCGTGCTCGACCGCCTTGATGCCGAGATGAAGGCGGCCAGCTCGAAGCAGGAGTATGAGCACGCGGCAAAGCTGCGCGATCAACTCAACAACGTGCGCAAGGCGATCGAAAAGCAGCAGATGGTCTCCGCCAAACGCGAGAACATGGACGTGATCGGGATGGTCGAAGACGAGATCGAGGCGGCCTTCCAAGTGTTCTTCGTGCGAGGTGGCCGCGTCACCGGACGAAAGGGCTACGTCGTCGACAAGGTCGAGGATCTCGACACAGCTCAACTGGTTGCTCGCTTCGTCGAACGCACCTATCTCGACGCCGAGGTGCCGAAACACGTCCTCGTCCCCGTCGAACCCGAGGATCACCAACTGATCGAGGAGTGGCTTTGCCTCGAACGGGGGACCAAGGTGGCGCTGCGCGTACCCCAGCGGGGGGAGAAGCGGCAATTACTCGAGACCGTTACCCAGAACGCCAAGGAGCAGTTCGCTCAGCACCGGCTGAAGCGCGCCAGCGACTTCGCCGCGCGCTCACGCCAGCTCAAGGAGTTGCAGGAACGGCTCGGGCTCGAGGACGCTCCCTTACGGATCGAGTGTTTCGACATCTCGAACACCGGTCCGACCGAGGCGGTGGGCTCGATGGTCGTCTTCGAGGACGGACTGCCCAAGCGCAGCGACTACCGGCGCTTCGCGATCAAGTGGAACCAGGGACAGGACGACTTCGCCAACATGGGCGAGGTCATCAGGCGGCGTTTCCAGCGCTACCTCGAGGAACGCAAGTCCGACCCGCGGGGCGGGCTCGGCCGGACCGCCGAACAAACGCGGGAGCCAGCGGTTCGCAAGTTCGCATACCCACCCAACCTCGTTGTGATCGACGGAGGGAAGGGCCAGCTCAACCGCGCCGTCGAGGTCATGGACGAACTGGGCGTGAACGAGGTGTCGGTCGCGTCCCTCGCCAAGCGGATGGAGGAGGTTTACGTTCCCGGCCGGACCGACCCGATCGTCATCCCGCGCGGCTCGGAGTCGCTGTATCTGCTTCAGCACCTGCGCGACGAGGCTCACCGCTTCGCCGTGACCTATCACCGAAAGCGCAGAGGGAAGCGCATGACGCAGAGCGCGCTCGACAACATTGCCGGACTCGGCGAGGTACGCCGCAAGCGGCTGCTGCGTCAGTTCGGATCGCTGAAAAGGATCCGCGCGGCATCCCTCGAAGATCTTTACGAGGTCAAGGGCGTGCCCAAGGCTGTGGCCGACGCGGTCTACGAAGCACTCCATCTCAACTCCAGCGGCGGCAAGGACGAGCCGGACTCTCAAGCCGGTTCGTCGGACGAAAGGAGAGCGTCGTGAACGTGCGGCGACGCGCGCGAGAGGTCGACGTGACCGTCATCACCGGTTTGTCGGGCGCGGGTCGATCCGAGGCCGCAAAGGCTCTCGAGGACCTCGGATGGTTCGTTATCGACAACCTCCCCCCGGCCCTCATTCGCAAGATGCTTTCGCTGGTGTTTCAGCCGGGCAACGACATCCCAAGGCTCGCGTTGGTGATCGACGCGCGCGGCGGCACCTTCTTCAGCGAGGCCTCGAAGGCCCTCGAGAATCTGCGACGCGACTACTGCAACTTTCGGTTGGTGTTTCTAGAGGCGTCCGACGAGGAGTTGGAGAACCGCTTCGAATCCAGTCGTCGTCGCCATCCGCTGTCCGACCGATTGGTGACGGGCATTCAGCGCGAGCGGGACCTCATGCGTCCGTTCAGAGACGGAGCCGACCTCATCATCGACACCACCGAGATCTCCGTGCGCGAGCTACGCGCTCGCCTGAGCGTCTACTTCGATGGCGATGAGCCCACGGAGGGGCTGAAGACCACGGTCATCTCCTTCGGCTACAAGTTCGGATTGCCCCTCGACGCAGACATCGTGCTCGACGTTCGCTTCCTGCCGAATCCCCATTGGATCGACGAGCTGCGCCCCCTTACCGGGCTGGACGACGAGGTGAAGAACTACGTGATGATGCAGGAGCAGACCGCCGACGTCGTCGCTCGCACCAAGGACCTCTTTGCCGCTCTTCTTCCCGGCTATCAGAACGAGGGCCGCCATTACCTGACGGTCGCGATCGGGTGCACCGGCGGCCGGCATCGCTCGGTGGCGTTGGCCGAGGAGATATGCGACTTCATCGCGGAGAAGGGGTACGCGGCCAAGGTCATTCACAGAGATGTGGAACGCGAACCGGTAGCCCAGTGATACGTCCATCATGAGGGTGGTCGGAATCGGAGGGGGCCACGGGCTGGCCGTGACGTTGCGCGCGGCCCGGCGTTACGCGACCGACATCGCCGCGGTCGTCACCGTCGCGGACGACGGCGGCTCGTCGGGACGCCTCGTGCGAGAGCTCGGCGTGCCGCCTCCCGGTGACATCAGGAACTGCCTCATCTCGCTGGCGCGCGATGAGGACATGGCCAATCTGTACCAGCACCGCTTCGAAAGTGGAGAGCTGACCGGACACCCGCTGGGGAACCTTCTCATTGCCGCGCTCACCGAGATGACCGGCGACTTCGCGACCGCCATCAAGGAGGCGGGAAGGCTGCTCAAAACCGATGGACGCGTCTACCCATCTACCTCGGAGCGCGTCGATCTGCACGCCATCGTGAACGGCGACGTCGTACGGGGCCAGGTCGCAGTTGCGCAGTCGGAGGCACCGATTCAGGCCGTTTATCTCGAACCCTCGGACCCGCTCGCGTGCGACCAGGCCGTCGCTGCGATCTGCGGGGCGGACCAGGTGATCCTGGGGCCGGGAAGCCTGTTCACCAGCCTGATAGCGACATTGCTGGTACCCGGTATTCGCAGCGCTCTGAGCGAAACGAAGGGCAAACGCATCCTCGTCGCCAACAACCGCCTTCAGAAGGGGGAGACGTCGGGGCTCGATGTGACCGCCCACATCGAAGCCGTCCTGGCTCACACGGGGGCCGACGCACTCGATGCCGTCGTCGTCCAGGCCCCCCTGCTCGAGCCGGACGGGGTCGACTTCGACCGGCGCGCGGTCGAGGACCTCGGCATCGAGGTGTTCGAGGACGATGTCTCGGCCGACGACGGGGCACACGACCCCGACGCGCTGGCGAAGGCGTTTCAGACCCTAGGAAGAGAGCGCAAGTAGGATCGGTATCACAACGAACACAGGACCATTCAAGAGGAGGGTTCGATGGCAACGCGCATCGGCATAAACGGATTCGGGCGCATCGGAAGAAACCTGTATCGAGCGCTGAAAGCGAAGGACTCCAAGCTCGAGCTCGTGGCGGTGAACGACCTCACCGACTCCGGCACACTCGCACACCTGCTCAAGTACGACTCCGTGCTGGGCCGTCTAAACGAGGAGATCAAGGCGACCGGCGACGGATTCACGGTCGACGGGACCGAGGTCAAGGTGCTGTCGGAGCGCGACCCCGCCTTGCTTCCGTGGGGCGATCTGGGAATCGACCTCGTCATCGAGTCGACGGGCTTCTTCACCAAGGGATCCGACGCCCGCAAGCACATCGACGCCGGCGCAAGAAAGGTCGTCATCTCGGCTCCGGCTAAGGAGGAGGACGCCACCTTCGTGCTCGGGGTAAACGAAGAGACCTACGACCCCGACAACCACAACATCATCTCCAACGCTTCATGTACGACGAACTGCGTCGCCCCTCTGGCCAAGGTTCTGCACGACAACTGGGGGATCGAGCGTGGCTTCATGACCACCTGCCACGCCTATACCAACGATCAGCGCATCCTCGATTTTCCGCATAGTGACCTTCGTCGTGCGCGCGCGGCCGCGATCAACGTCATCCCCACGAGCACGGGCGCCGCCAAGGCCACGGCTCTGGTACTGCCGGAGTTGAAGGGCAAACTAGACGGCATCTCGCTGCGCGTCCCCGTGCCCGACGGATCGATTACCGACCTGGTCGCGGTGGTGGGTTCCGAGGTCTCGGTCGACGACGTCAACAACGCCTATCGCGAGGCCGCGTCCAGCTCGAGCCTGAAGGGCTATCTCGAGTACAGCGAGGATCCGCTGGTCAGCACCGACATCGTGGGCAACCCCGCCTCGTGCATCTTGGACTCGGACCAGACGATGACCAACGGCAGCTTGGTCAAGGTGCTCGGCTGGTACGACAACGAGTGGGGCTACTCCAACCGCCTGGTAGACCTAGCCGAGCTGGTGGCCGCCAAGCTCTAGTAAGTTCCCCGGCCCGTGCTTCACCTCGGGCGTTCTTTCGCGCGATTTGATCGCTATGCGACCATGAGGGTGCATAGAACGACGGGTGAGGGCTCGGGCGATGGAGGGAAGGCGGACCCAATGCTGAAGGACGAGCAGTGGCCGGTGGCCCGGCTCATTCCTATCTCATCGGCCTCGGGAGTTGAGGCCCAGGAACGCCGCGCAGCCTCGGCCCTACTCGCCGTGATTAGCGCAGTCAACGAGTTTGGCCGAGCGCTGCTAAAGCCGCTTGGGGCTCCCGCCGGACGCATAGAAACCTTCGTGGAGGTGCCCTTCAAGTTAGATGGGCGTTCGATCCGCCCGGACGGCCTCATAATCGTTTCAAGAGGCAACAAGTCGTGGAGCGCGATCGTGGAAACCAAGACGGGCTCCAATCCACTGGAACCCGCGCAAATAAGTGCTTACCTCGATCTCGCCCGACAGCTTAATTCGAACGCAGTTCTTTCCATTTCAAATCAGTACGTAACCTCGTCAAGTGACTATCCAATCGAGTTGGACAAACGCAGGCGCGGGCGGGTCGCGCTCCACCATTGGTCCTGGGTCGACGTGCTCACTGAAGCCGTAGTCCAAGAGCAACACCGAGGGGTAAGTGACCCGGATCAGGCGTACATTCTCCGAGAACTAATTCGCTACTTGAGTGATTCGCGATCAGGGGCAGTTTCGTTTGGAGACATGGGGCGCAGCTGGACCGCAGTTCGAGATGGTACCCGTCAGAACACGCTTCGCAAGAACTCCCCTGAGGTCGCCGAGGTCGCTTCTCTCTGGGATGACCTCGTTCGCTTCCTCGGTCTCGAGCTAACCAAGGTTCTTGGCCGCAATGTCAAGCAAGTACTCGGCAAGAGAGAGCAGACTCCAGCAGCGAGACAAGCAGCGTTACGCGAGTCGCTCGCCAGCTCCGGGCAACTCTTCGCGGAACTGCAGGTGCCGGATGTTGCGGGGCCGCTCGAAATTGTCGCCGATCTGCGCACCAGGCAGGTGACTGTGTCAACTCACGTCGATGCCCCGAGGGAGGGCAGGTCCAAGGGCCGCATCTCTTGGTTGCTTCGGCAGCTTCAGAACGCACCTGAGGACATGCACATTGATGCTCGGATTGCCCGCTCGCCGGCTTCGCTAGCTGCTTCGCTTCTGGTCACTCGAAGCACGCCGGACGTCCTTTACCCGGAAGGTAATAAGGAAATCAGGAGGTTCGTTCTGGGTCTCACTCGAAACATGGGGCTGAAACGCGCAGCAGGTCAGGGCTCGTTCATCGACAGTGTTATCGACACGACGATGGAGTTCTATGGGGACGTCCTGCAGAATCTGCGAGCCTGGAAAGCTCCGCCACCCAAGCTCAAGAAACCGATTGAGGAGCCTCACGACGAAGTCCGAGAGTCCCCCCAACTAGCGGAGGCAATCGAGGAAGCGCAGGATGAGATGGAAGAGGCTGCTTCGAAGCCGCATGTCGAGGGCGCGGACCAATGACTAAGCGGGTTCTCGGGAAGAGCCCTCTTCGAGAATCGATCTGGAGCTTCTGACCTCCAAAGACTCCAGTTCTTGATCTCCTGCATGATCGGTGCGATATGCACCCTTTTGATGCACGAGAAACCCTGCCGAGGATTCAAGCGCGAGATCTTGGTGCTTCTTTCGACGAATTCGCCGGCTATCGGGGCACCATGACGCTCCAAGGAACGATGGGGCGGCGCCTTGTGGCAGCGGATAACCTCGGGCCATGACCGACGAGGAGCTTCCTTCGCTCGATTCGCTCGACGTTGCGGGCAAGCGAGTGCTCGTGCGCTGCGATTTGAACGTTCCGCTGGGCGACGGCGCGATAACCGACGACCTGCGCATCCGCGCTGCGCTGCCCACCCTGAACGATCTGCTGGACCGCGGCGCCCGGCTGGCGATCTGCTCGCACCTGGGTAGGCCCAAGGGCAAGGTAGTCGATGAGCTGCGCCTGGCCCCCGTAGGCGAGCGACTGTCCAAGCTTTTCGAGCGCGATGTCACCGCGGTCAGCGACGTCGTCGGGGAGGAGGCCAAGGAGGCGTGCGCGTCTCAGACAGAGGTGGTGCTCCTTGAGAACCTCCGCTTCGAGCCCGGCGAAACAGCCAACGACGCGGACTTCGCAGAGGCGCTGGCGTCCCTGGCCGATGCCTACGTCAACGACGCCTTCGGCGCGTCGCACCGCGAGCACGCGTCGATCGTCGGGGTGCCTCAACGGCTTCCCTCCGCCGCCGGCCACCTGTTGGTCGACGAGGTGTCGAAGCTCGAACGGTTGCTGAAAGAGCCCGAGCACCCCTACGTGGCGGTCCTCGGCGGCGTCAAGGTGTCCGACAAACTCGACGTCATCGAGAGTCTCATCACACGCGTCGATGTGCTCTGCATCGGCGGAGCCATGGCGTTCACGCTGCTGGTGGCGAAGGGCGAAGAGGTCGGCCGCTCGCTCGTGGAGGAGAACCGGGTCGAAGACGTCAAGAGGATGCTTGCCGAGGCCGAGTCGAAGAACGTCGATATCTACCTCCCCACAGATGTAGTTGCGGCCGACCGGCCGGAGGAGGGCAGCCCTCACGACACCGTGGCCCTTTCCGAGATCGGCGATCGCATGGGCGTGGACATCGGTCCGGAAACGACGGGGGCATTCGCCAAGGTCATCGTCGGGGCCCGGACCCTGCTGTGGAACGGCCCCATGGGCATCTTCGAGGTACCCGACTACTCCGCCGGCACGCGGGGTGTCGCGACCGCGATAGAGGAGGCGACCGCCGAGGGAGCCTTCACCGTCGCCGGTGGAGGCGACTCCGCGGCCGCCCTGAAGCTCTTCTCGATGACCGATGCCGTGTCGCATCTGTCCACCGGTGGAGGCGCCTCGCTGGAACTACTCGAGGGCAAGGATCTTCCCGGCGTCGCGGCGTTGAGACAGAAGACCAATGGAGCAAAGGGGAGCGAATGAGAACGCCGCTGATCGCGGGAAACTGGAAGATGAACAAGACGCATCTCGACGCGATTCACTTCCTCGGCCAGCTCGGCCACGAACTGACCGACCACGACCACTCCAGGGTCGAGGTCGCGCTGTGCCCGCCGTTCACCGCGCTCCGCTCGGTGCAAACCAACATCGAGGACCGCCATCAAAGCTTCAAGCTCGGCGCTCAGAACATGCATTGGGAGTCCGAGGGCGCGTTCACCGGCGAGGTGGGCCCCGGGATGCTCAAGTCGTTGAACGTGGAGTACGTGATCCTGGGTCACTCGGAGCGTCGCCAGTACTTCGCCGAGACCGACGAGACCGTCAACAACAAGGTCAAAGCGGCGTTCGCCAACGAGCTGACCCCCATCATGTGCTGCGGCGAGACCGACGGCGAGCGCGAGGCGAGGGAGACCGAGGCCAAGGTCGAGCGACAGGTGACTGAGGGGCTCAAGGGGCTCAAGCCCGAGCAGGCGCGCGACATGGTCATCGCCTACGAGCCCATCTGGGCGATCGGAACCGGTAAGACCGCGACCCCCGACGACGCTCAGCAGGTGTGTGGCTTCATCAGAGGCATCCTGACCGATGTCTTCGATGCAGACGTGGCCCAGGCCATTCGCATTCAGTACGGGGGCAGCGTCAAGTCGGGCAACGCCGAGGCGCTCACCTCACAGCGCGACATCGACGGCGCTCTGGTGGGCGGAGCCAGCCTCGACGCCGCGGAGTTCGCAAGCATCGTCAAGGCCACCCAAACCACCGTCGGATAGTCCGGTCCTAGAACAACTCTGGAGAAAACCGACTCCGGGTCGTAGACTTCTCCAGGCGCAGCAACCAAATCATCCATGCAGGAACGGGGGGGAAATGGCGCCGAGACGGAAGCACACGCTCGCTGAGGTCCTAGGGCCTCTGGAAGCCGAGGTCATGGAAGTGGTGTGGGACCGCGGCGAGGTCACCGTCCGCGACGTCCACAAGGCTCTCAGGATCAACCGCAAGATCGCCTACACGACCGTCATGACGACCTTGGGTCGGCTCACCGACAAGGGCTTGCTGCAAAGGGTCGAGGGCCAGCCGGCTCACCACTATTCACCGCTCGTTTCCCGAGAGCAGTACGCGAAGTCCACCGTCAAGTCGGTAGTGGACTGGCTGGTCAGTCACTTCCCCGATCCCGCGATGGCCTACTTCGTCGACAAGGTTCGAGAGGAGGACGAAGAGGTCATAGATCGCCTAAAGGTGGCGATCGAAGAGCGCAAAGCGAAAGACAAAGGTGTCTAGCGCCACCCCTACGATTCTTGCTCTAGAAGTCGACTCGGCCTGGGTAGTCGTCCTGGTCGTGTCCTTGACGACCCTTCTCGCAACCATTCTTCTTCGACGATTTATCTCGAGGCCCGGCGGAATTGCGTCGGGCCTTTTGCTTTGCCTCCCGCTGGCTCTTCCCATCCTGGCCGCAATCATCTACCAGGGCGGCGTCCTGCCAGAGGTCACGGTACTCAGGCCGATCAGCGCGGTTGTGCAGGAACCCTCACACAACCTCATGCATCTGCTGTTCCTGTCCGACGGCAGGGGCCAGGCGACCGCTTACGCGTT
>JBOGWU010000305.1:0-20271 GCA_050693935.1 Actinomycetota bacterium | reverse complement strand
TCGGTGGCGTAGGCGAACTCGTTGCCCACGGGCTCCCACGTCTTGCCTCCGTCGTCGGAGCGCTGGATGATCTGACCGAACCAGCCCGTCGACTGGGCCGCGTAGAGGCGGTCGGGATCGGCCGGAGAGCCGGCCACGTGATATAGCTCCCAGCCTCCGAAGTGGGGACCGCTGACGTCCCAGCTCGCCCGCGTTGCGTCCGACTCCAGGACGAAGGCGCCCTTGCGAGTCCCAACGAGGACCCTCACACTGCTCATCCGCACTCCTTTCCCGATGACCAAGGCCTCTCATGGCCCACTATCAGCTCACTCACAGGTGTATTCGTCTTAGCACGGCCGCTCCCGCCTCCGCCCTCGCTCGGCGAAAGGCACGTCCCGGCCCTGTCCTTATGACTGATTTGCGGCCGAGAAATCATCGCGTCCTAGGCCCGGAGCGGGCGGGGTTACTGAGCTGAGGTCAGCGCGATGAGTTTGGGCATGATCTCGACGCCGCGCAGGTGCCCGAGGCTTCCTTCTCTAGAGGCGCGCTCGCCAAATGTCTTCACGGTGTCTGCCCCCACCCCATCGGTGGCGATCAAGAGCGGCACGGGGCCGTCGGTGTGCGCCTTGCGGGCGCAGCTCGTCGAGTGATCCGCGGTCACGGCCACGACCGCATGGTCGAGATTGAGATCGTCGAGCAGAGGAGCAAAGTAGTGCAGGTCGATCTCCTCGATGGAGCTCAGCTTGGCCGCATGATCTCCATCGTGTGCGGGCACATCGGGACCCTTGATGTGCACGTACAGGGAGTCGTACTCGTCGAGTGCCTCGAGGGTTAGGTGCGCCCATTTGTAGTACTGCTCGGCGGCCGGGATGTTCGTGGGGGCCTCCACCTCGCCCATCGCCGTGAGCTTGGCGATGCCCACCTCCACCGGCATCTCGACGAAGCAGCCCATCCTGGTTCCAAACTTCTCCTCGAAGGGCACGAGCGTGGGGAGATGGTCGCCCCCGTCACGAGTCAGCACGAAGTTGCCGGGCATCCATCCGCGCCTCACCCGAGCCTCATTGACGTCGGAGGCGTCCATGACCTCGTAGGCCCGGCGCAGCCACAGGTTCGTGACCTCGGAAGCGGCGAGCGCGGCCTCATCCGAACCGGAGCCCTCGAGGGGCTCCACCCGAACCACGACATCGTCGAACTTCTCCTTGGCGACGCCGAGCAGGCCCTCTCGACCGTATGCGGGATCGGAATTCTCGACCTGCGCCGAGAACCGGCCCTCGTCACGGCGGAGCACCAGCACCCCTCGATGTCCGATCGTGGCGCGGAAGTCGAAGCTGGCTCCCGGAACCTCGACCTTGTCCTGCACCTCGCGCGCCAGCGCGTGCGCCTCCTTCGATGAGAGATTTCGACCCACGCGCCGGTCCACGATGTCCCAACCGTCTCCCTGCGGAGTCACCGAGGCGAAGTTCACTCGATAGGCAAGGTCGCCATCGGCCACCTCGAGTCCGGCGCCGAGTGCCTCTATCGGCCCTCGTCCGGTGTGGTGCTCGTAGGGGTCGTAACCGAGCACCGCGAACACCGCGATGTCGGACTCGGGAGCGATTCCCTCGCCCACGGTGGTGACGTAGCCGTTCACACCCTCGCCGGCCAGCCGGTCCAGGTTCGGAGTGGCCGCGGCCTCGAGTGGTGTCTGGTTCTCGAGGGCATCGAGAGGATCATCTCCGAGCCCGTCGAGGATGACGTAGATCAGCTTGCGAGACGTACGATCCCCTCCGATCGTCTTTGGTGGGGTGGTCATGTGCCCGCCCAACGTTAGCAAGGAGAGCGGCTTCAACCGGACTCGGCCGCGGTACCAAGTCGCTCCGCCGCCAGCCTCTTTCGAGCAACCAGCTGCAGGGCCCCGTACACGGTCAATAGCAACAGGGGGACGACGTAGAACATGGGGATCAACCCGATCGCACCGGCCACGAGACCTCCGACCGCGGGACCTGAGATCTTCCCCAGATCCAAGCCCCCCTGCAGGAGCGCAGCCGTCAGGCCTTGCCGGCGATCGGAGTCGCCGGGCTCGTCGAAGGCCTGGGCGGACCCTGTGACTCGCAACAGTCCCCGGGAGAGTCCCGTCATTGCGAACAGAGGAATCTGAAGAACGAACGAGTTGCGCGCGATGGGAATGAGCATGACCGAGGCCGCGCCCACGAGGAGGAGCGGTGTCGTGAGCCTTCGTCCGTCGAGTCGCGCAAACAACGGCCCCGACCCCAGGCGCGTAAAGGAGGACGTCCATGAACGGCAACTTGAAAGCAGGCCTATCTGAGTAAGGCTCAGACCGGCGCCCAGCGCAATGAGTGGATGGAAGGTGTTGATCACTCCGTTGATCACGTTGATGTAAAACATGATCAGCACGCCGGTCCACACCAGTAAGGGCATCGCAGCAAGTCCCCGCCAGGTTTCGCCGAGGCCCCTTCTCATCCGTCGTCTCGCACCAATGGCCGGCGCCAGCTCGGGGATCTCGACCGAGCCAACTGAGGACCCGCGCAGCGCCAGCACGAGTATCCCGGTCGCCAGAGCGGTGGCCGCCGCGAGTGTCAGGAAGCTGACGTCGTAGCCCAGCCGGTCGGCGATGAATCCGCCTGCGCCCGCGGCGGTATGACCGAGGCCGGCGAAGCCCGAGTACCAGCCCATCGCACTCAGCGTGCTCAATCCGTTGGGGCGAGCGGCCACCAACACCGCGAGTTGGGTCGTCGTCGCAATGGACCAGCCGAGGCCGTCGAGCGCCATCAGTCCGGCGAAGGGAAGCGCGCTCGAGACCAGGGGCACGAGCGCGAACGCAAGCGCCGACAACCCTCCGCCGAACAGGATCAGCCAGCGCGCCCGTGACAGTCGATACACGGCTCCCACCGGTAAGCGAGCCAGCAACGAGGCCACTCCGAAGGCGGCAACGACGATCCCGATCAGGGCGGGACCGAGCTGGAGTCTCTGCGCCAGATAGGGCGGCACGAGGATATGCAGTGCAGATTCACTCGCGTTGAGCAGGAAGACCGAGATGTAGACCGGCGCGAGGGGGTTCCCGCGCCTAAGTGGATTCCACGAGCCTCCCGGGGCGCTACTCCCCACCCGGAATCAGCGAGCAGAGACCCTCAGGAAAGGTGAGAACTACCTCCGTCCCGGGCCTGATCGAGAGGGAAGGATTGCAGCGAGCTCTTATCTGAAAGCTGCCGACCGACACCACGTGGTCGATCGACTCCCCCAGGAAGGCGCGCGCGTTGACACTGCCCCCCCACCGGTTAGGACGGTGATCGTTGACCTGTCCGGCTTCGATGCCGACATGCTCCGGTCGAATCGCGACCGTGACCACGGTTCCCTCCGACAGATCGAGCTCCGACGTGACCAGCATCGCTCCCTCTGTGGTCTTCACCATGAAACGATCCGAAGGTTCCTTGCTCTCGATCACCCCGGGGATGAAGTTGGACGTACCGATGAAATCGGCAACGAAGCGAGACTGGGGGTTCTCGTAGATCTCGCGCGGCTTACCTATCTGTTCGATCTTGCCGTCCTTGATGACGGCGATCATGTTGGACATCGCCAAGGCTTCGACCTGATCGTGCGTGACGTAGATCGCAGTGATCCCAAGCTCGCGCTGAAGCCGCTTGAGCTCGAATCGCATGTCCTCGCGCAGTTTGGCGTCGAGGTTCGAGAGGGGCTCATCCAATAGGAGCAGAGGTGGCTCCATTACCAGAGCGCGAGCAAGCGCGAGCCGTTGCTGCTGACCGCCGGAGAGGTCGGTGGCCTGACGGCCGGCGAGCTGGTCAAGACGAACCACCGCCAGGACCCGTTCAACTCGCTCCTTGATCTGCGCCTTACCCAATCGCTTCTTGCGGGGAAGCACCGTAAGTGGAAACGCAACGTTCTTGAACACGTTCATGTGGGGCCAGATCGCATAGGACTGAAACACCATGCCGAGCCCGCGCTCGTTCGCGCGCAGCCTTATGCCTCGCTTGGAGGAAAACAGGGTGCGATCGCCCACGGTTATCTCGCCGGAGTCCGGCTGCTCGAGTCCAGACACGCAGCGAAGGGTCGTCGTCTTTCCACATCCGGAGGGCCCCAGAAGGGTGAACAACTTTCCGTCTTGGACGCTGAGCGAGATGTCGTTTACCGCGCGGACGCCGGACGAGTCTTCCCTCTTCCCTGCCGGGAAGGTCTTGACCAGGTTTTCTATCGTCAGCATGTTTGGCCCCCGTTTGCAGCTTCGCGACTACTCAATGTTCTCTGACTCCGATGCTGGCTCCCAGCTTGCGAGCGATAGCGACCAGCAAAACCAGCGCGGTGACCATCACGACGCCGAGCGAGGCCAGCTCGGTGAACTGACCGTTGTTGTACTGCTCGAAGATCCTGATCGAGAGCACCTCGTTTCCGGGCGAGTACAGAAGGATCGAGCTGGACAGCTCTCGCACGGATACCGTGACGATGTAGATCCAGCCGGCCACGAGCCCCGGCATCAGAAGCGGAAGGTTGATCCTTCTGAAGGTCTGCCACCAGCTTGCGCCGCTCGTCTCGGCGGACTCCTCGAGCTCGCCGCTGATCTGATACATGGAACTGGACGCGTATCTCATGCCGTAGGGCATGTAGCGCGTGACGTAGGCGATGGCAAGGATCCAGATGCTCCCGTAGATGGGCAGCGGATGCCTCAGGTAGACGAACAACAGCGCCACCCCCATCACCAGACCCGGAACCACGAGCGGAAGAAAGGCCAGGTTGTCCACGAGCCACCGCCCTCGGATCTTCGTCCGCACCACGAGCCAAGCCGCGATCGCCATGAAGAACATAACGGCGGTGGCCGACCCGATCCCGAGCATGAAGGAGTTCTTCAACGCGGTGAGAGAACCCGGATTGGTGAGCGTGTAGCGGTAGTTGTCAAGGCTCATGTTCGACAGCGTCTCGACGGAGGGGCTCGAATAGAAGGGCTGAGTCGATGTGTAGATGAGGGTCAATATCGGGGCCAGAACCGCCACGACGAAGTAAACCAAGACCAGACCGGTTGCCGGCCAGCGCCATTTTCCAAGGTCCATTGGATGCGGGCGGAACCCTTTGCCCGTGACGGTCTGGAAGCTGCGAGCGCGCTTGGATAGCCGGTTGTTGAAGAACACACCCACGGAGGTCAGGACCAGCAGCGACATCGCATACGCTCCCGCCTCTCCGAAGCCCGGCGGGAAGCCCTGGAGCACCCGCCAGATGCGCGAGGTGAACACGTAGATGCCTTCGGGAATCCCGAGTATGGCGGGCACCTCGAAGGCTTCGAGCGTGCGCACCGCCATGATGAGGATCGAGGCAAACAGAGCGGGCTTGACGAGCGGCATCGTGATCCGCCGAAAGACGGTGCGCAGGCGGGCGCCGCTCATGATCGCCGACTCTTCCAGCGACGGATCCATGGACTTGAACGCGGCCACCATCAGCAGAAAGACCAGAGGCGATAGATGGAGGCCCTCGACCCAGACCATGCCCGGGATGCTGTAGATGTTGAAGAAGCCGGGGCCGGCGACGGGTTCGAGCGCCACGTTGAACACCCCGATGCGGGGGCTGAGCAGGAAGACCCAGGCGATCGTGTGGAGGATTCCGGGAATGATCAGGGGAACAACGGAGACCACGAAGATGAGCCCCTTGAACGGAACGTTGGTGCGGACGTTCAGATAGGCGAGCGACGTCCCGATGGTGACGGACAGCACTGTCGTTCCGGCCGCGAACCAGAGTGAGTTGCCCACCATCCTTCCGAGGCCGTACGAGCTATACGCCTGCCTGAAGAAGTCGAGCGTGAAACCGGTTTCGTCGAAGAAAGTGGCCCACACCAGGTAGCCAAGTGGCACGACGGCCAGGTAACCGATGGCTATGACGACTACGAGGATGATCAGGGTTTGGGGCCGGAACAGATCCCGCCACCAGTTCCACCTGAGGACCCGAGACATACGCCCCGCTGTCGCCAGCTGTGCCAACCTCGAATCCCCCCGAACCCAATCCGTCTCTTATGTGAAGCCGCTCACCCCGCCGGCCACGGCTGTTCTACCTGTTCGATGTCACCCGTTCTGAAACCGTAGGCTCGACGCGCTTCTCGTCGCCGTCCCCAGACGGCGCCGCCACGGCCTCGATCGTGTAATCGGTCCCCTCGCCGGTCTTCAACTGCGTCGGGTGACGCTCGATGTTGTGCAGACGCAGATGTCGGAGGAGACCCGTGTCTTGGACCGCCAGGTAGCGCGCGGTCTCATTGGGGTCGAGATTGAAGTGCTGGTGCCAGGACCAAACCGGCGGAGAGAACAGCGTGCCCTCGGACCAGTCGACCCGCTCCTCGGGCTCGTCGTCGTAGTTGATGATCGAGTAGCCGTAGCCTTTGACGATGTACAGATAGGCCTCGGTCGTATGGCGGTGGCGAGTCGAGTTGCCTCCGGGCGAAAGCTCACTCAGGTGTGCCTGGATGATGTTGTTGTTGCCCAGATTGAAGAACAAACCCTTGTTGTTCCTCCAGGGCCGGTGCACCAACTCCATGGTCCGAAGGTCGCCCGGCACAGACAGGCCCGTGAGGTGGGGATGCTTCCTGTTGAACTCGTCCCGCGCGGCGATCTCCGACGAGTCCAAGTTCTTCTTCTCGTTTGCGAGTACCTGGAAGTCCCATTCACCCATGGCTTGATCCCCCTCGGGAACGCTTGCGGCCTTAAGGTCTAACCATAATAACTATCACTTGGGTTGGCAAACGACGTCGACGAGCGCCGGAAGGCGCCGCTGCACCACGGTATCGACGGCCCTCGCAAGCGCCCCCTCGATCTTGTCGGGTTCGTCTATGGGACCCTCACCATGCCAACCGAGCCCTTGGGCTACGGCCGCGAAGTCGGGAGCCGGATTGTCGATCTGCATCCCAATATGAGCCCTTTCGATGGGAGTGCCGCGCTGTCGCGCGATTCGCTCCTGGTGCTCCCAATCGTTGTAGTAAGCACGATTGTTGAACATCACGACCAGCATCGGAATCTCATAGTGAGCGGCGACCCATAGAGCACCGAGATCGAACATCAAGTCTCCGTCCGGTTGAAGGTCAACGACCAGACGGCCGGAGTCTCGGTGCGCGAGCGCGACGCCCAGCGAAATCGACATCTGCGTGGCGGTGCCGAGGCTCCTTCCCGGATGCCTGTAAGCACGATCGAAATCCCACGTACGAAGGGCCCAATCACCGGCGGTGCCGGCCGTGAGAACCCAGTCGTGATCCTTTATTGCCCCCCATACTTCTGCGGCGAGCCGGGCGGTCGATACCGGCGAGTCGTCCCACACCTCCTCGGCTCGTTTGCGCCATCCGTCCCCGGTCGCCTCGTGAAGCCTCGCCAACTCCTGTCGCCGCCGAGCGCGCTCCGCTCGCCGATCGGGATTCGTTTCCTCGAGCTCTCTGCAGAGGGCGATCAGCTGCGGGAGCGCCACCGAGGAATCGGCCGTTACCTGCAGGTCGGTCTCGTGCAGGGCGGCGAAGTCATGGGACCAACTCGACAGGCCCACATCGTTGAACCCGAGATCGACCACCTTGGCCGCTGGAGGGATTCTCGATCCAACGGTGCGGGTTATCGAATCGAGGCGCTGCGTGGGCTTGCCCATGTCCTTTACGTCGAGGAAGAACACGAGATCGGCGTCCTCGATTACGTCCGAGCCCGTGACGTTCTGAGGATGCCGGTTGGGAAAGTTCAACCGGGTGTTCGTATCGAGCACTCCCATCCCGAGGAGCTCCGCCAACTCCACGAGTTGATCGAAGGCTTCGGGGGCGCGCCCGGCATAGCCCGGAATCAGCAAAGGGCGTTCGGCTTCGACGAGCATCTCTGCCAGGCGAGCCAGCGCGCGGGGGTCGGCCCCGGGGCTGGACGGAACCTTGAGACGTTCGTAGTCCGGATGCCTCACCTCCTCCTCGAGGAGGTCTTCCTGGAGGCCCGCGTCCAGCGTGATGTAGACGGGGCCTCGCGGCTCCGACATCGCTACTCGATACCCCCGCGCGATGACCTCGGGAACGGAAGCGATCGAGTACGGCTGGTCGTCCCATTTCGTGTAGTCGCGCACCGCGTTGCCCTGCACGTTCGCGGTATGAATCCAATCGATGTTCGGACGGCGGCGGGCGAGGTCCATCGGACCGGTGCCTCCAAGGATCACGACGGGAACGCGGTCGATGTGTGCGTAGTAGATGCCCAGGGTGCCGTGCAACAAGCCCACGACGTCGTGCAGGACGACCGCCATCGGCTCGCCGCAGGCCTTCGCGAACCCATGCGCAAGGCCGACGGCAACCTTTTCATGCGGGCACTCGATTATCTGGGGTGAATTGCCTCCGTAGTTCACGAGCGAATCGTGCAGCCCGCGGAAGGACGAGCCGGGATTCAGGCTCACGTACCGAAAGCCATGAGCCTGCAGGGCATCGACCATGACGTCGGATCCGTATCTCGGTTGCTTGGTCACGGCTGCAGGTCTTCGCACTGCGCACATAGGCCGGCCAACAGCTTGGCCCTCGCCACCCAGAAGTTCGACTCGGTCCCATCGGTCTCGGCGTCGCCGAGGATCATCCCGCAGTTGGTGCAGCGCTCTGTCTCGGCTAGGAGCTTGCGCGTGTCGGGTGACTCGGACGACTCGGTTTCCTGGACCTCCCACCAGAAACCCCACATCGAGACCGGACGATCCCCCTGATCGACGTCGTCCAGCAAGCGCAGGAAGCTCACCTTCTCGTCGAGGTTGTCGCCGAGGGTGGCCCAGTGATCGAGGACGTAGCCGTCGTAGTTCCCGCTCGATACGAGCTCGGGCAGCTCCACGGCCGCGCTTCCCTCGAGGAACCGGTGCCTGGGGTTCCCCCACCACTCGTTGCTCTCGTGCAGCAAGGGCACGTCCTCTTGCGGCTCGATCGTCGTTACATCGGTCACCGCATCGGCTGACAGGAGGAGTTGCTGCACGATCCCGAGGCCGAGTCCGGTAACCAGAACGTGACCCTTTTGATGGCGCGTCAGCCCCCTCATCATCGAAACCTCCTGGGGACCGTCGGTCATCCAGAGATGGAGGCTCCCGTCGTCCATCCGCTCGTAGACGCGTGTGATGTTCGCCATGGCTGGGAACTGGCGACGGTAGTCGACCAGCGAGCCGAAGTAATCACCAACCGCGAGCCCTTGCATCTGCTCGTCGGTCATCCGATCCACGACGAAGCGCCCGTAACTGCCCGGCGCGGGCATCGAGTGATCCCATCGGGGGCGCCGTCCCCGATCGTCGGGGACTCGCTCGGCCCCCAGGTGTCTGCCCTTTATGTTCATCTCGCGCGCCGGCATCGCCTAAGAAGGTAGCCGAGGATTCCGCGTGCTACTCCTCGAGCACTTCCCCGCCGGATTCGTTGGCCACTTCCTCGTAGAGACCCTCCCACTTGTCGACCTCTTCGAACAGAAGCTGAAGGTCGGCCAAGAGGACCTCGTACTCGGTGGGGATGCCTCCTCCTTCGGCCTCGGTACTTGCCGGCGTCCGGTCGAACTCGAGCAGCATGTTCTGCACGTCGGTCATCATGAAGTCGGCGAACAGCAGAGAGGCTGCCGGGTGCTGCGTGTCGGCCAGGATCCCGATCCCGTTCGGTCGCACGACCAGAGGCTCAACCGCCGGCTCCCAGGCAACCGGTGCGCCCTTCTCTCTGAGAGACGCGGCGCGGTGTTTGTAGACCGAGGTGGCGGCGTCGAACTCACCGGCGGCGAGCAATTCGGTCATCAGGGTGTGGCCGTCGACCATGCTCGCCCCTGCTGCGGCATCCTTGAAGAGCTGGACCGCTTCCTCCTCGGTCATGCCCTTCTCCTCCATGAAGTACTGGGTGACCAAGGTGGTGAACCAGTCGTAGTCGCCGACCTCCATGGCGAGAGTTCCCTCGAAGTTGGTGAGAACCTCCTCCCAGGTCGTGGGTGCGTCGGCCTCGCTGACCCTGTCCGTGTTCCACGCGGCGGTGAAGAGGTTCAGGTAGATGGGCGACCAGTTCTCGGACACGACGGTCTCGGGCACCATGTTTTCGATCGCCGGTGACTCCAGCGGCAGCAAGAGCCCTTCGTTGTCCAAGATCGACATCTCCGGCCCGTTGGTATACACGAGGTCGGCCCCGGCGAAGTCCGCGTCGGCCTCCTGCAGGATCCGCTGCGCGACGTCGGTCGAGGAGGCTCGGTACAGGTTCGGCTCGAGTCCCGTTGCGTCCTCGAAGGCCGAGATTATGGGATCGGCCTCGTCGAGGTTCGTCGACCCGTAGAGGTTGAGCTGGCCGTCCTCTTCCTCCTCGACGATCTTGATCAGGGCTTCGCGGCGCTCCTCGATGTCCATCCCCTCGAGCTCCGTGTAGAGCTCCTCGAGTCTCTTCGCGCCATCGCTCTCCCCCGACTCCTCGTTTCCGTCGCCGTCGCCTCCCGAAGTGGGAGAGCTGCTGCACGCGACGGCCACCATCGCCACCACCATGCAGACCGCGACCAGTCGCCAGGACCACTGATTCGGCCTCACGTATTCCCTCCTGTCCCCCCGACACAAGAATCGTATGGTCTAACCATTAGAGCATCCCGCTCGACTAGCTTGCAAGCGATGACCCAGCGGCAAGGGAGGAACAAGTGGACACTGGTTTGGCAGCCGGAGCGATTCGGGCCCCCCAAGTGATCGGCCTCGTGGGCTGCGGTCGAATGGGGACCGCGATGGGAAGCCACCTCCTCGAGCGCGGGTGGACCGTGGTCGCGACCGACCCGGCCCCCGATGCCATCGGGCGTTTGGAGGCAAGCGGCGCACAACCGGCCGCCGGCGCGGCGGAGGTAGCTGCTAGGAGCGACCTCGTGCTGGTGGTGGTGGTGGATGACGAGCAGGTGCGCGAGGCGATCTCGGGTTCCGGCGGGGCACTGAGGGAGGCACGACCCGGCACGATCATCGCCATCTGTGCTTCCGTCCGCCCCGACACCTGCCGGGGCCTGGCGGCCGCCGGAGTGAGGCAGGGCGTTCACGTCGTCGACGTTGCCCTGGTCCGGGGCGAACGGGGAGCCGAACAAGGGAACCTGGCGCTGTTCTGCGGCGGATCGCAGGAGGTCATCGATGCCTGTCGTCCCGTCTTCGACGCGTTCGCGTCGGACGTCTGCCTGCTCGGGGAGGTCGGCTCCGGCCAGATCGCCAAGGCCGCCAACAACATCATTCTGTGGGCCTGCCTGCGGGCCGACCTGGAGGCTCAGCGATTGGCGCAGGCGCTGGGGCTCGAGCCCTCTACGCTCCGCTCCGCGCTGGCCGCCGGGAGCGGCGCCAACAAACCCCTTGCGGAGTGGGGGCTCCATAGACTGCGCTGGCCGCAGAAGGATCTCACCTCGGCGCTCGACCTTGCCAGATCCGCGGGCGTCGAAATGCCGTTCGTAGAGAGTCTGGCCTCATTGATGCGTGAGACGTCGGTTGAGGATCTTCATTCGGTCGGCTGAATAAGTCATCACGGCAACTCCCGCGGGGAGCGAACGGTCAGGTGGGGACCACGTTCACGTGGACGGCCGCGGGGTCGGAGCGCTCTCCCACCATCCTCAGCGCGCGGTCAACCTCATCGAGTCCGAAGCGATGAGTGCAGAATCTCTCGAGGGGATAGCGGCGGGACTGAATCAGCTTGAGCGCGGGTTCCACCGAGAGATGATCGTGCCCCCGGACTCCTTTGATCGTGAGCTCTTTTCTCACCACCGTGTCATTCAGGAAATTGCTCACCGGAGCACCGTGCTTGGATCCCGCAAGAATCACGGTCCCCCGTTTCGTTGCCACCTCGACTGCAAGCTCGACGGCAACGGTCGCTCCAGGTGATACGTCGACGACCAAATCTGCCATGCGTCCCTCGGTGATCTCCGCGACCTCCGCAACGAGGTCTGCATCGTCCACCCGGACGACATGGTCGGCTCCGAGTTCGAGGGCGATGTCCAATCGCCGGGCGTCGCGCGCCAGACCACTGACCACGATCGGGCTCATCCCCGCTTCCTTCGCCGCCACGACGCAGCCCAGCCCATGCTGCCCGGGGCCCTGGATCACTATCGACCGGCCCACGGTGCCGCCACCTTCTTGGACGACCCAGCGGATCCCGTTCGAGATCGGAACGAACAACGCCGCCAGTTCTCCGGGCACGTCCTCGGACAGTGGGTAGACGATCGAGTTCGGATGGAGATAGAGAAGCTCGGAGAAACCACCCCAGAGTGCGGGTGGAACGCTCGCCGGCGTGCTCCCGTAGCGCAGGAAAGGGCGGCCCGATCGAGAGTCGGTTGCTTCGCAGATTCGGTAGTGACCGGCCCGGCACAGGCGGCAGTGACCGCAGGGAATGAACTCCTCGATCACGACCCGGTCCCCGGCGACGACGCCCCAACGACGCGAGGCCTCCTCGCCGACGGCGGTGATGCGGCCCACGTTCTCATGCCCGAGGATCAAAGGACCGAGTCCCCGGCCCCGGCTCTCGCGCCGATAGATCTCCCAATCCGTCCCGCAGACGCCTGCGATCTCGACGGCCAGGACGCCGTCGTCGGCACCTACATCGGGAGGGGCGAAACGCTTGAGCTCGGTCTGCAACGCATCGACCGCAACCGCCGCGCTGACGAGATCGGACATCCTTAGGACACGGTCGAGCGCCCCGGACGACTCATACCTGGTCCGGGTCCGGCTCACCTTCGGACAGCAGCCCGCTGGGATCGAGGAGCTCGGCAAACCCACTGTGGCGCACTCGAGTTAGGCCCTCGAGCTCGATCGGATCCAGGTACACCTCCGCCTTGGATGCCAGATCGCGGATGAACAGCCGGGGGCCGCTCGGCGTTTCGAACCGGCCAACTTCAACCATCGCAAACTCATTCTGGAAGATCTGCAGCTCCATTGCCCCAGCCTAGCCTCTCAGCCGATTCAGACGACGAACGTCAGGTTGTAGATCGGCCGGTCGGCATTGAGCAGAGAGACCTTCTTCAAGGCGATCCTCCAGGAACCGTCGATCTCGCGAAAGCGATACTCGCAGCGAGCCACGAAGGTTCTCTGCTCCCCGAGTCCGTTCTGTCTTTGGCCTCCGGGCCGCATCTCGCTGATGGTCTGAACGCACCAGACGCGCACGTCGCCGGCTGCCGGTTCGGGATCGACCTCTACGTTCGAAACCGCGTGGATGGTTCGAGACGGAGGGTTCTGGTCGAGAACGGGAGTGTGCAGTGTCCGGTAGACACGTTCGCTCCTGCGAACCGCGTCGTCGTAGATGATGGAGATCGCCGAGGCTGGGTCGGGAGCCTCCCCCTCGACCGGGATCGGTAGCCAGTACAAACCATCCTCAGTAAAGAGTTCGAGCCACTCCTCGTAGCGTCGCTCGTCGAGCAGCCGGGCCTCCCGATAGAGGAGCCCCTCCGCGTCCGAGACCGTAAGTCTCGCCTCCGAGCCTTTGGTGGTGGCCATGCGAGAGCTATCGACTCGGGGAGTTGCTCATTAGCCGCTTCCACTCCCGGTACAGGGATCGAGTCGGCGTTTCATCCGTGGAGTGGCCTATCCGCTCTCCGTCCTCGAGCGTCTCGCGATGCTGGCCCCGATTCATCATGGCCCAGTCGATCCCCGTGGCCTTCACGCCCGTTTGATTGGACACGAAGATCTCGAGGTCGTCGGGAGAACCGAAGCCCGAGGGCCCGTAGAAGCGCTCGTGGGCTCGATAACGTCCCTCGTTCAACTCGTCGGGGACACCCTTCAACGCGTAAACGTAGAGATACACCTCGGTCTCCTCTACCGAGATGGGATTGATCACCCGCAGGTGCGTGTCGAAGAGATAGAGGTTGGGGAATATGAAGATGTTCCGGCGCGAGGAGATGGCTGCGATCTCCTCTTCGGAGAAGCGGCCGCGCAGCGCCTCTTCGTAGTCGGGGAACTTCTCCATCATCCGCCCGGTCCAACTCGAGGCCGGATTGGTGCCGCCGGGCCGTTCCAAAAGCCCGTGGCCGTAATCGAATCCCCGCGTACAACCGGCTTCCCTGAAGCGTCTGATGTCCTTCACCTTGGCCTCGTCCGCGCGCTGCAATACCTTCTGCCAGGAAGCGTGGACGTAGTTGCCGTGGTAGCCATCGGCTCCGTTCTCGGCCTGCCACTTCCAGTTCCCCGCGTAGGGGTACTTGTGAGGAGTGGGAATGACCTCTATCTCGCCCACGGGGGAGCGATTCATCCAAAGGTCTATGTACTTCTTGACGGAGGCCAGGTACTCGGCGAACTCGCATGCCTGCTCGCTCAGGCTGGCGAAGATGAGGCCCCGATAGGTGCCTACGCGGGCCACACTCTGCAATCCAAAGTCGCCCTTGTCCATGTCCTCGGGGTATCCGGAGGCCATCGCCATACCGACTAGAGTGCCGTCGTTGGCGTAGACCCAGTTGTGATACGGACAGCGGAAGAAGTTGGAGTGGCCCGTCTCCGCCCGGCACACCACCGTTCCCCGGTGCCTGCACCGATTGAGCAACACGTAGATCTGGCCATCCTCATGACGGCTGACGACGACGGGCTGAGTCCCGATTGACGTCGTCTTGTAGTCGCCGGTGCGCGGAACCTCAGACTCGTGAGCGATGAAGACCCAGGAACGCTCGAAAATGCCGCGCATCTCGGCGTTGAACACATCGGGATCGGTGTAGAGCCTGGTATGAAGGCGGAAACGAGCGTCGTCATCGTCGACGAGATCCGCGAGCGTGTGATAGCCGGGTGAGCGCGCCTCTCTAGCGAGCGACTCGCCCAGCTCCTCGATTCTGCCGGCCATGACCTCTCTCTAAATCGATGTAGGTCTTATGGTAGGACCATATTTGCACCACCGAGTCATGTCAACCGGCGGTGCTCGGGCCGGGAGGCGCTCCCACCGGGCGCGTGCGGCGCGTTATCACGAGGGCCAGAAGGAGATACGCGAGCGGAAAGGCGACGCTGATCAGGACGAAGGTTGATCGCAGACCGACCAACTCCACGCTGGCACCACCGAAGAGTGGCCCGATGACCTTGCCCAGGTCCAGCCCCGCCAGGTAGATGCCCGACGCCGCTCCCCTCTCGGCGTCGCTGGGACCCGAAGCATCCATCACCAGCGCTCCGGAGGCGACGCGCAGGACACCTCGCGCCAGTCCAATCGTGGCCCACGAGATGGCGAGCACCGCGAACCGCGATGTCGCCGCAATCCCCGCGACCGCCGCTCCGCCCGCCACGACCATGATCGGGAGCGCCCTCTGATAGGAGATCCACTTGAACAGCAGACCGGATCCAAATCTGACGCCCGCGGCGATCGCTCCGTGGATTCCGGTAAGCGAGCCGATTTGCGTGAGCGTCAATCCAATGCCAAGCCCGTAAAGCGGGAAGAAGGTGAACAGAACTCCGCTCACGAGGTTCAAGTAGAGCGACACCACGAAGGCAAGCCACACCATCCCAGGAGCGTGTCTGAAGGCGCCCAGCCCAGGGCGCCCGGCTGGAGGCGCAGCGACCGTTCGCGATGCCTCCTTACCGGCGGCGCTCGACTGCAGGACGATCTTGAGAACGGCTCCTGCGACGAGCGGTACGAGAGCAATGACCGCAAACGCCGACTCGATTCCCACTCGATCGGCGAGCCCTCCGGCCACGAAGCCCGCGATCGCATAGCCGGCCCCAATGCTGCCCGTGTACCAGCCCATGATGGATCCGGCTCCGGAGCCGGCGGGCCGGCGCTCGATCAGGGCGGCCATCGCTCCCGTCGTGGCGACCGCGAAGCCCATGCCATCGAGCGCAACGAGCCCGCCCACGATCAAGGGGTTCCCGCTGGTCGGAATCAGAAGGAGCGCGGCGGCCATCGCCAGACAACCGCCGGCGACGAGCCAGGGGCCGCGGTTCGAACGATAGATCGCGCCCGCCGGAATCCGGGAGATGAAGGACGCGACCCCATATGCGGAAAGCACCAGACCAATGACGCCCGCCTGCACTCCCCGTGAGTCGAGGTAGGGGGAGATGAGGACGAGCAGGCTCCCCTCGCCCACGGTCAGAACCCCAGATGCGATGTAGAGCGGCACCAGAGAACGGTGGGATCCGTCCCCCTGCCGCGATTTAGCTGCGGGCAGAGCCCGTCCCCTTCGAGCGTCTACGTCGTCGTGAGCCCCCGGGGGGTGTCTTGCCCAGGCGCCGGGCGGTTCTCCCTAGGTGCTTGAACATGATCTCGTTGGCCCGCTCCGCGTCGCCATCGCTGATGGCCCTCACCAGTTGCCTGTGCTCCTTGACCCCAGGGTCCCCCATCTGGGGTGCGCGTTCCTGGGCCTTGAGCAGGGACATGAGCAGCGGCCCCTGGAAGGAGTCGACTATCAGCTCGATCGCCCCGTTGTGGCTCGCTCGAGCCAGTCGGGTGTGGAACTCGGCCGACAAGGAGACGTCATATTTACGCGCCCGCAGCGCCGACTCGGACCGCTCGCAGATCGAGGTGAGCTCGGCGACGTCGTGTTCTGTTGCCCGCTCACATATCAAAGGGATCATGCCCAACTCGAAGATGAAGCGCGCTTCGGTGACCTCGGCCGGCGTGACCGACGAGAGCAGAAGCATGTTGGCGAGACCTTCACTCACGAGGGCGGGGGCCGGCGCGGTGATGAAGGCGCCGCCCCGAGCTCCGACCCGCACCTCGATGAGGCCGGTGGCCTCCAAGATGCGGAGCGCGTCGCGCACGGTTACGCGGCTTACGCCGAAGCGCTCGGTGAGGTCACGTTCCGAAGGAAGCCTGTCCCCAGGTCCGAGGTGTCCTGCACTCACCGCGGCCTTGATCTGCTCCACGATCTCGACCGAGATCCGGCCGCCGGTTACGCGACTGAAGAGTTCCGAGGACCTCGCGGCCGAGTTCTTGGCTACCATTCGCTCACCCTAATCCCAGACCCCTTGGTCTTATGGTCTGACAATATGTTACCTTGAACTCTCTCCAGGTTGACGATTTCTCGGGAGGAACACATGGGTAAGGAAGGCCGGGTATTTCTGCGAGGAATCGTCTCCCAGAAATACGGCTTGGGCGAGGTCCGCCGAGCTCAGCTGGAAGCACCGAGAGTCCGGGCCGACGAAGTGGTCGTCGACGACGCCAGCGTCGGTCATTCGGGGGACTCCAAGGACTCCCGTACGTGGTGGCGGATAGGCCCGGGGGACGACCCCTTCCTTACTCAGACCCTGCAGGTGCACTTCGTCGAACTGCCTCCCGGCAAGTCCAATCACGGTCACGGGCATCAGAACGAGGCGATCTTCTACATTCTCGAGGGTCGCGGCTACGAGATACACGACGACAAGCGCTACGACTGGGAAAAGGGAGACCTCGTCGCGGTACATACCGACTCGGTCCACAGGCACTTCAACGCGAGCGAGGACGAACGAGCCGTCGCGCTGGTGATGAAGGCCAAGTCCATGTGGATGTACTTCGGCTTGATTCAACAGGGTCGTAGCGGGCCGGTCGAGGACGAGGATAAGTTCGGTCCGCGTGAGGATTGGTCTCAGGTATGGACCGCCGGCGTCGAGGGACGCAAGAAAGTCATCAAGCAGTCCGACACTCAGTGGGAACTCACGCGCGACGGACACGTCCGAGTGATGTCCTCGCCCGAACGTGACGACTTCCGCTGTTTCAGCGTGGACGTCTACGAGCAGCAAATTCCCTCGGGAAGCCGTTCGGCAAAGCACTGGCACATGGCCGACGAGGTCTTTTACGTTGTATCCGGCAGCGGCTACAGCCTCCACTGGGAGGTTGAGGCCGAGATCGCCGAGAGGTACTACGCGCGCGTGGCCAAGGACTCGTCACGGCACGATTTCAAAGCCGGCGACACGGTCTACGTTCCGCAGAACACGGTTCACCAACACTTCAACTCGAGCGAGAACGAACCCGTCGTGTTGATCTCCGCCCAGAACCGGCTCATCAAGTTCCTCGGCTACGACCGCGTCGCCTATCTAGAGGACGCACCCGAATACACCTCCGAGCGTTCGGGCGTGGCGGTCGGCTCCGCCTGAACAACTCTTCAGGGAAGCCGTCGGACCATGTAGTCCCAGGCTTGTCGCAGCAACTCGGGCGGATAGCAGTGCGCCCGCTTGGCCAGCGCTTCCTCGTCGCTCGACCAGCTACGGATGGGTCCGGCCGCCATCGCGGTGAGCTGTGCGCGACAAGCGCGGTCCATCAGGACCGCGCTCATCACCGCCGTCGGGACGTCGGCGGCGGCGGTGACGATCCCATGGTTGACGAGGAAGATGGCGTTTCGTTCGCCCAGCGTAACCGCCACCGCTTGCCCGAGTTCCTGGGTCAGTATCAGGTCACCCGTCTGAGTGAAGCGAGCAACCTCGGGGGGCACGAACAAGGTCCCCTCGTGTGAGATCGGGCGCAGCGACACGTCCAACGAAGCAAAGGCAACCGCGTGATGCGCATGGGTGTGGACCACGCTGTTGACGTCCGGCCGGGCGGCCATGATCTCGGTGTGAATGGGGTACTCGGCATGACGCCGCCCCTCTCCCCGTAGGACACCCCCGTCGCGGTCGACGAGCAGCACGTCCTCAGCGCTTACCTCCTCGAAGCCGATGGTGCTGCGTTTCATCCAGACGCCTCGTCCCTCCTGGTCGCGCGCGGACACGTGTCCCCAGACGAGATCGCCCTGATCCTCGCGTCCCAGGATCCGGCAGCCGAGCGAAACGAGTTCTCGGGCGTCGCTCATCTATCCCGCTTCGCGGTCGAGGAAATCCAGGACCGCTTGGTTGAAGGGACCGGGTTGCTCGACATTGCTCAGATGCGCAGCGTCGGCGAAGACCATCAGCTCGCTCCCAGGAATCTGCTCGTGAAGCCACCTAGCCTCGGCCGGCGGAGTAGCAACATCGTGCGCCCCGGCCACGACCAGGGAGGGAGCCCGGATGGCCCCGACCAGCGGACGCAGGTCCGCATTTCTGACGGCATAGCAGAGGCTCACGTAACCCTCCGGCGACGTCGCTTCGAAGGTGTCCGAGGTGCGCCGGAAGACCTCGGAATCACGCCGAAACGAGTCCGTGAAGAAGCGACCAAGCACGGCATCTCGAATGGCTTCCATCCCGCCCGCGCGCACGGCCTCGATGCGCGCGTCCCACATCTCGTCGGATCCGATCTTGGCTGCGGTGTTCGCATAGACCGCCCGGCCGACACGCTCCGGGTGAATTGCGGCGAGCCACAGCGCCACCATGCCGCCCATCGAGATTCCACAGATGTGGGCTCGTTCGACCTCGAGGGCGTCGAGCACCGCTAGAGCGTCGCCTCCAAGCGCTTCGATCGTGTACGGGCCCGCGGGAGTATCGGAGCCTCCCTGTCCACGACCGTCGTACCTGACCACGCGAAAGCGGCCGGCGAAGGTATCCGCCTGCGCATCCCACATGCGCAGATCGGCCCCGAGCGAGTTCGAGAACAACACGACGGGAGCATCGGAGGGCCCGTCGATGTGAACGTGAATTCGAATGTCGCCGGCTTGGATGCACGTCATGAGGTTGCTCGGTCCTGCGCAATCACACGGAACCCCTCGACCGCCCGCTCGACGAACGCGTCGGTGCTTCCCAGATAGGCGTCCGGCGAAAACACCTTCTCGAGCACGTCCGGAGCAAGGACTCGGCCGATCTGCTCGTCGTCGGCGGCGGCGCTGCGGAGGTCCGTCCCCTGTTGATAAGCGCGCTCGCCGGCCTTCGCGACGAGCCGGTACGCCTCGGGCCGGCCGACATGAGGAGCCAGCGCCATCACGAGAGCCTCGGACATGATCTGCCCGCCGCTCGTGCCGAGGTTTGCGCTCATCCGCTCGGAGTCGATCTCGATGTTCTCGACGATCGAGCGAACCCGGTCCACGGTCGCCGCGGTGAGGCGGAACAATTCGGGAATCGCGAGCCACTCCGCCTGCCACCCCCCGGCCGCCCGCTCGTGCTCCTGCATCATGGCCGAGAGGACGACGGGCACGGTTCCGGTCGCCAGACGCGCCGACGCGATGGCTCCCGAGGCGAGCACAGGATTGCGCTTGTGTGGCAGGGCGGACGAAGTCCCAGGGCCGGCCGAGGCACCCTCGGAGACCTCACCGACCTCGGTCTGCATCAAGAGAACGACGTCACCCGCGATCTTGGCCATGGCCCCGGCGACGATGCCGAGCGAAGTGGCGACCTCGGCCACGCGATCGCGCTCCGCGTGCCAGGGCAACTCGGGGGCGCCCAGGTTCAGCTCCTTCGCGATTAGCTCGGCCACCTCGACGCCGCGATCCTCGAGGGAGGCGAGCGTTCCCGACGCTCCACCGAACTGCACGACGAGCACCCGGCCCCGAAGCTCACGCAGGCGCAGCACCTGACGCGTCACCAGCGCCAGCC
>JBOGWU010000304.1:0-10098 GCA_050693935.1 Actinomycetota bacterium | reverse complement strand
ACTCCATGCTGGCCGACGGCGAGATCGTGGTGGTGGCGGTCTCGGGGGGGCCGGACTCCACCTGCCTGCTGGACGTGCTCCACCGGCTGTCCACGCCACGCGGATGGACGCTTCACGTGGCCCACGTCGATCATCATTTGAGCGAGAGATCCGAACCGATCGCGGCCCGGGTGTCGTCGGCCGCGGCTGCCGCCGGCTTCGAGGTACATCTAATGAGGGCGCCCGATCTCGCGGGCTCGAACCTCCACGCCAGGGCGCGGCTGTTTCGTTACTCGTTCTTCGAAACCGTGGCCCGGGAGGTGGGGGCGACGAAGATCGCAACCGGGCACACGCTGGACGATCGGGTCGAGACCACTCTGGCGCGGCTCGTGCACGGGGCCGGAACCGAGGGCCTCGCCGGTATTCCTCCGGCCGAGCGAGGCCGCGTGAGACCCCTTATCGAGGTGCGGCGGGCGGCGACCCAGGCCTACTGCGAAGAGGTCGAGCTCGACTACGACGTGGATCCGGCCAACGAAGACGAGCGATTCGAACGCGCCTCCGTTCGGACCGCCCTAATCCCAACCATCGAGCAGCGCTGGGGCGAGGGGGCGATCCAAGCGATGGCATCGTCGGCCGAGCGACTTCGCACGGACGCGGCGGCGCTCGAGGGCCTGGCCGACACTCTGTACGGCCAGCTCGCGAAGGGCGAGGAGGGAAGGGTTCGGTTTCAGCGTACTGAGCTCGGCCCCCTTCCGACGGCGTTGCGCCGGCGCCTGCTCGAACGCGCCGTGGGACGGGTCCGGGATCGCTCCGGCGGGATCGAGGCGGCGCTGAGCGCAATCGACGCGCCCGGGGGAGAGACTCGACACTTCGACGTTGCGTCGGGAGCCACCATCGAGATAAGCCGAGCCGAAGTAGTCGTCCAACGACCCCGTATCGAACAGACTTAGTATGACCGGCATGCCGTCAGCGGACCTTCACGAGGATATTCAAGAGGTCCTCATCACCTCGGACGAGATTCAGGACAAGATCGCATCCCTCGCCAAGCAGATCACCGAGGACTACCGCGGCAAGGACCTGCTGCTCATCGGGGTTCTGAAGGGCGCCTTCGTGTTCATGTCCGACCTCGCCCGCTCGGTTCAGCTTCCCGTCGAGTTCGACTTCATGGCGGTGTCGAGCTACGGGTCTTCGACGAAGTCCTCCGGCGTGGTGCGGATACTCAAGGACCTCGACTACGAGATAACGGGCCGTCACGTGCTGCTGGTCGAGGACATCATCGACTCCGGGCTGACCATCAACTACCTGTTGCGCTACCTCGAGGCTCGCGGGCCGGCGAGTCTCGAGATCTGCTCGTTGTTCTGGAAGAAGGGCGAGCAGGCGGTGCCGATGGACGTTCGTTACCCGGGTTTCGAGATCCCGCCGGTCTTCATCGTCGGCTACGGGCTGGACTTCGCTGAGAAGTACCGCAACCTTCCCTATATCGGCGTCCTCAAGCCCGAGGCATACGGCGCCGAACCCTCATAGGACAGCTCCAATCGGGGCAGCAAACGCGGCCCTTTTTAGGGGGTCTTTAGTAAGACGAGGCTGGTAGCCTGCTCGAATGAACCGAATTTTCAGATCCGCAATCTTCTACTTGATCCTGATCATCGCCGTGGTCTGGGTCATCAACCTCTATCGCCAGAACGCGGAGCAACCTGAAGAGATCGGCTCGGTCAACCAGTGGGTGGAGATGGTCGAGTCGGGCGAGATCGAGACGGCCAAGTTCCTGACCAAGGACGAGAAGGTCACCGGCGAGCAGACCAACGGTGTCCTCTATGAGTTGTTCGTCCCCAAAGACACGGTTGACGACTACCAGCAGATCGCGATCGACAGTGAGGTCGAGGTAACCGCCGATCCACAGCAGGGCTCCGTTTTCCTCTCGGTGCTCTTCCAGTTCCTCCCGATCCTGATCATCGTCGGATTCTTTTTCTTCCTCATGCAGCAGATGCAGGGGGGTGGCAACCGGGTGATGAGCTTCGGAAAATCCAAGGCCCGGTTGGTAACCAAGGACCAGCCCAAGATCACCTTCGGCGACGTAGCCGGGCTCGACGAGGCCATCGAGGAGCTGCACGAGATCAAGGAGTACCTCGAGGCGCCGCAGAAGTTCCAGGCAATGGGGGCCAAGATCCCCAAGGGCGTGCTGCTGTACGGTCCCCCCGGTACGGGGAAGACCCTGCTGGCCCGGGCCGTCGCCGGCGAGGCCGGCGTTCCCTTCTTCTCCATTTCGGGCTCTGACTTCGTCGAGATGTTCGTCGGCGTCGGTGCAAGCCGGGTGCGCGACCTCTTCGAGCAGGCCAAGGCGAACTCGCCCTCGATCGTGTTCATGGACGAGATCGACGCCGTCGGCCGCCACCGCGGCGCGGGGCTCGGCGGGGGCCACGACGAGCGTGAGCAGACGCTGAACCAGCTGCTCGTCGAGATGGACGGATTCGACATCAAGGGCGGCGTGATTCTGATCGCGGCCACCAACCGGCCCGACATCCTCGACCCCGCTTTGCTGCGTCCCGGCCGCTTCGACCGCCAGATCGTGGTCGACCGACCCGACCTCAACGGGCGGGTGGGCGTACTCAAGGTCCACACCCGAGGCAAGCCCCTGGGCAAGGACGTCGACGTCGAGGTGCTCGCCAAGCGCACCCCCGGCTTTACCGGGGCGGACCTCGCCAACGTGGTCAACGAGGCGGCGCTGCTGGCCGCCCGTTTCTCTCGCAACGAGATCTCGATGAACGAGCTCGAGGAGGCCATCGACCGCGTGGTCGCCGGCCCCGAGCGCCGGAGCCGGGTCATCTCCGAGAAGGAGAAGAAGGTCATCGCCTATCACGAGGCCGGCCACGCGCTCGTCTCGCACGCGCTTCCCAACGCCGATCCCGTTCACAAGGTGTCGATCGTCAGCCGCGGCAGGGCCCTGGGCTACACGCTGACGCTGCCGAGCGAGGACCGCTTCCTCGTCACCCGCAGCGAGCTGGTCGACGAGCTGGCCATGCTCCTCGGCGGCCGCGTCGCCGAGGAAGTCGTGTTCAACGAGCCCACCACCGGCGCCTCGGACGACATCCAGCGCTGCACGCGCATCGCCAAGTCGATGGTCATGCAGTACGGGATGAGCGACCTCGGCCCCCTTGCCCTCGGCGAGACCGAGGGCCAGCAGCCGTTCTTGGGCCGCGACTACGGACACGTCAAGGACTACTCGGACGTAGTGGCCGCCAAGATCGACGAGGAGGTCAGGCGCCTGGTCGAGGAGGCCCACGACGAGGCTCGGGAGATCGTCACCAAGTACCGGGACAAGCTCGACATGCTCGTGGAGCGGCTGCTCGAGAAGGAGTCGGTCGAAAAGTCCGAGGTCGAGGAGATCTTCGGCGAGGTCGCCAAGCAGTCTCCGACCGACGGCACCGAGCGGGCCCGGCTCCGCCGCAAGGCACGTGAGGAGTCCGAGAGGGCCGCCGCGGCTCGCGAGGAAACCGAAGAGGCCCGCAAACGCCTCCCGCGCCACTCACCCAAACCCCGCCTGGGCGAGGCCTAAGCCCAACCCCAGACGCCTTTCGGGACCCTCAGGTGTCGGAAAACGCACCTCCAGTGGTCACAAAAGGGCTGGTTGACCCAAGGCCCGGCGGATCAGCCTCTCCAGCTCATCCGGTTCGTTCACGAGCATGTCCCAGGAAACGTGGATCACGAGCCAGCCGAGTGCAGCAAGCCGGCTTCGACGCAGCAAGTCTTTCTCCCAGTCATCGCGACCGAAGTGGTGCTTCTTGCCGTCACATTCGATGGCAACTTTCAGGTCCGGATAGGCGAAGTCGACCCGAGCCACCAACCGGCCCGCGTCTTCATTTACCGCGACCTGGCGCTCGGCTATTGGGAGTGAGCGACGGCGGAGGAACTGCACGAATCTCCGCTCGAACGGACTGCCTGGAACCGGACTCTGCATCTCCCCCGAATCCAAAATGGTGCGGATGCGCCGGGTGCCGCCCCTGCCGTTGGACCCGAGACGCTCGAGCAACTCGCGGAGTGGGCGTTCGGCAACGAGCCGTCGTCTGCGAGCCTCGTCAAGCACCATGTCGATCTCGTTCGGATTCAAGGTGCCCGCGAGGTCGAAGATCGTGCGCAACGGGTTGGTGACCCTCATGTTCTTCACCCATCGGAGGTCTCGGTTCTCCAGCGATCCCACCCTGCGGACGACGATCTGGCCGGTCGGACTCTTGAGAGAGCGCATGGTCGACGACACTTCGATGGGGTAACCCTCGGCGTCGCTCGGGCCCTGAAGCGATGCCGACGTGAGGTGTGACAGGACGCCCCTTCCTCTGAGCCATATCGAAGTTGCCCTAACGAACTGCGTCCACGACTCGGGCACGCTTGCGAGCCGAAATACGCCTGGCAGAACGAGGACGAGAATGCCGGCCTTCATCCGCCGGCGCCGGGCGGCCTTGTCCAGACCTGCTTCCTCGAGCTGTTCTCTGGAGAGCAACCCGTCTGGTGGCGACAGGGTTTCGGTTCGACCGCCCAGTGCTGCCTTCATGGGAAAAAGGCAACACCGAGGTGTCGCCGCAGACTGTGGTGCACGTCACAGCTTTCTGGACCAGTGGGGGTGTATTCGGCGACACCTGAAAGCCAAGAACGTGGGGGGGCGGGAATCGGGCTTGGGTGGGGGTGTTTAGGGTGGATGGATGGCAGAGCGACGCAAGGGATCAGAGGAGGTCACCGAGCTGCGGCCCCCGACGCCGATCGACCTCGACGCGATCGAGGACGCGATCGCAGCGATCCTGAAGGCCATCGGCGAGGAGCCGGGACGCGACGGTCTGATCCGCACCCCTCGCCGGGTCGCCGATATGTACGCCGAGCTGTTCTCCGGCCTTCACAAGGACCCCGCGGACGAGCTCGACGTCGTGTTCGAGGCCGACCACGACGAGATGATCATGGTGAAGGACATCCCGCTGCATTCGCTGTGCGAACACCACCTGATTCCCTTCATCGGTTTCGCCCACGTCGCTTACATCCCCAACGACTCGGGCCAGATCACCGGCCTGTCGAAGCTCGCCAGGCTCGTCGACGTCCTCTCGAAGCGACCCCAGGTGCAGGAGCGGCTCACGACTCAGATCGCCGACACCATCGAGAAGTCGTTGAACCCGCGGGGCGTGCTCGTGGTCATCGAGGCCGAGCACCTCTGCATGAGCATGAGAGGCGTCCGCAAGCCGGGAAGCAAGACCGTGACGTCGTCGGTGCGGGGCATGTTCCGGCGCAACGAAGCTACTCGCGCCGAGGCCATGGGCCTCATCCGCGGCCACTAGCGTGCAACCAAGGTCGTTATGCGCGGGGGCACTAGACTCCCCGCATGAAGCTCCGGTGTAAGGACGGCTACCTGTCGCTCGATCGCACGGCCCTCATGGGCGTGCTCAACGTGACGCCGGATTCGTTCTCCGACGGAGGTTTGTGGCTCGACGCCGAGCGAGCGGTCAACCACGGCATCGAGATGGCCGCGCGCGGCGCGTCGATCATCGATGTGGGCGGCGAGTCCACCAGGCCGGGAGCGGAGCCGGTGGCGCTCGAAGAGGAGCTCCGGCGCGTCGTTCCGGTAGTCGAGGCGCTAAGCGACCGCGTCGACGTGCTCATCTCCATCGACACCCGCAAGCCGGAGGTCGCGGACCGCGCGCTATCCGCCGGAGCCACCATCATCAACGACACTCTCGGAGAAGCGACGGACCGCGCCATGGACGAGGTGGCGGTCCGGACGGGAGCCGCGATCGTGCTGATGCATTCGCGGGGGACCCCGGTGACGATGCGAGAGCGGACGGACTACGCGGACGTGGCGACCGATGTGCGCGACTGGCTTGATGGCCGCGCGAACGAGCTGCTCGAGACCGGAGTGGCGCGCGATTCCATATGCATCGACCCGGGCTTTGGTTTCGCGAAGACTCCCGAACAGAACCTCTCGCTGCTCCGTCGACTCGAGGAGATCGTCGAGCTTGGGTTCGCGGTGCTCGTGGGAACCTCGCGGAAGTCGTTCATCGGGGCGACCCTCGACGTCGCGGAGGGCCAGCGGCTCGAGGGGACCACTGCAACGGTGGCGTGGTCGGTGATGAAGGGCGCTCATATCGTGCGGGTTCACGACATCGAGGAGAACGCGCGCACCGTCCGCATGATCGAAGCGATTCGAGAGGCCTAACACATAGTGGGGGAGGAGTCGGCGTCCGATCGCATCTCGATCCGCGAGTTGCGGCTCGCCACGCACATCGGCGTGACCGAGGAGGAGCGTGCGAGGCCCCAGTGGGTGCGCGTCTCAGTCGAGTTGGAGGCCGATCTACGACGAGCGAGCAAGAGCGACGATCTCGCTCAAACCATCAACTATCACTGGGCCACGAACGAGATCGCGGCGATCGTCAGATCCAACTCCTGCGACCTGCTCGAATACCTGGCAGGAAAGATCGCCGCCCGAATGACGAAGGTCGACGGGGTGCGCGGGGTTACGGTAGAGATCGCAAAGGAGTCGCCACCCGTCGAGGAGGACGTCGGGGCGATCGAGGTGCGAATCCACCGGCCTTGAAGCCCCGACACGAGGAGCGAACATGACCACCGCCTACATCGGCATCGGTTCGAACGTCGGTGAGCGTTTGGTGTTCTGCCGCGGCGCGGTCGCGGCCCTGGACGACACCGAGGGGATCAGAGTCACGGCCACCTCCGGTCTCTACGAGACGACCCCGGTGGGCGGACCACCCCAACGCTCGTTCATCAACCTCGTGGCTCGTTTGGAGACCACGCTCGGGCCCCGAGATCTGCTCGCAACCTGCCAGAGCATCGAACACGCCCTGGGCCGCGAGCCCTCCGAGATCCGCTGGGGGCCGCGGGTCATCGATCTCGACGTGCTGGTCTTCGGAGACCAGAAGGTGAACGAGGGAGATCTCGAGATCCCGCATCCCCGCATGACCCAGCGACGATTCGTGTTGATTCCCCTCCTGGAGATCGACCCCGACGTGGCCGACCCGTGGGGTTCTCGATACGCCGACTGGGTCGACGAGGCCGAGGGCGAGGTACATCTGGTCGAACCGTTCTAGCCCGCCCTTTTCCGCAGCGACCGGGCTAGGCGCGGTTCGAGCACTCGCATATGCTGCCCGAAAGTCACCCGCGGGCGCCCGCAGACGCCCGTTTTTTACTGGGTCGAAGGGGCTCTAGATGAAGAAGCTACTCGTGCTTGCGGTGTCGTTGAGCGTGCTGACGCTCGGACTTCCGGCGCACGTCTCCGGCGCGGTAAAGGCCGCTGAGCCCCTCGCCGACGCCGTTCCCGGATTGACTCCCGCCCCCAGGGACGCCCTGACGCGGGCCCTCGAAGCGGGAGGTATTACCGAGGCGGAGTACTCGTTGGAGCGGGCGCGGAGCCTTTTCGAGCCCGAGGCGGTCGCTCGTCGCTTTGGCGAGATAGCTACGCCCGACGCCAGGGAGGCGACGCTCGTGCTACGAGACCTGGCGCTTCGCAAGCACGAGCTGTCCGGCGAGGAGCGAGCCGCGGCCGACGGGATGCTCTCCCGTCCTACCGACAACCGGGGCGGCGACCCCATCAACATCAATTACGGCGGAGCCAACTCCAAGCGCACCTGCTCGGCGAACCTGTGCGTCCACTACGTGACGACGACGACGAGCAAGCACCAGGTAGACGCCACCGACGATGACGCCAACGGTCTCCCTGACTACGTCGACTCGGTGCTCACGGTGATGCAGCAGCAGGTCTGGCACGACGAGATAAAGAGGTTCGGGTTCCGCCGGCCGAGAGGGGATCTCGCCTCCCACAACAACGGGGGAAACCGCAAGATCGACTTCTACCTCGCCCAGCTCGGCACCGAGGGGCTGTACGGCTACTGCACGTCGGACGACCCGAACCTCGGCAGGGCCATCAAAGGGACCTATCGATTCTCGGATATGTCGGCCTACTGCGTGCTCGACAACGACTACCGCCCCGCCGAGTACCCCGAACAGACTCCACTCAAGAACCTCCGGGTGACCGGCGCCCACGAGTTCTTCCACGCTGTTCAATTCGCTTATGACTTCTTCGAGGACCTATGGATCCTGGAGAGCACCGCCACCTGGATCGAGGACGAGGTCTTCGACGGCATCAACGACAACCTCCAATTCCTCAAAACGAGCGCGATGCGAACGCCGCGCGTTCCCCTCGACTACGGGGACCCGAGCACCGGCATTCCCTACGGCAACTTCGTCTTCTGGCGCTACGCCCGCGAGAGGTTCCGCCGCAAGGTGGTCAGGCAGGTTTGGAACCAGGCCGACGGCGCAAGGGGCGGCCCCGACCTGTACTCGCTAAAGGCAACTCGCAAGGTGCTCGACCGCAAGTCGTCGTTCGGCAAGGTGTTCTCGAAGTTCGCGCTTGCGAACTTCCTTCCCGGCAGGTTCTACAGCGAGGGGGCGAGTTACCGCACGGCGACCGGCGGCGGCGCGCCGGTAAGCGATAGCTTCACGCTGGGAAAGTTCCACCGCCGGACTGCTTGGGTATCGCGCCGTCTCGACCACCTGGCGAGCTCCTATCTCATGTTCAAGCGCGGCAAGGGGGTCGGTCCGGACACCAGAATCAAAGTGAACGTCGACGGACCCGGCCTCAAGTCCAAGCCCAAGGCTTTGCTGATTGCGCTCGACGGCTCGCAGGTCGTACGCAAGAAGTTGGTCCGGCTCGACGGAAAGGGTGTGGGCAGCGACAGGGTTCCGTTCGGCAAGGTCA
This sequence comes from Actinomycetota bacterium, assembly GCA_050693935.1. GTDB lineage: Bacteria > Actinomycetota > CADDZG01 > CADDZG01 > WHSQ01 > WHSV01. Next base: position 1,379 of record JBOGWU010000304.1, on the reverse strand, counting down.
CGCGCGTGCTCCTGGTGCTGTCCAACGCGAGCACTCGCTTCAGGGACTGCTTCACGGATTTCCGCTCACCGTTCTCGTGTGCCGGTCATCCCGTGGACCAAAACAAATCGTTCCGCTTCAGTGCAAGCCTGATCAACTAGTAACCCCAGCGCTCGAGCGGCCCACTATGCTTGTGGATACGACCGGTACCGGAAGTGGACTGGAGCGGATCACCATGTCAGGGCCGACCACCCCGCTGCGACTTGCGCTCATCGGCGCGGGCCGGGTCGGCACGGCAGTCGCCGAACTACTCAGGCGCCGAGGCCACGTGGTCGCAGGGGTCGCCTCGCGTTCGGCCGACTCGGCCCACCGCGCCGCGGATTTCCTCGACGCCGAGGTGTTCGATCACCACGCAACCTTGCCCGAGGCCGATGTCGTATTGCTGGGCGTTCCCGACGGCGAGATCGAGGACGTTGCCGGCCACATCGCCAAGCGCGTACGCGGGGTAGGCGAGCCCCAGGAGATTGAACCCTGCGCCGTGGTGCATTTTGCGGGCGCCTCGGGGATCGAACCGCTCACCGCCGTGCTCGACGCAGGCGCGGGGGCGGCGGCGCTCCATCCGGTGCAGGCATGTCCCGATGTGAACAGCGCGATCGAACGCATCCCGGGATCCGCTTGGGGGGTCACCACGAGCAACGGCCTCGAGGCGTGGGCCACCGATTTCGTCGCGCGGGAGCTAAGAGGTGATCCCGTCGTGGTCGCGGAGGAACATCGCCCGCTGTGGCACGCGGCCGCAACGATTACCTCGAACGGGATCGCCGCGCTGCTTGCAATCGGAGAGGGGCTCCTCTCCTCTATCCAGATCGAGGCTCCCGAAAAAGTGCTCGGCCCCCTGGCAGCCGGCACCGTCACCAACGCCGCCACTCGCGGAGGGGGAGCCGCGACCCTGACCGGTCCGGTGGTGCGCGGCGAGGCGGACACCATCGCTGCTCATCTCGAGCGCATCGCCGGAGCCGCTCCGGAGCTGGTCGAGGACTACGCCCGAGTCGTTCGCGTCATCGTTGCGGCGGCGCTCAATGCGCGCCGCATCGACGAGCAGACCGCCGGCCGGGTGATCAAACAGTTGGAGGACCACTGGAATCACCAAGAATGAGGATCGTCCGTACGGAGCGCGAGCTGAGGGAAGTGCTCGACGTCGAACGGCGTGCGGGCCGCGTGATCGGTCTCGTCCCCACCATGGGGGCGCTGCACGAGGGCCACCTCTCGCTGGTTCGCCTCGCTCATGAGAGCGCCGATGTGGTGGTCGTCAGCGTGTTCGTCAATCCCCTGCAGTTCGGTGAGGGCGAGGACTACGAGCACTACCCCCGCGACACCGAGGGCGACCTCGAGTTGCTCGAGGG
>JBOGWU010000303.1:0-10664 GCA_050693935.1 Actinomycetota bacterium | reverse complement strand
CTGCTCGGCGAGGTCGCCCGACTCCTTGCGCACCGCCGAGAGCTGGGCGTGGCGGGCCAGGGCGATGTCGATCGCCGGCATGAGGTCGGTCTTTTGGAAAGGCTTGACGAGATAGCCCATCGCTCCTGCCTCAGCCGCCCGCTGCACCAGATCTCGCTGGCTGAAGGCGGTGAGGATCAGCACGGCCGACAGTTGCTCGGCCACGATCTTCTCGGCCGCGGCGAGCCCATCCATCCCCGGCATCTTCACGTCCATGATGACGAGGTCGGGATCGTTCTCGCGAGCCAGACGGACGGCGGCCTCGCCGTCGGCGGCCTCGCCGACCACCTCGTAGCCCTCTTCCTCGAGCATCTCCTTCAGGTCCAGGCGGATGATGGCTTCGTCCTCGGCGATGAGGAGCCGGGGACGGGTGGTGACGCCCGGCTGCAGGCTTTCTGCGCTCACGATTCGGCTCCCAGCATTCGGTCGAGCAGGCGGTCCTGCTCGCGCTGAAGGTCGGTGATCTCGTTCTGGGCTCGCAGTCGCTGGTCGACGAGCTTCTGGTGATCGTCGCGCGCGATCCGGTAGGCCTGGTCGGCCAGGGGCGTTTCCGAGACCAGCATGCGCGTCTTTGCCTCCTCGAGGACATCGTTCTGGAAGAGCAGCTGTTCCTCGGCGATGCGCAGCTCGTCGCGCGCCCTGGTCAGCCGGTCGCCGATCTCGTGGAGGCTCTGTTTGATACGCATAGGACGAAAAAGTATAGGGGCCAGATCCCTGTGCCGGGAGCGGGACTTGAACCCGCACGCCCTTGCGGACAATGGATTTTGAATCCATCGCGTCTGCCGAATTCCGCCATCCCGGCGAGCAGTCACACTGCGTACTGTGGGCGAAAACTATCGCAGGGTTGCGCTAGTTACGTATAGTGCGCGGCTTCGAAGTCAGGCATTTTTCTCGAATCGATCATGAAGCGGGAGCTTTATCGGAAAAGAGGGAGCTGGGTGTCAACCATTCAGGGCTACTGCCCTACCTGCAGGCGGACGGTCTATGCGGAGGAATCCGATTCGCCCGAGTGCCCGGTGTGCTCATCTTCGATCTTCGTTCCCGCGGACAAAGAGCGCCCCACCAAGACTGCTTCGGCACCCAAACCCCCGAAAAGCTAAGCCGTCCTCACGGCTTGGGTCTGCGGCCCTTGCGGATCTGCATCTGACGCACTGGTCCCAACTCCCCGGTAGTTGAGCTACCCAAAACTGTGTCACGCCTGCGGCCATGATCCGGGGATTTCCCCGACCTCGCCTCCTCAGGCCTCCGTAACTATTGACGTCCGAACGAAGCAGTTGGGTTACCCACCAGTACAAGCAGTCCAAACGACAAAAGAATCCCAATTCCTACCTTGGCCGGAGGCCATATGGAAAAAAGCGGCTACAACGCCCCCGGCGAGGCTCAGACCGAGTCGAGGGCCCCTCTGACCTCTGCTAGGAACTCGGCGGCCGGACGAGCTCCCCTCTCACCCAGAATCCTGATCACTGCACTCCCTATGACCACGCCGTCGGCGACGCTCGCGGCGATCCTGGCATGCTCGGCGGTCGATACCCCTATGCCGACCAGGACCGGGAGCTTGGTCGCCACCCGGCAGGCCTCGACGACACGAGCCGCGCTCTCGGCAAGTTGCTCGCGGGCGCCGGTGACGCCCAGGGTCGAGACCGCATAGACGAAGCCGGTCGTTACCTCCGCGGCGGCGGCGACTCTCTCCGGAGGAGAGGTCGGGGCGATCAGACTGACCCACGCGAGGTCCAGCTCGGCCGCGGCCGCTCGCAGTGAGGCGCTTTCCTCGAGGGGCAGATCAGGAACGATGAGCCCGCACATGCCCGCCTTCACCATCCGCCGGCAGAACTCGGCCTCGCCGAGGCGATGAATCGGGTTGTAGTAGGTCATGACCAGACGAGGAGCTTGCGTTGGCAGCGCCCCGGTGAGCTCGAGGGCCTCGAGGGGACCGATCCCCGCGCGAATGACCCGTTCGCCGGCCGACGCAATTATCGGCCCGTCGATGAGCGGGTCCGAGTACGGGAGGCCGATCTCGATCGCGTCCGCCTGTTCGGCAACTGCCGCAAGGGCCTCGGGATAGGCGTCCGCCTGAGGAAAGCCGCCCATCAGGTAAGGCACCAGCAGCTTGCGTCCCGAGGAGCGCAGGCCCTCGAGATGATCGAGCAGCGCCGTCACTATCGCTGGTCCTGTGCGCGGCGGTATTCGGCAAGGGTGGCAACGTCCTTGTCGCCTCGGCCAGAGAGCCCCACCAGCACCGGCCCTTTGTTCCTGCAGCTCTCGAGGACATAGGCGAGCGCGTGCGACGGCTCGAGGGCCGGGATGATGCCCTCGCTCGACGACAGAGACTCGAACGCGGCCACCGCTCGGTCATCGGTGACGGCCTCGTATGCGGCGCGCCCGGTCGCGGCGAGCCAGGCATGCTCGGGCCCGACACCCGGATAGTCGAGGCCCGCAGAGATCGAGTGGGCATGAGAGATGAGCCCCTGGTCGTCCTGCAGGACGAGACTCCGGGCGCCGTGGAGAACGCCCGGCTCCCCCGCGGTGACCGAAGCGCCGTGGCGACCGTCGAGACCCTCGCCCGCGGCCTCGACGCCCACCAACCTCACGTCCTCGTCGTCGTAGAAGCCTCGGAACAAACCCACCGCGTTCGATCCCCCGCCCACGCAGGCCACCACTTCGCCCGGCAGCCGCCCCGTCGCCTTGAGCATCTGAGCGCGCGCCTCCTTGCCGATCACGTGCTGAAGGCTCGCAACGATTTCAGGATAGGGATGGGGCCCGACCACCGAGCCGATGACGTAGTGGGTGTCGTCGACGTTGGTGACCCAGTCGCGCAGCGCCTCGTTGATCGCGTCCTTGAGCGTCTGCGACCCCGACTCGACCGGCACGACCTCGGCCCCCAGCATCTCCATCCTCACGACGTTGAGGTGCTGGCGGACGACGTCGGTGGCGCCCATGTAGACGACGCACGGCAGGCCGAAGTAGGCGGCCGCCGTCGCCGTCGCGACGCCGTGCTGTCCGGCCCCGGTCTCGGCGATCACGCGCGTCTTGCCCATCCGGCGCGTGAGAAGGATCTGACCGACCGTGTTGTTGATCTTGTGGGCGCCGGTGTGAGCCAGGTCCTCACGCTTGAGCCATACCTCGCAGCCGGCCAGCTTGGAGAATCGATCGGCCAGATACAGCGGCGTGGGACGCCCCACTACCTTGGTAAGGAGGTCGTCGAGCTCGGCGGTGAAGGCGGCATCGTGGCTCGCCGCGTCCCAGGCTCGCTCCAGCTCGATCAACGCGCTCATGAGGGCCTCGGGTACGTAGCGCCCTCCGAACTCCCCGAAGCGGCCTCTTGCTTCAGTTCGCATCGACACCTCGCAGCTCCCGCAGCGTTGAGGCGGGATCCTCAGAGCGCACCAGCGCCTCGCCCACGAGCACGGCATGTGCACCGGCCGCGGCCTGCGCCTCGACGGCCGCGCGGGTGGACACACCCGACAATGAGACGAGCGTTACCTCTTTTGATACCCGACTCGCCAGGTCGGCGGTGCGCTGCTCGTCGACCTCGAAGGTCTCGAGGTCGCGGTTGTTCACGCCGATGAGATCAGCTCCTGCTTCCATGGCGCGGTCAAGATCTTCGAGTTCGTGCACCTCGACCAGGGCGTCCATCCCGAGGCTGCGGCTGGCGGCCATCAACCCACTCAGTTCATCGTCGCCGAGTGCCCTCACTATCAGGAGCAAGGCATCGGCGCCCGCGGCTCGTGACTCGAGCACCTGGAACTCGTCCACTATGAAGTCCTTGCGAAGCAGAGGCAGCCCGGCTGAAGCGGCGGACGACAGGTCGTCGAGGCTGCCTCGAAAGAACTCCGGCTCGGTGAGCACCGACAGCGCGGCGGCCCCACCGCGCGCGTAGTCCGCGGCGGCTGCACTGGCGCTGAGATTGGCATCGAAGACGCCCTTGCTCGGCGAGGCGCGTTTGATCTCTGCAATGATCGCTACCTCTGGGCCCACGAGCGCGGACCCAAACGAACGCGTCTCGCCTGCGGCCGCGATGCGCTGTTCGAGCGCGTCGGCCGTGACTCGCTCCTTGGCTTCCGCGACACGGGCCCTGGTCGAGTCGAGCAACTTGGCCAGATAGGACATCGCGCCGACCCTAACCGTCCGACAGGAGCTCGATTAGCCGCTCGGCGACCACCTCGGGAGCGCCCCTCACCAGGGTCGCCTCGAAGCCTGCATCCTCATAGAGCTTCAGCGACGACTTCACCGGGGCTCCGGGGTCCAGGTAGAGGATCTCAGGATCGACCCCGTCGTCTATCAGCCTCTCGATGAGAGCCCGTGATCCTCTGCCGCCGTCGCCCGGCTCGGAGAACTCCGCCCCCAGCGCTACGAACTCGACCGCGTGATCGAGACTCTGCACGCTCAGTGCCCTGGCTACCTCGAGAAAGACTCCGATGGCGTATGCATCCAGCGCCTCGCCGGGCGGTGTGCCGTACGGCACCGCTATCAGGTAACGGGGCTCAGCGCCCTGCGGCGGCACCGCTATGACGTTCGTCGATCGCACCAGGTCGCCCACCGGGACGCCGTCGAGGCGGGCCGGGTAGCCGGCCTGCTGCAGGTGGCCGAGGATGTAGGTGGCCGCGATCTGCTCCTCCTGGCTGCCGGCCGGACGCCGGGCGACCTCGTCGGCAAACTGGGCCGCGTGGTCGTCGATGACGTTTGCTTCGGGAGTAGGAGGGCCCGAGGGCTCTGGGCGCGGCCCCTCGCCCGAATCGGACGGAGAGCAAGCCGCAAGAGCGGCGATCACAAGGCAGGCAATCAGGGCTCGGGAGTTCACGCCCACACGATAGTCAGTGCTTAGCCCACTGCTGCCGTCCCCATCGAGTCGAGGAACGCGCCCACCACCGCGGGGTCGAACTGCCGGCCTGCCTGGATCTCGATCTCGGCCACCGCGTCGTGGAACGACCACGCCGACTTGTAGGGCCGGTCGTGAGTCAAAGCATCGAACACGTCGGCAACCATCACGATGCGGCCGCTGATCGGAATGTCGTCCATCGCCAGCCCCGATGGATAGCCGGATCCGTCCCACCGCTCGTGGTGAGTGAATGCGATCTCCTCGGCCGAGCGCAGCAGGAGCGCGTCGCTTCTACCCAGAATCTTGGCTCCGATCGTGGTGTGCCTCTTGACGACATCGAACTCGTCGGCCGTGAGCCGTCCCGGCTTCAACAAGATGGCGTCGGGGACCCCGATCTTGCCCACGTCGTGGAGAGTGGAAGCTCGTCTTATGAGGTCGACGCTCTCGTAGCCGAGCCCAAGCCGGTGGGCCAGCAGCGCCGACCGCTCCGCGACGCGGCCAACATGCTCACCCGTATTGTCGTCACGGAACTCGGCCGCCGCCGCCAGTCGTTCGAGGATCTCGATGTGGGCTTGCTCGAGCTGGGTGGTGCGCTCGATAACGCGCATCTCGAGATCCCGGTTGCGATCCGACAGCCTCTGGTGCAAACGGCGAATCTCCAGGAGGTTCTCGATCCTCAGCCCCACTTCCGCGGCGTCGAACGGTTTGACCAGGAAGTCCTTCGCGCCCAACTGGAGCGCGCGCATGCGCGCCTCCTGCGAGATGTCGGCCGTCAACACGATGATCGGGAGATATAGCTCACCCTTCGAGATCTCTCTGAGCCGCTCCAACACCCCGAAACCGTCCAGGTGAGGCATGTGTAGATCGAGCATGATGAGGTCTGGCTTGCGCTGCAGGTAGAGGGTTACGACCTGGCGAGGATCGGTGGTTCCCATCACGTCGGAGTGACCGTTGGCCGCGAGAATGCGCTCGATTAGTCGCACGTTCGCTTGCTGGTCGTCGACGACGAGAATGCGTGCCACTTACGGAGCGTCTTCTCGCGTTTGAAATGGCACCACCTTGTCGATCACATCGAGGAGCTCGGTCACTTTGAACGGCTTCGTGACGTAGGCGTCCGCGCCGGCCCGCAACGTGTCGCGCACGACCTTCTGGTCATCTTCGGCACTCACCACGATCGTGGGCACCTGGGCCGTCGCCTCGTGTCCATTGAGCTCCCGCAGAACTTCGTCACCTCTCATGTCCGGCAGATAGAGATCGATCAACATGAGGTCGGGTGGTTCGGCGCGAGCGGCTTCGATTCCGCCGGCTCCGTCTGCGGCTATGGAGAGCTCGACGTCGGCGCGCAGCGACAGCACCATCCGCATCAGTTTGACGTTGGATGGATTGTCGTCCAGGTACAAGACCCGCATCGCTATCGCCTGTGCCCTTCTCGCTCGCTATCCGCTCTCATCGGCCTCTTGTAGCGACGTGTTGAGCCCGCCTCCGGAGCGTCCGGACTCAAGCAGTTCGTCGACAACCTCCAAAAACCTCTTAACGTCCAGGGGCTTGGTCAGATAGGCACGCGCGCCGGCCTGGGTGAGCCGGTCGATTTGGTGTCGCGTCGCGTCGGCACTGATCACCACGACGGGGATGTCTCGGGTCGATGGATCGTGCCTCAGGATGGCCAGCAGCTCGGCCCCCGGAAGGTCGGGCAGGTTCAAATCGAGGAGCACCAGATCCGGGTGATGCTCACGGATTAGATCGAGCCCCAGCCGCCCCTGCATCGCCGCATGAAGTTTGAGCTCCGGGCGACGGGCCAGGATGTGCTCCACCAACCTCAGGTTCGAGAGGTTGTCCTCCACGTATAGCAAGGTACGGGCCGAGCGACCCGCACCGTTGTCGGCGACCGACCGCTCGTCGAGGTCCGATCCACCCGCGGGCGAATCGACCATGAACAGAGTCACCGTGAATTTCGTCCCGACACCCGTCGAGCTCTCCACGTCGATGGCCCCACCCATGGCGTCGACGAGAACCTTTGACAAAGCCAAGCCGAGGCCGGTGCCCTCGATCCCCGTGTACTCCGCCCCCAGTCTTTCGAAGGGGCTGAACAGAAGATCCATCCGTTCCCTGGGGATGCCCGGACCCGTGTCGGTGACGAGGATGCTGAGGCGACCGGGCTCGGGCGCCTCGCAAGTCATGGTGACCTTCCCCCCGCGGCGGTTGTATTTGACCGCGTTGGAGAGCAGGTTTAGGAGCACCTGCTTCAATCTCTGCCGATCCGCCATCACGTGCCAGGCGGGCTCCAGCCAGCCGGGACCCGTCATCTCGATCTTGCGCTGGGCAGCGAGCGGTCGCACGAGCCCCAGGCTCTCGTTCAAGACCTCCTCCACCGGGACCGGCTCGAGCGATAGTCCGAGCCGGCCGGTCTCTATTCGAGCGATGTCGAGGACTTCGTTGATGAGGTCGAGGAGGTGACGTCCTCCCTTGAGGATCTCTCCGACGCTGTCTCTCTGGTGTGCCGCAAGGTCCTCTAGCTCGAGGATCTGCGCAAACCCCAGGATCGCGTTGAGCGGCGTTCGGAGCTCGTGGCTCATGCGCGAGAGAAAGTCGCTCTTGGCTCGCGACGAGCTCTCGGCTTCCTCCTTGGCGCTGCGGAGTTCGTCCTCGAGCTCGACCTGAGCCGTCACTTCCCGCGCGGACAGGATGACTTCCGGGCGTTCCCGCCCGGGCATGTCAAGCCGGCGTGCGCGCACGTCGAGCCACACCCAGTGCCCATCCGCGTGCAGCATTCGGTAGCGCGCCCGAACCGTCTCCTCGCCGCCGATCGCCCGGCGAAGCTGCTCGACGGCGAGCCGCCGGTCTTCCGGGTGCACGACATCCGGGCCGCCGCCCAGTGCATCCTCGGCCGAGTAGCCGAGTGCATCCACCACCGAGGGGCTGACGTAACGGCGCGTCCCGGACTCGTCGGTGATAACGATGACGTCGGGCGAGGTGTCGAGCATTGCGCTGAGGGTCAGCTCACGGTCCGCGAGGGTTTCCTCGGTCTCTTGCTGGTCGGTCACGTCGAGCGCGTAGCCGAGGAGCTCGCTGGGTCTGCCGTCGACGTACTCGATGCGAACGACGGTCTCGAGCCAAACCCAGTGTCCGTCCCTGTGCCGCCAGCGGAAGCGCGGCCTTCGGAGGTGGGTCGCGCCTTGGGCCAGGCCGAGCCGGGTCTGCTCGGTCACCGCTTCGAGATCGTCCGGATGGACGCGCTCCATCCACAGCTCCCGGTCCCCGATCAACTCATGAGGTGGATATCCGAGCATGCGCTCTACGTTCGAGCTGACGAACGTCGTCGACAGGTCGGTAGGGTCGCGCCTAAAGATGACGACCGGGCTGCGCTCGATGAGCTCCTCTAGAAACGAACGCGCCTCTTGGAGCTCTACTCGACGGATCTCCAGCTGCTCGCCGGTGCCTGCGATCTGGCGCCCGAGTCGTCCGATCTCGTCGTCTCCGGGAGGAAGCGGAAGGAGCTCCTCGTGCTGGTCGATACGCCGGGCGTTTTCCTCGAGCCGCTGGACCCGCTTGACCACACCGCTGGTGAAGATTGCCATCGCCAGGATCCCTCCGAGCAGACCCAGCAAGCCGCCGCTCACGATCACCACCAGCGCAACCGTCTGCGTGCGATCGAGGTCGGCAATCTGCATCTCGAGCAGGCGCGTCTCTTCCTTGCGCATCGCGTCGAGCTCCGCGCGCAGCTGGTCGTGAAGCGTATTCGATTCCCTGAGCAGGTCATCGCGCTCGGCCGCGGGGGGCGTGCCGCCGGTGGAATCGGCCAGAACTTCAATGAGCGCGAACTTCTCGGTAGCGAGGACGTCCACCCGCTCGACCCGCTCGCTCTGCCTAGGAAGGTCGGCGACCAGCATCCCGAGCCTATCTATCGCGCGCGGCAGATTCTCGGTCGCCTCGCGATAAGGGGTCAGAAACGCAGCGTCCCTGGTTAGCAGATAGCCCCGCACGCCCGTCTCCGCATCGACCAGGAGTTGGGACACCTGTTGTATCTGACTGCGCACCCGCAGGCTCTTGGTAACGCCGGCCTGCGATGAGTCCTCCTGACGTTCGACCCACAGGAACGTCCCGGCCGCAACGACGAGCGCGATCAGTGGGAGCGCGATGACGACGATGCCCTTGCGCCCGAGAGATAGATCGGCCCAGCGGCGACCGGCGCTCACACGCGCAGCCTAAACGCGAAAGGTTCGCAGAGCCTAGGCGCCGCGCCTGTCCTCTTCTCTTTCGGCCTGCTCGTCGGGCCACAACAACTCGTCGAGGATGGCGAGAAAGCGTCCCACGTCGAGCGGCTTGGTCAGATATTCGACGGCGCCGGCGGCCAGCGTTTCCTGCACCCTGGGCGCGGTTGCGTCGGCGCTGACGATGACCACCGGTATGCCGGCGGTGTCCGGGTCGGCCTTCAGCTGGGTCAGCACCTGGGAGCCGTGAATGTCTCCCAGGTTGAGATCGAGAAGCACCAGATCGGGACGGTGCTGCCGGATCAGATCGAGGCCGAGCCTCCCCTGCAGCGCGGCGTGGAGCTTCGCCGCCGGGCGCCGTTCGAGGATGTGCTCCACGAGCTTGAGATTGCTGAGGTTGTCCTCCACGTAGATGATGGTTCGTGCCTCGAGCTCGGCATAGGCCGTGCCCGCGTGCGCGGCGGCGATGTCCCCGGCGGCCGGCAACAGCGGCGCCTCGGCCACCCGAAGGTGGATGGAGAAGATTGATCCCTGCCCCGGGTTGGACGACACCGTTATCCGCCCGTTCATCGCTTCTACCAGCCGGCGTGCGAGTGGGAGCCCCAGTCCCGTTCCCTCGACCTGAGTTTGCTCCGCGCCAAGTCGGTCGAACGGCGTGAACAGGGCCTCCATCTTGTGGCGAGCGATGCCGGGTCCTGTGTCCTCGACCGCTACCACTACGTGCTCGGCCAGAACCTCTATCTTTACCCGAACGGTTCCCCCTTCTCGGTTGTACTTGATGGCATTGCTGAGAAGGTTGAGCAGCACCTGCTTCACGCGTTGGCGATCGGCCATCACGTAGTGAGGGATGGCGCCGTCGGGTCCTGTAACCGTCACCCCGTTGTTGTCGGCGAGCGGCCGCACGAGCGCTAGGGATTCCTCGCATACGTCGTCGAGCAACACCGGCTCGATCGACAACGAGAGGTTGCCCGCTTCGATACGGGCGATGTCCAGAACCTCGTCGACGAGGCTCAACAGGTGGCGCCCTCCCTTCAGAATCTCCTCGACACCCTCACGGTCGTCTTCCTCGAGCGGAGCCATTCCGAGCAGCTGCGCAAAGCCGAGGATCGCGTTCAGCGGGGTTCGCACCTCGTGGCTCATGCCCGAAAGAAACTCGCTCTTGGCTACGTTCGCCGCCTCGGCCGCGTCGCGTGCCTCGATGAGCTCCTGATTGAGCGACTGCATCTCGGCGTGCGCCCCCCGCAGTACGGCAAGCACGGTCATGCGTTCGGTGATATCGGTCGCGTATCCGATCGAGCCGGTAAGGATGCCTGCGTCATCGCGCTCCGCGTACTCGATGCAATGCAGCCACAGATAGCCGCCGTCGGGAGTTATGAAGCGATACTCTCCCTCGGACTGAGCCTGCTTGGTCAGAGCCTCGAGCCCGCGCCGGTACCAGCGTCGATCCTCTTCGTAAACGTGAGCATCCCAGAAACCCGTGCGCTCGGTGATCTCCGCCGGGTCATATCCCAGCACGCGCGCCGAGTTGGGACTGACGTAGGAAACCGACTCCAGGTCCGCGCTCCGGCTGAAGAAGACCACCGGAGCCCGCGCGACTAGAG
>JBOGWU010000302.1:0-2947 GCA_050693935.1 Actinomycetota bacterium | reverse complement strand
GGCTCAGGAGGTGGCGTCCGCCCTTCAGGATCTCATCCACCCCCTCACGCTCGTCTTCCTCGAGCGGAGCCATCCTGAGCAGCTGGGCAAACCCGAGGATCGCGTTCAGCGGCGTTCGAACCTCATGGCTCATGCCCGAAAGGAACTCGCTCTTCGCCACATTCGCCGCCTCGGCGGCGTCGCGTGCCTCGATGAGCTCCTGATTCAGCGACTGCATCTCGGCGTGCGCTCCGCGCAGGACGGCAAGCACGGTCATGCGCTCGGTGATGTCGGTCGCATACCCAATCGAGCCGATGAGGACCCCCGCGTCATCGCGCTCCGCGTACTCGATGCAGTGCAGCCACAGATAGCCGCCGTCGGGAGTGACGAAGCGATACTCGCCCTCGGACTGAGCCTGCTTCGTCAGGGCCTCGAGCCCCCGCCTGTACCAGCGTCGATCCTCGTCGTAAACGTGAGCGTCCCAAAAGCCATGCTCGGTGATCTCCCCGGGCTCGTATCCCAGCACCCGCTCCGAGTTCGGACTGACGTAGGCAACCGATTCCAGCTCCGCCGTCCGGCGAAAGAAGACGACCGGAGCACGCGCGACTAGAGATTCACTAAACCTGGTCCCTTCGTCCACCCGCGATAGCCCTCCGCTCTGATCCGCTGGGTGAAAGATAGCCGAGGTCGCGATTAAACGCTCACTTCGCCAAAGAGGACGCTGCGGCAACCGCGCGCAGCGCGGCCTCGGCCTTGCTCGATGTCTCGTGAGCCTCGGTCATCGGATCCGAGTCCGCGACCACTCCCGCGCCGGCCTGAACGTAAGCCCTGCCGCCCGTTGCCACGATCGTTCGGATCGTGATGCAGGCATCGAGATTGCCGGAGAAGTCGAAGTAGCCGACGACTCCGGAGTAGGGGCCTCGACGGGTTCTCTCCAGCGAGTCGATGATCTCCATGGCGCGAACCTTCGGTGCGCCCGACATCGTGCCCGCGGGAAAGCAGGCGGTGAGCGCGTCGAATGCATCTCGCTCCGGCGCCAGCCGTCCGCTGATCGACGACACGATGTGCATGACGTGGCTGTACCGCTCGATCGTCATCAACTCGTCCACCGCCACCGTCCCGTACCGGCTCACCCGACCCAGGTCGTTGCGAGCCAGATCGACCAGCATGACGTGTTCGGCGCGCTCCTTTGAGTCGGAGAGCAACTCGCGCGCCAGCGCTTGGTCCTCATCCGACGTCGCGCCACGTCGTCGCGTGCCGGCGATGGGCCGTGCCACCACCACGTCTCCGGTCGCGCGCACGAGTGGTTCTGGTGATGCTCCCGCGATGTCGAATGAGGGGTGGGCGTCGGTCTCCGAGAAGGTCAGGAAATACATGTAGGGACTGGGGTTGAGCGTGCGAAGGACCCGGTACGCGTCGAACGCGGACCCTTCCAGCGGCATCGAGAACCGCCTGGAAGGAACCACTTGAAAGACATCGCCCGCCCTGATGTGCTCGATGCAACGCTCGACCCAGCTCGCGTATTCGTCGTCGTCCACGGTAGAGGCCGGCTCGGGCATCTCGGCCCCGGGGTCGATATCCAGGGGTGGAGCCACAACCGGCCCAGCAAGGCCCTCTACCGTTTGGTCGCAGCGCGCTGCCGCCTCTTCGTACGCGTCGTCGGGGTTCCCCCCGCTAACGACGTTCGTGATCACAAAGGCGCGCTGCAGAAGATGGTCGAACACGACCAGGGTGCGAGTCAGCATCAGCGCGAGGTCTGGAAGTCCCAGGTCGTCGGGCGGCGGATCGGGAAGGTGCTCCAGCTCCCGCACACAGTCGTAGCCGAGGAACCCGACGGCACCACCGTGCAGCGGGGGAAGTCCGTCGATGCGCGGCGCCCTGCACTCGGCCGCCAGTCGTTTCAGGTACTCCAGCGGGCGCTCACCATCCAAGGGGTACACCGGTGGGCTGCCGTCGATCAGCAGCCGGCCGTCCTTCGCCTCGACCGTTGCGAATGAGTCGCCCCCCAGAAACGAGTAGCGGGCCCACCGTTCCCCACCCTCGACGCTCTCGAGCAGAAAGCCGTTGCTTAGCTCGCCCGACAGTCGAAGCCAAGCCGAAACGGGGGTGAATGCGTCTGCAAGCACCTCGCGCCACACGGGGACGATGCGGTGCTGTTCGGAGAGCGCTCTGAAGGTGTCACGCTCGGGCCAATGGCGAATCAAGTCGTCGCTTCGCTCGCGTTGTGCGTATCTCCCGTCGTCAAGGATCGATAGAAGCACGAGTACTCGCCCGTGTGACAGGCCGGGCCGGTGGGATCGACGAGCACGAGCAGCGCGTCGGCATCGCAGTCGTAGCGAACCTCGGTGACGGTCTGGGTGTTTCCTGAGGTTGCGCCCTTGTTCCAGTACTCGCGGCGCGAGCGACTCCAGAACCACGTAGTACCGGTCGTGAGTGTGCGGCGCACCGCCTCGGCGTTCGCGTAGGCGAGCATCAGGACGGCCTTGGAGGTCGCATCTTGCACGACCACCGGCAACAGCCCGTCGTCGTCGTAGGTCAGGTCCTCGACCTGGACCACTCCCGGTCCGTTCACGGCGTCAGATCGTAGGGGTAGGGGTCGGTGAAGAACTCGAAACCAGCGTCGGTGATCAGCACGGTGTCCTCGAGCCGGACGCCGCCGACCCCCTCGTAGTAGAGGCCGGGCTCGATTGCGACGACGTCTCCCGGAACCAGCGCGTCGGAGCGGCGCCCGAGCTGAGGGCGTTCGTGGACCTCGAGACCCACGCCGTGACCCAGCGAGTGGAAGAAGCCCTGGTTGTGCTGTGGAGGGTCAGTGGGATGTAGCTGGCTGCCGTGGCCGTGGCCGTGAAAGAAATCCGCAACCCTCGTGTAGAGATCGTCGCTCCCGGGACGGCAGGCCTCGAGCGCGAGGTTCAGGGCCTCTCGACACTGCTGGTGCAGCTTGACGATCTCGTCGGACGGACGACCG
>JBOGWU010000301.1:0-2298 GCA_050693935.1 Actinomycetota bacterium | reverse complement strand
GTCGGTTCGGACGCTACCGCAGGGTGTACGACTCCATCGACTCCACCAATCTCGACGCGCTCCGCTGGGCGGCCGAGGAAGGCGCGGCCGAGGGGTCTCTTGTGGTGAGCGACGTGCAGACCGCGGGGCGCGGGAGGTGGGGGCGCTCCTGGGTGTCCGCACCGGGGAGCGCTTTGTTGTTCTCAGTGGTCTTGCGTCCCCGCGTCTCGATCGACGCCGGCCTGTTGACCGCCGCCGCAGGCCTGGCGGTGGCCGACGGCATCCAGCGCGCAAGTGGCCTCCCGACCATGCTGAAGTGGCCCAACGATGTGTTGGTGGCGGGCCGCAAGGTCGCCGGGATCCTCGTCGAGGCTCGCACCGGCGGATCGGCGGGTGACGCCAGTGGGAACGCGGTGGTGGTTGGGGCCGGCATCAACCTGCACTGGCGGCGGGATGAGATTCCCGCCGACCTGGGCGAGAGCGCGACCTCGATCGCGGCCGAGATCGAGGTCGGGAATGGCCAGCGAGTGCCGGCCCGAGCCGAGTTGCTCGCCGCGGTGCTCACAAGACTCGACAACCTCTACGGGCACCTGACCGCGCAGGGTGGTGGCGAAATCCTCTCGGCCGCGTCCGCTCGCTCCGCGGTGATCGGGAAGCGCGTCACCGTCCGCTTCGCCGACGGCACCGACGCGTCCGGGGTGGCGACGGGCATCGCGCCGAACGGGGGGCTGGTCCTCGACGACGAGAGGGTCATCACGGCCGGCGAGATCGAGCGCCTCCGCCCAACTTCAGCTCGGGGGCAGTGAGCGCAGCTTGACAGGGGACGACTGGACGATCGACGAGGTCGTCTGTCCGTGCATGAGGAAACGGTCGAGGACCTGCTCGAGCCTGTCTATCTCGGTGACGTAGACCTTCATCAGAAAGCAGTCTTCGCCGGTGATGCGGTGGCACTCGACGACCTCGGGAGTGCGCTCGGCGAGTTCGACGATGCGTCGGAGCTGGCCGGGTCCCGGACGAATGCGAACGAACGCGGCCACCGGGTAGCCGAGCGCCCGTGGATCTACGTCGAGCCGGTATCCGGTGATGACCCCGGACTGCTCGAGCCGCTGGACGCGCTCGGTGACGGCGGGGGAGGACATCCCGACCCTGCGCGCGAGCTCCGACATCGACATGCGGGGATCGGCGGTGAGCTCCGCGAGCAGCCGGAGGTTGGTGGCGTCGAGCGGAGCCATCGAGCTCAAGGCAGATTCCCCCGATTCAGTGACTTCTTAGGCAAGAAACGCCCGAAACCTTAAGAGCGTCATGTCTCAGCCAGCGTACACCTGGAAGCATGCGGATATGCAGAGGAACCTCGTGGACCGGGTCCCGCCTCACGCCTACTTCGTCGTGAGCGCGGTGTTCCATTACCTCGGGCCTGCCTTCGCGGCTTTGCTGTTCGGCCACATCGACGTCCTCGGAGTGGCGTGGCTGAGGATCGTGGGCGCCGGAGCCTTCTTCGCCGTGTGGCGCCGGCCCTGGCGATTCACCCGCGCTCTGAGCCCCGGGCAACTCTTTGATCTGTTGGGCCTCGGGGTCGTCCTCGCGGTGATGAACGCCTGCTTCTATCTGGCCATCGACCGGCTGCCCCTCGGCACGGTCGGTGCGATCGAGTTTCTCGGACCCGTTTGCCTTGCCGCGCTCGGCGCACGTGGCCGCCGAAACGGGGCGGCGCTGATCCTGGCGGTGGCCGGCGTCTATCTCCTCGCAGACGTACGCTTCGCGGGCGAGCCGCTTGGGTTCGCGTTCGCCTTTGCGAATGCCGCCCTGTTCGTCGCCTACGTCGTTCTGGGTCATCGCATCGCCGAAGGCGGCGGCGGCGGTGGTGGCGTGGACCTTCTGGCGGCGGCGATGCTGGTCGCATCGATGGTGATCACACCCATGGGCCTGGCCGGGGCGCTCCCCGCGCTGGGCGCGCCCCTCCTCGTGGCCGCGGGCGTGGGGGTCGGGCTCTGCTCCTCGGTCATCCCCTATGTGGCCGACCAGATGGCCATGGCCCGACTGCCGCGGGCCACCTTCGCATTGCTGCTGTCGATCCTTCCCGCCACCGCGACGATCATCGGAGTGCTGGTTCTCGGCCAGATCCCAACGGTGATCGAGGTCATCGGAGTGCTCCTCGTCGTGGGGGCGGTGGCGATGCACGAGAGTGAGGCCAACGTCGCCTCAAAGGCCTGAACCAGCAAAGCGGTTACAGTGGTTGCATGAACCAAAGCACTCCCGAGTCCGTCGCGCTCGTCGCGGACTTCGTCAACACTCGCGACCTGGAGGATGGGTCCGACACCA
>JBOGWU010000300.1:0-4157 GCA_050693935.1 Actinomycetota bacterium | reverse complement strand
TGGGGACCCCCACCTCACTCCCACAGCGTGAGGCGGTTGCCTTCGCGCAGTCTCCGACGTGAAGCCACGAGTCCAGGCTCTCGAGATGGTGCAGGGAGATGAGCGCCGTACTCGAGTGACCCGGTGTGTGCAGAGTCGTGGGGGAGGATCTGCACCGGGTGGACCCATGGCTTCCCCGATAAGGCCGGAGGCCAATCGGTATGTGGAGTCCGTCTCTGTGCTGCGAAGATGTGCATGACCCCATGATGCGTACGGCCCTTCGGGTGGGCTTAGAGCCGGCTTAAAGTCGTGAACTCGTTGCAAGCATCGTGGGAAACGCCGCCGATTCGATGCCGATTTCCTCCATTTGCCGCGAATACACCCCGTACCAGCGGCGAGCTTCTCCGTGGCGACCGGCCGAGCTCAGCGTTGCGATGAGCTCGAGGTAGGCCTGCTCGTCGAATGCGTCGCGTTCGAGGATCCGCAGCAGATATCGCACTGCTGCCTCGTCGTCTCCCCTCCCGGCGGCCATTTCGGCCAGCGCCCTGGCGACCTTCACGTAGGAATCGCGCGCTTCCTCGCGCAGGGCGACGGACCAGTCTTCGTAGAGATCCTCCTCGAGGAAGTCACCTGCATACACGGACTCCGCGTTGGTCAGGTGATCCACTCCTTCCGTCTGATCACCTCCGCCGCGTAGCAGCTCGAACCCCGAGTCGACGTGAGCCAGGAAGCTCTCGACGTCGACGTTTAGATGGTCAAGGTCGACGCGCACGTTGTGCTGATCGGCAATCACAAAATGCCCGGGATCGAGGCGTTTGTCGGGATCGAGCACCGCGCGCAACGTCGCCAGGGCGACGGAAAGCCGGTTGGAAACCTTGCGCGGATCCTCATCCGGCCACAGCGTCTCCATAAGCTGCTCGCGCGTTGCCGGTCTTCCCCGGCGGGCCACGATGATCTTCAAGAGGTCGCGAGCCTTCTTCGACTGCCACTCCGTACGCGTCACCGGATTTCCATCGCGCACTACGCGAAACCCGCCCAACGTCTGGATCTCGACCACCCCGACGTCCTGGTCCTTCAGGGAGAAGAGCAGACCGGCCGAGGTCGTGGATCCCGGCCGAACGCCATGCGCTCGCAGCACTCGTTCGGCCCGCTGGGCGGCGGGGTTGTTGGAGGCATCGTTGCGGAGGTGGTGACCTGCGAGCGCGGCACGCGCCTCCCCCAGCGGGTTGCCTATTTCGCTCCACACCGTCCTCGCCTGTTCGAGCAGCCGCGCGCCCTCTACTGCGTCGCCGCAGCTCAGTGCCCTCAGTTCGAGCGCCTCAGCAAGACCCGCTCGGTCCCTTCGATCGCGGGCCTCCTGCGCCGCATTCATCGAGTAGGTGCGAGCGGGCTCCAGGTCACCGCGCGCCGCAGCAATCCAGCCGGCCGCCAAGATCGCCGGGACGCGCTCCAAACCGACTCCCAGAGAGAGCGCGCGCTCCGCAAGCTCCGCGGCCCGCGTGGGGTCCTCGGTCGCAAGTAGGCGAGCAAGTCCGGCTAGCGCGGGCACGAGCGCTTGAAGGTCCTTGGGCTCCTCGGACTGCGCAACCGCCTCCTCGTAGGCCGCGCGAGCGAGCGCGTTCTCCCCTCGCTCCCGGTGTATGTCGGCGATCGTGCACAACGGATAGGAGACTCGCCTGCTGTTCGCGCGCTGATAGAGGTTCTTGGCGGCGTCCAGATCGGCGATCGCCTCGTCGAGCTTGCCGAGGTGGAACTTGACCTCCCCGCGGTTGGCGAGAGCCAAGGCTTGAAAGATTACGAACCCCGCGAGGTCGGCGAGGAGCAATGCCATGTCGAGCTCGTCGAGCGCATCGAGATAAGAGCTCTCCTCCATGTGATGAGAGGCACGGTTCGTCCGGACCCGCGCGATCAACAGAACATCGCGCGTCCTCTCGGCGTGCTCGAGAGCCTGAATGTAGTGGGCGTCGTTGGCGCGCCGGTCGGCTTCGAGTGCCGCGAGCAGCGCAAGAACCGTGTGAGTGACGGCGAGTGCTTCGGAGTCCGCCGCCGTGCGGGCCTTGACCATGGCCTCGTCCGCACGTTCGCGGCATAGCTTGGCCTCACCGCGCATCCAGTGCACGGTCGCGGTCCAGGCCAGGAGGAGTGACTCGTTACGCGGGTCGGAGCCGTCGATGCGCGCCCGAGCGAAGATGTCCAGGGCGGCGTCGGGGTCGGAGCTCAGATAGTGAATGAGGACCATGCGCCAGGCGATCGCGGGCTCGAGCTGTTTCGCATCGAGCGCCACCCGCTCGAAGCAGCCGAGCGCCCCGACCCAGTCTCCTCGCACTTGGAGGGCCTCGCCTTGGAGTTGGTGGACGCGACGATCGCGGAGATCGGGCGGCACCAACTCGATCGCTCGCAGAACCGAGTCGACGGCCCCGTTTGCGAGCAACGTTGAACCGTGTTCGGCAAGCAGAGCGGCGAGCGCGCTCCGGTCATCCATCGCTTCGAGCGACTTGACGGCCTCCTCTATGAACCCATTCGTTTCGAACCAGCGTGCGGCGGTGCGCAGGACCCAGCGGCGCTCGTCGGCTCCCAAAGCCAGCTCTTCGCGTGCGAACTGGGCCAGCGGCGTGTTGAGCCTGAACCACTGCTCGCTTCCCGACGGTTCCACGAACAGACCTCGCCGGGCGAGAACGGTCAGCAACTCGACTGCGTTGGGAATTCCCAGGTCCCCGCATACCCCGGCTGTGAAGCGGTCGAGCATCGCCATCTCGCGAACGAGCTTCCTCACCTCGGGCGATTCGCCCTCGAATACTTCGCGGGCTAAGTACGTATAGAGAGGACCACCCCGTCCTGCGACGCGCGCGAGGCGCTGAGCTCGCTCTTCCTGGGAGGTGGTCTTCAGTGATTCAAGCGTCAATCGCACCGCCGCCGGCCACCCACCAGTAACCCGGCGCAGCTCGGGGGCCAGCTCCTCCGCCTGTTCGTCAAGAGTTGTTCGGAGCAGCTCGCTTGTCTCTTCGAGAGTAAAGGTCAGGTCGGTCCCCGTTACCTCGAGTACCTGGCCCTGGCCCCGAAGTCGCTGGATCTGGAAGGGAAGCTCGTTCCGACCGGCGAGCACGATATGCAACGTTCCGGGGGCTTGCCGGCACAGCTCATCGATCACGCGCACCGAGGTACCACCATCGAGCTCGTGCAGGTCGTCGAGGATCAACACCAGGTCGCGCCGGAGCTGGTGGAAGAGCATCTCGGACAATGCTGCCGCGAAGGCTCGCGCCCTTGCACTTTCGTCGCCGGCATCAGGGCCGCTCGACCCCAGCATCCCCGCGCCTATCTCTCCGGGAAGATCCGGAACGCGCAAGCGAAGCGAAGCCAGGAGACCAAGAGCGAAGGTCGGAAGGCTGACGTCCTCCGGAGTAGTCGTGTACCAGGCAGGAGTTGTCGCGCTCGCCCAAGCGCCGAGGAGCGTCGACTTTCCGAAGCCGGCGTCGGCGATGACGGTGGTCAGGCGGCGCGTCGTCACCTCACTCAGCAGGTCGTCAAGGCGAGGCCGGGCGAGTGAAGGCGCTCCGCGCACGGGTGGAATGATCTTGGCGGTAGCTACTTGCGGCTCTGGCACCCGAGTGTTCATCTGCCCCGTTTGTCGTGTGTGTACGCGCGGTTCCCCACGAGGACGTTACCGGACTTGTCTGTACAAGTCCGATGCTCGCCGAGTCGGCGCTTTTGCATTTGCGGGGGGTGGGCGGGGCGACAAATGGGACATGAGCCACCGATCCTGGCGGCGAATCTCGCAGACCGGGCGGCCCACTACGATGGATCGGTCACGCGGGCACCAAATGTCGATGAGGGAGTGACATGTCGCAGCAACCCGAAGACCAACAGCGACCAATGATCCTGGTTCCCGGTCAGCCGGCCGCCGACGCGGAAAGTGGCGAGGGCGATCAGGTTGGCGACACCATCGAGTCCCCGGCAAAGGTCATGCGCATCGGATCGATGGTGCGCCAGCTGCTAGACGAGGTTCGCCACGCTCCGCTCGACGACGCTAGCCGGGCGCGGATGAGAGAGGTATACGAGACCTCGGTCAAGGAGCTCTCCGGGGTGCTGTCGTCCGAGTTGCGCGACGAGCTCGAACGTCTCAGCCTTCCGTTCGAAGAGGGCGCGGTCCCCAGCGACGCGGAGCTGCGGATCGCGCACGC
>JBOGWU010000299.1:0-2705 GCA_050693935.1 Actinomycetota bacterium | reverse complement strand
GTCCGCGACCTGATCGGGATCAAGCGCGTCCGCCACCACCGGCACCGCGCCCAGCTCCTCTAGCACCGCCTGCTTCGACTCGCTGCGCGTCATCCCATGAACCTCGTGCCCGGCCTCGACTAGACGTGGCACCAGCTGCCTTCCGATCGCCCCCGTCGCGCCTGCCACAAACACTCTCATCGTCAACTCCTCCATCGAGAATTGCCTACTCATATCGACAAGACAGCGGGCCCGGGTGTGACAGTTCCTAGGAGCCCACCCCTGCGGCGGCCGCCGGGTAACCCCTCCTCGCCCGGCAAGCTCGGAGCCCGGCTTTCGGCGAGGCTTCGACGCGCCGATCGGCCTGGGACGGTCCTTCGGCCCCGACCTCGGTCGAGGCAGGCAGAAATGAGACGGCTTAGCCGGTGTCAACGCGATGATTCTGGATCTCTGGGACCGTCTTACAGATGGGACCGCGGAGAAAGAGAACAAAAGTGTGCTCACGCGAAGCAAGAGAGGAGAGGAGAGAAGAGGCGTGGCCAAACTGATGTATTCGATGAACCCATCCCTGGACGGGTTCATCTCCGGACCGGACGGCAATTTCGACTGGTCAATGCCGGACGAGGAGCTACATCGCTTCCACAACGAGCAGACACGCGCCCTCGGTGGGCATCTTCTCGGGCGGCGACTTTACGAGACGATGGTGTATTGGGAGACGGCGCACGAGGATTCCGCGATGACCGACTACGCGCTTGAGTTCGCAGAGATCTGGAAGGCGTTGCCCAAGGTCGTGTTCTCCAAGACACTCGACGAAGTGGTGGGCAACACGCGCCTGGCCCGGGGCAGCATCGCCGAAGAGGTTGCCGAGCTGCAGGAACGATCCGGGAAGGACGTGGCGATCGGCGGAGCCGAGCTTGCGGGGTCAGCGATGAAGTTGGGTCTCGTTGACGAGTTTCGTCTGTTCGTCAATCCGGTTGTTGTGGGTGGAGGAAAGCCGTTCTTCCCTGAACTCGACCGAACCCTCCTGCTCAGGCTGGAGGAGACGCGAACTTTCGGTGGTCGCGTTGTGTACCTCCGCTACGAACGAGCGTGAGTCACAACGGAGATCTTGAAGCGGGAGGAGCGCGAGCACGCCGGAGCCAGCATGATGATGTTCCGAGCGGCTTGGTAGGAGCCGAAAGGAGTAACCGCATGATCAAGGCAGGCCTAAAGCGCGGCTCATCTGGGGGTGAGCGGATTGAGGCGCTTCAGACATCAATGAACGAGCAAGGAGTGGACCTTGTGATTGTGGGGCCCACCACCAACATGCGTTACCTCACCGGTTATGGCGCGATGGCTGTGGAGCGGATCACGATCCTCCTCGTAACCCGCGATCGCGTTGCGATGGTCATGCCGTACTTCGACGCCGACGAATTCAGGGACGCAACGGGTCTCGATGCGGTCTTCGAATGGACGGACAAGCAAGGACCTGATGGAGCGATTGATCAGGCATTCCGTGAACTGTCGCTCTCGGGTACAAAAGCGACCGCCGCGGTCGACGACGAGTTACGTTTCGATTTCCTTACGCGCTTGCGCGATCGGATCGCCGATCATCCGCGCCGCGCCAGTGACTTGCTCGGTCCTCTGCGGTTATCGAAGATCGCAGGCGAGCAGGAGCGCATTCGGCGCGCCGGTGAGATGGTCTCCCTCGGGATCGATACCGCACTAGAGCAGGCGAGGCCCGGCATGACGGAACTTGAACTGAAGCGGGAGATCGAGAACGTCTTGTGGGCCAACGGTGCCGAGTCCGTCGACTTCGTTCTGGTCCAGGCAGGTGCTAATTCCGCGATCGGCCACCATCGTGCGGATGAGACGGAGTTTCGCAACGGGGAGCCCGTACTGATCGATATCGCCGCTCGACTCGACGGCTATTTTGCGGATATCACCCAACAGGTCTTCCTTGGCAGCCCTTCGACCGAGTACACAGAGATCTATGAGGTGGTCGCGGCGGCGCAGGAGGACGGCGTCCGCGCAGCACGTTCGGGCGCGAGTGCTGGCGACGTCGATCGTGCCACCATGCGCGTGATCGAGGCTGCAGGCTTCGGTGAGTTGACCGGTCCCCGAACTGGGCATGGGATCGGGTTGGACGTTCACGAACCCCCGTCAGTGATCGAGGGCGACGACACTCAGCTCGTCCCAGGTGCCGTGATCACGGTGGAGCCGACCATCAATATGCCGGGGAAGTTTGGTATCCGGATCGAAGACACCGTGATCGTGACCGCCGGTGAGCCTCAGCGCGTCACGCGCGGTGCACGGCAGCTGTTTTCGAAGTAGCGATCGGATGGTGCTGACCCGGTGTTGGCTCTGAAGCTGACTCTTGAGCGGCGTTCCGCTTATTTCTTGATCTCGTAGCGCAGAAGTACCACGCCGTGTTCGAACCCGGTGGCCTCGACCAGCTTCAGGTCTTGCCGATCCTCGAAAATGCGCGTTCCCTTGCCGCGTGACGCCGGGCAGACCAGCATTCGGACTTCGTCCACGAGGCCGGCGTCCAGAAGGGAGTGCATGAGTTTCAAGCTCCCCCACAGCCAGATGTCCTTCCCGCTCTGCTCCTTGAGCTCCTGGATGGTGGCGGCCGGGTCGCGCGTCACGGTCGCGGCGGGAAAGTCGCCCCAGGGGGCGTCATCCAGCTTCGACGAGGCGACGAACTTGGTGAGGTTGTTGAGCTTCTCGCCGTACTCGCCCTGCTC
>JBOGWU010000298.1:0-1633 GCA_050693935.1 Actinomycetota bacterium | reverse complement strand
ACCACGCTAACCGAGACGATCCCCAGTGCCAAAAAGGTAAGTCCCCGCATGTATTCGCTCTTGTAGTTAGTCCAGACGCCCAACCTGTCCCCAGCCCAATACTCTCGTACCAGATTCACGTTCAGTGTGGACTGCGCCAGACCCTTTGACCGGAAACGCCGCCGAAATTCTCTCAATCATCGAGTCTCCCTGACCCCTCCGTAGGCCTCCATCCTCCGTCGCAACTTCGCTTCTTGCATCCCGCGTCGGCGCACCTCGATGATGGCGACGTGACGACCGTCGTGTCGTTCGGCTGGTGTGACGTAGTCGATGCCCTGGTGCAGCCTCTCGTTGTTGTAGTGATCGATGAACAGGTCGATCAGAGACTCGACCTCCCACGGTTGCAGCTCCGCGGTGGCGGCGTCGTAGAGACGTTCGCACTTGAGCGTCGCGATCCACGACTCGCACGCGGCGTTGTCGGTCGGGGTCTTGGCCCGCGAGAAGCTCTGCACGATCCCGAGATCGAAGAAGAACTGCTGGGTCGACCTCGACGTCATCTGGGTGCCGCGATCCGACGCCGCCATCGGCAGTTGGGGCGCGTCCTCACCGAGGAGGCCCTCGTTAGCGAGCGCTTTGTCCCACGCGCTGTGCACGGCCGCGGAGGTCTGCTCGGGTCCGAAGTATCTCCCGGTGATCTTGCGAGAGCAGGCATCGAGCACGGGGACACAGTGATAGTCGCCGGCTATGGTCGGGAACGTGAGGAAGTCATAGCGCCAAGTCTTGTTCGGGGCCGACTCGTCGGTCACCGGGCGGGGCCTTCTGGGACGGCTGCGGTGGTGATAGACGGGCACCAGGTTCTCGGCTCTAAGCACCCGAAGCGTCGTTGACGGCGAGCAATAGACCCGGTCCTGGCGGGACAGCGTGTGAGCCAGCTTGCGGTGGCGCAGATGGGCGAGCCTCTTGTCCTTGGCCGCCCTCACGATGTCAGAGCGTTCGCTCGGTGTGATCGCGTGCGGGCACACCTTGGCGATCGGCGCGACGTCGGTGAGGTCAGGCTCCGTCAGCGCCCAGGGGTCGCGGCCTCTGATCCAGCGCCGCACCCGGCGCGGATCGATCATCAGGATCGCGCAGCTTTTGGTGATCGGCATGCCGGCAGCATTGGCGTCGGTGACGGCCCGGACGATGAAGCGTTTGACCTCCGCGGGAAGACGCGCGCCGCGGATGGGCCCGGTCAAACGCCGTCTGTTTTTCCTCGCAGCATTGTGTTCTCGATGGCGAGCTCGTGGAAGGCCCGGTTGACACGTGCCAACTCCTGCTCGAGCTCGACCATGTTGGGGTCGCGTTTGGGTCTGCCCGGGCCCTTCTTGAACGCGTCGAAGGCACCATCCTTGGCGCGTTCGCGGATCACGCGCAGCTGGTGGGGCTGGATCCCCCAGCGCCGGCAGACCTCCGCGTCGGTGGTGTTCTTTCTCGACGCTTCCAAGAAGATCTGCCACTTCTGTTCCGGTGTGAGCTTCTTCTTGCGGTGCTCGCGGTCTCCCAACGATCCTCCTCCCCGGGTTTCCAACCCGTCTCGAGGAGGGTGTCAGCAAGGTCCTCAGCCTGAGTGGATTTCGGGGCTCAGTTCCGGACGGAAGGTCTGGCGCAACCCGCG
>JBOGWU010000297.1:0-6655 GCA_050693935.1 Actinomycetota bacterium | reverse complement strand
CCCGACGCTTAGTGGAATGCCCGAACGGATAACCAGCCCGTCCAACCGGTTGCTCAAGCACGCCCGAAGGCTGCGTCAGCGCAAGCACCGTGATGTCGAGGGCGTGTTCCTTGTCGAGGGCATCGCTCCCACGTGGCAGGCGCTCGAGCACGCCGAGGTCGAGGTCCTGTTCTACAGCCCGGAGCTGCTGACCAGCGAGCGCGCGCTCGACCTCGTGCGACGAGCAGAGGAGCACGCCAAGGTGGTCGAGGTCACCGCCGATGCGTTCGCCACCCTGTCGGACCGCGAGCACCCAGTCGGCATCGCGGCGATCGTGCGCGCCCGGGCGTTGCGCTTGCGGGACCTCGAGGTCGCGGCGGAGTCCGTATTCGTCGCGCTACACGAGATCGGCAATCCGGGGAACCTCGGCACGATCGTGCGCACCGCCGACGCGGCCGGCGCAGCGGGGGTGATTGCCATCGGCGAGGGCACCGACTTCTGGCACCCCAACGCGCTCAGGTCGTCGATGGGCACGGTGTTCACGACACCACTGGTTGCGGTCGACGGCCCCCATGACGCCATAACCTGGGCGCGCGACAACGGTCTCACCGTAGTGACCACCACCGCTCACACCGAGATCGAGCATTGGTCGACGACCTACTCGACACCCGCGCTGTTGTTGTTCGGGAGCGAGGGCCACGGGCTCAGCCAGGAGCTGTTGGACGAGGGCGACGCTGCGGTGCGCATCCCGATGCGGGGGACGGCCACCTCGCTGAACCTGGCGGTGTCGGTGGGGGTTCTCCTCTACGAAGCGACGCGCCCGCGCTAGGCGGATCACAACGTTCTTCAGAGAAACTTCAGAAACTTCTCTAGCGACCCCGAATCTGGACAAACCTTGTCACAGCTCATCGTCAGAATGATGGCTATGGAAGTCGCGTTCGTGGACCAAGCCAACGAGATGCTCGAGAAGGCCAACGCCAATCTCGAGCCGGAGCTGTTGAGTGTGACCGCGGCCCGCGAGCACCTCGAGGCCTATGCGCGCGCCCAGCGTCTGGCCGCCTTCGGAGTGGCCGCACTGGCGCGCAGGATCGACGATGCATCCGAGATCGCACGGGCGACCGGGAGTTCGACCGTCAGGGCGAAGGAGACCATCTCCACCGGCAAGGTGCTCAGTGGTTCGGCACCGTTGGAGAACGCCCTCAAGCACGGCGAGGTCTCACTCGATCAGGCCGCCGAGATCGCCAGAGCCGAGGAATCTGCACCTGGCGCGGCGAGCGAGCTGTTATCGGTTGCTCAGTCGGAGTCCTTTCACGTGCTGAGGGAGAGGGCCCGCAAGACCAAGCTGGAGGCCGAACAGCACCGGGGACTTGCCGAGCGCCAGCACGCGGCTCGCTCGGCCCGCAGCTACTCGGACGAGCTGGGCATGGTGCACATCCACATGGAGCTCGAGCCGCATGTGGGCTCACCGATCGTGGCGCGGGCCGAGGCCGAGGCCCAGCGGCTGGCCCGGAAGGCCAGGGCCGCAGGCACCAAGGGGCCCTTCGAGTGTCATCTGGCCGACGCCTACGCCGCGCTGCTGTCGGGCTCCGGCAAGGGACGCGCCAAGCGGCCCGAGCTGGTGGTGCTGGTGAGCCACGAGGTGGCCAAGCGCGGCTGGACCGACGTACGCGAGGGCGAGCTGTGCAAGATCCCCGGGGTGGGGCCGGTGTCACCCCGGGTGGCCAAGGAGATCGCCCAGGATGCCTTCCTCAACGGCGTGTTCTTCGACGGGGTCGACCTGCGCAACTTCAAGCGCTGGTCGCGCGATCCCTCGGTCGAGGTGCGTACGGCCCTGGAGCTGGGTGAGCCTCCTGAATTCGACGGAGTGCTTTGCGTGGATTGCGGTAATCGCTTCCGCACCGAGTTCGATCACGTAGAACCGCGCGTGGCGCTTGGTCCCTCCTCCACCGGCAACCTCAAGCCCCGGTGTTTCGGCTGCCACCAGGCCAAGACCGAGCGGGATCGCAAGGCCGGCAAACTGAAGCCGCCCGAGCCCTGACCTGGGGCCCCGATCGATTCACCGTGAGTGCGTACGCGCTCCCTCAGTACCGAGCGGCCGAAGTACAAGCAGAATGCTTTTCGGCCATGAGTGTTGTGCGAGCCCGCGATTGTCGCCACCACGCGATCACAGGGAGGACCTAGGCCCTGGGGTCCCATTTCGTCTTGGGCGCGATGGGCTCCGTGAGGATGCGATCCTTGTGGCGCTGCACCGTCTCGATCATGTGGGCCACGACCTCGTCGGTCAGCAGGTGGGGCTCGAGGCCGAGCTCGACGAGCTTGGTGTGCGACGCGTTGTAATAGTGCTCCTCGGCCTCGATGCGGGGGTCGACGAGACGGTTCACCTCCACGTTGATGCCCATTTCCTCGCCCACCCGCTTGACGGTTACGGCAAGATCGTTGACGGAGAACTGCTCGGTGAACTGGTTGAAGACTCGGTACTCGCCGGGCGCGGCGGGATTCTCAAGCGACAGCTTCACGCAGGCGAGCGTGTCGATGATGTTGAGGAAGCCGCGGGTCTGGCCACCCTTGCCATAGATCGTCAGCGGATAACCGATGACGGCTTGCACGCAGAAACGGTTGAGCACCGTGCCGAGCACCTCGTCGTAGTCAAAGCGAGTGCACAACCGTTCGTCGAGGTCGACCTCGGGCGTCCTGATCCCGTAGACCACACCCTGGTTCAGGTCGGTCGCCCGCAGTCCCCAGATGCGGCAGCCGAAGTGGATGTTGTTGCTGTCGTGAACCTTCGAGAGGTGATACATCGAGCCCGGCATCTTGGGGAACGGCAGAGTGTCGGTGCGTCCCTTGTGAGAGATCTCGATGAAGCCCTCTTCGATGTCGATCGCGGGAGTGCCGTACTCCCCCATCGTGCCGAGCTTGACGAGATGAGCCTCGGGTGTGATGTCGCGCAGCGCGTAGAGCACGTTGAGGTTGCCGATGACGTTGTTCGACTGTGTCGTGACCGCGTGGTTGCGGTCGATCATCGAGTACGGGGCGCTCGGTTGCTCGCCGTAATGAACGACCGCTTCGGGGGCGAAGGTGGTGAAGGTGTCGTCCACGAACTGGGCGTCAGTTAGATCCCCCACGAACACATTGATGTCCTTGCCAGTGACCTCGCTCCATGCTTGGGTGCGCTCCTGCAGCGAGCGAATCGGAGTCAGCGAACCTGCGCCCATCTCGATGGACATCAGGCGGCGCATGAAGTTGTCGACCACGGCGACTGTGTGCCCGGCGGCCGAGAGGTTCATTGCGGTCGGCCAGCCTAGGTACCCGTCGCCCCCCAGAACCAGGATTCGCACGGGGCGCAGGATAAACGACAAATAAAGCAAGCCCGCCCATCCCCCACGCCTGGGCGGGGCGCGCTCGCGGAGCCGGTCATGAGTGGGATGATGGCTCGATGAATGCCAAGACCCGCAGGGACCGAGGCGCGCTCGTCGACAGCTTCGACCGTGTCGCCAGCGATCTGCGCGTATCGGTGACCGATCGCTGTAATTTCCGGTGCCGCTACTGCATGCCCCCCGAGGGCCTCCCCTGGCTCCCCAAAGACCAGGTCCTCAGTTTCGAGGAGATAACTCGGATCACCGGGGTCCTGGTGGAGTGCGGAGTCAGGTCGCTGAAGGTGACCGGCGGCGAACCCCTGGTGCGCCGCGACGTGCCCAGCCTCGTGCGCATGCTTCGGGGCCTGGGCGACGACCTGGATATCTCGATCACCACCAACGGCTTCCTGCTGGCGCAGAACGCGGCCGAGTTGAGGGACGCGGGGCTGGATCGAGTCACGGTTTCGTGCGACTCGCTCATCAAGCATCGCTTCAAGGAGATGACCCTGCGCGACGCGCTCGACGAGGTACTGGACGGCCTGCGGGTTTCCGCGGAGCTGGGCCTCACCCCGGTGAAGATCAACACCGTCGTGTTGCGCGACACGAACGAGGATGAAGTGGCGAACTTCGCCCAACTGGCAAGAGACACCGGCTACGAGGTCCGCTTCATCGAATACATGCCCCTCGACGCCCAGGACGACTGGAGCGCCCAGGGCGTGGTTCCCGGAGCGGAGATCCTCGAGCGGATCGGGGAAGCGTTCGAGCTGGTGCCCGACACGGACGACCAGCCCGAGCCGTCCACACCATTCCGCTTCGCCGACGGCGCGCCGGGACGGGTGGGGATCATCCCCTCGGTTACGCAGCCGTTCTGCGACTCGTGCAACCGGCTGCGCCTTACCGCCGACGGCGCGCTGCGAGCCTGCTTGTTCGCCCTCGAGGAAACCGATCTCCGCGGCCCCCTGCGCGAGGGAGCGAGCGACGACGACATCACCGAGCTCGCCAAGGCCTGCGTGGCGGCAAAGTGGTCTGGCCACCGGATCGGCAAGGCGGACTTCATCAAGCCGTCGAGATCCATGTCGATGATCGGTGGCTGAGGCCGGCTCTCCATTGCAGGTCGTGGTGGCCGTAACCGAGCGCAAGCTCGACGTCGCGGGTGCCGTGGCCGCGGTATCAGGACCCGAGGTCGGGGGCATCGGAATCTTCGTCGGCACGGTGCGGTCCAGCGCCGCGGTGGAGGCCAACGCCGGCAAGGCGGTCACCAGCCTCGACTACGAGGCGCACGTGCCCCTCGCCGAGCAACGACTCAGTGAGATCGCGCGCGAGGCGTCCGTCAAATGGGATGTCCGCAGGATCACCGCGATCCACCGAACCGGTCACTGCGAGCTCGGCGAACCAACGGTCGTGGTCGCCTGCGGCGCCCCCCACCGGGGCGACGCGCTCGAAGCCTGTCGCTGGATGATCGACACGATCAAGTCCACGGTGCCGATCTGGAAACGAGAGGGCTACGCCGACGGCTCCTCATGGGTCGGAGGCGAAGGCGACGCAAGCGATCGTCTCGACGATCGCGCAGACAAATGAGAGCGCTGGTGATCGCGGACGGCGAGCTCAGCGTCGAGGAGCGACCGTCGCCCCTGCCCGAGGCCGACCAGGTGCTGATCGACGTTGCGGCGGCGGGGCTCAACCGCGCCGACTTGATGCAGGCCCAGGGTGCGTATCCAGCCCCGCCCGGGTGGCCCGTGGACGTCCCCGGGCTGGAGTTCGCCGGCACCGTCGCGGCCACGGGCTCCGGAGTCACCTCGTTCTCGGAAGGCGAGCGGGTCTTCGGCATCGTCGGCGGAGGTGGCCACGCGACACAGCTCATCACCCGCGAGGACCTATGTGTGCGGGTTCCGGAGGGGCTCGATCTCGTCACCGCGGGCGGAGTGCCCGAGGCTTTCATCACAGCTCACGACGCGCTGGTGACCCAGGCGGGATTGCGGCCGGGAGAACGCGTTTTGATTCACGGAGTCGGCAGCGGGGTGGGCACTGCCGCGGTACAGGTGGCGCACGCTCTGGGTGCATCAACCGTGGGCACGTCGAGGACGCCCGACAAGCTCGAACGGGCGCGGGAACTCGGCCTCGATTCCGGAGTCCTCGCGAGCGATGCAATGGCGGACGACATCGGCGAGGTCGACGTGGTGATCGACCTCATCGGCGGGGACTACCTCACGACGGACCTCGAGGTCGCCCGGTTGAAGGGCCGCATCGTGATAGTGGGCCTGCTCGCCGGCCCGCGGGCGACGTTGAACCTCGGCTCGGTGCTGCGTAAGCGCCTCACTTTGCGCGGAACCACGCTCCGCGCGCGCCCCCATCACGAAAAGGTAATGGCCACCACGGCATTCGAGCGAGAGGTCGTGCCCCTGCTCGGCTCGGGCGCTATCGAGGTGGTGCGCGACAGGACCTTCAAGCTGGAAGAGGTGCCCGCGGCCTACGAACACATGGCCTCCAACGAGGGTTACGGCAAGATCATTATCGAGATGGGGTGAGGAAGTGGACCTTGGCTTGACGGGCAAGGTGGCGTGGGTCCTGGGGGGATCTTCTGGGCTGGGGAGAGCCTCGGCGGCTTCGCTGGCGCGAGAGGGTGCGGTCGTAGCCATCTCGTCGCGCGACGCCGGCGCCCTCAACGAAGCGGCGGTGGCAATCGAGCAGGACTCGGGATCTCGCTGCATTGCCGCGCCACTCGACGTCACCGATAGCGCCGCCATACAGGCCGTTCATGCAGAGATTGCGGACGAGCTGGGAGCCGTCGACGTACTCGTGTCCAATGGTGGTGGCCCACCTCCCGGCCCGTTCGAAGAAACCGACGACGAAGTCATGCAGGGCGCCTTTGCGCTTACGACCGCGTCCGCGTGGCGACTGGCCCGGGCCGTCCTCCCTGCGATGCAGGCTCGCGGCTCCGGCGCGATCATCTTTCTGACCTCATCGTCGACCAAAGAGGTCATCGGAGGGCTGCTGTTGTCGAACATGATGCGCGCGGCGGTGGTCGGGATGGCCAAGACGATGTCCAAGGAGCTCGGCCCGAGCGGCATCAGGGTCCTGTGCGTGGCGCCGGGCCGGATCCAAACGACTCGCATCGAGGCGCTCGACTCGAACAAGGCGAAACTGACGGGCAAGACCCAGGAGCAGGTGGCTCAGGAGTTCAGGGACGCCATCCCCCTGCGCCGCTACGGGCGCACCGAGGAGTTCGGCGACGTGGTCGCCTTCGCCGCGTCGGCACGCGCGAGCTATCTCACGGGCACGACCCTGATGGTCGACGGGGGCTTGACCAACAGCACCCACGCCTA
>JBOGWU010000296.1:0-6621 GCA_050693935.1 Actinomycetota bacterium | reverse complement strand
GGCGGCATCTCTCACTCGCCGAAAGAGAACTCCACCATCGAGGACTGCGCGCTGGGAGCGAGCCTTCTGGTCACCGCTGCGCTGAGACTGGCGATCTCCTAACGGCGTCTACTTGGGCAGGAGGCATGTGAACGCCGTTTCGGGCGTCAGCGGGATCTTCGGGCGCGACGCCAGCTCGAGCTCAGCCTCGGCCGGTGTCATCCACCGCCCGCGATTCTTCGACTGCTTGCCACCTGCGTCGTAGAAGAAGATGTCGAGGCCGCGTGCTATGTCGTTCCCGTACAGGTAGAAGTCACCGTTGCGGTTGATCCTCGGTGTCTTGGCAGACCAGGTGTCCGAGTCCTCGAAGCGGTAGAACCCGAGCTCCCTCATGCCCGCGCCGGTGACCGATGTGTCGTCGCCGAGCGAGATCCCCACTAGGTTCGAGATGTCGACGACCCTGACGCCGCCGTTGTAGTAGGCGATCGTCATGATTCCTTCCTTCTCATGGATGTCGAAGACATGGGCGGTGCAGCTGTGCTCAGGACTGGTTGTGGGACGCACCTCGTCGATGTTCCAGTAACCGACCTTGACCGGATTCTGCTCGTTGTCTCCGGTGATGTCGTAGACGTGGACGCCTCCGTTCGGGCATTGTCCGGTCCCGACGGCACCGGCGACCTCATCTTCGACGATGAGGAATTCGCGCTCGGTGCCGTCCTCGGCCGTAAGGGTGACGGGGTTCGACTGGTGCCAGACGTTGATGGCGGGGTCGAGGAAGCTGGTCACTATCTCGGGCGCGGCCGGGTCCTCGGTGTTGATGATGACTCCCTGAGACAGCGCGGCCGAGTAGGCACGGGTCCCGGAGGTGTTGAAGGTGATGTCGTGCGACTCGGTGCCGAGTCCGGGACGAGTCGGAAGAGCGAGCTCGGTGACGAGCTTCGGCTCTGCGAGGTTGCGAATGTCGTACACCTCGATGGCCGGCATCGCAGAGGTGATCAGGTCGGAGTTGGAGTTGTAGAGGAAGTTTCCGCTCGGGTGAACGGTCTGGTTGTGGCTTCCCTGCGGAACGTCGACGAACGAGACCGTGCGCGGG
This sequence comes from Actinomycetota bacterium, assembly GCA_050693935.1. Classification (GTDB taxonomy): domain Bacteria; phylum Actinomycetota; class CADDZG01; order CADDZG01; family WHSQ01; genus WHSV01. The sequence continues at coordinate 5,549 of JBOGWU010000296.1, read as the reverse complement.
GCGAGGGGATTGGTTACGTCGGCGATAAAGGTGCCGTTGCGGCCCTCGCCGTTCGGCTTCAGGACCTCGAAGCCGAGGGCGGCCGCTTCCCGGTAGCAGGTTGACGTTCCGTCACCGAAGGTGTCGGACGTGTAGGTGACGAGGGTGCGGCTGCCTCGCTTGAACACCTGGACATCACCCTGTGTAACTCCACAGTCATAGACGGCCGCGACCGACGCGACTTCGGGGTTGCTGATGTCGACGATCTGGAGTCCGTTGCGGTAAGAGCCCGCGAGCGCGTATTGGCGGCCCTGCAGGCGAGCGAACTCGATGTCGGTCCCGAAGTTAGGCGTGTCGCCGTTTCGGGCCTCGTAGCCGATGTTGCCGATGTGGGTCATGTTGTCGCTGTGAACGCCCTCCTCGGCCGTGGCGGTGCCCGGAATCAGGGCCCCCACGAGCGACAGGACGAATAACAGCACTGGCACGCGAGTTCGCATTCTCATTTCCCCAAGGGATAGGTGGTCGCAGTAGTGGTTCCCCGTGAGGACCGGGACTCCTGCCCGACACCTAGCTCGACCGAAAGGCCATGACCGAGGCCTTTCTGCGCTGGAGCTCGATCCCTTTGTACTGCTCGTCGGCCCTGGCGATCAGGTCGTCGAAGTCGATCGAGGCGAGCCGCGGGTCCCGGATCTCGCGCAGGCTCTGCCACAGGGCGCGCTTGCCTCGGATGCCCAGGCTCAGGCCCTCCAGCTCGACTAGGCGCGAGAGCGGAGAATAGGTCGTGATCTCGCCGTTGAGTTTGAGCCGCCCGACCTTCTCGCCCACCCAAGCCGCCGCAAGCTTCCACCGGTGCTTGGGCGCCCCCACTAGATCCATCACCTGCTCGAGCGTGGCGCGGTCCTCCTCGATCAGGGCGAGTGCCGCGCGGAGATGGTGGCCGATGTCGTTGCCGGCGTTCGACTTGGCAGCGCGCTTTGCGATCTCGATGCCGACCGAGGACCCCGCCAGGTGGTCGGAGAGATAGATGTGGAGGTACTTGTCGTTGGGCACGCCCAATCACATACCCGGAACTTTCCCCCGTAACGATTCGGTGACGCTGGGGGGCTTAACTGGATCCGGCATCGAAGAAGAACCCTCAAGGAGGCGTCGATGAAGACTCAAAACACACAAATCTCCCCCCCTGAGGCGGGCATCGACTGGCGCATCCTGCTGGTCTGGACGGGGATGGCCACGGCCGTCGCGTTGCTCGTCTTCAACCTCGCCGCGGGAATCATCCCGCCGCTCGTCGTCTTCGCGGTGCTTTACGGAGTCGGAGTGTGGTTGGCGCGCAGAGGTGGCAAGGCGGGGCCGATCATGCTCGGTATCCTTTCGCTGCTTTTGATTGGCGTGAACGTGCCCTTCATCGTTCCGGCCCTGTCGGTGCCGGCATCGACCGTCGACTTCGTGATGACCGGGTCCCTGGTAGTGCTGGCCTTGGCCAACCTGGTCTCCTCGGTAGCCTTGCTGCGCGGCGCCGGCGCGGGGAGCGCCAGACTTGTGGGACGGTCTCTGGTGGCGCTGATTCTGCTCGTGATCGCCGTGGCGATCGTGGGCCGGGTGACTTACGACGCTCCTGTGTCTCAAAGCGGCGACATCGAGCTGGCGGCACAAGACTACGAGTTCAACACCGACGTCATCGAGGCAGACGGTGGCGAGGTCTCGGTGTTCGTTGAGAACAAGGACGCGGTGCTTCACACCTTTACGGTCGAGGGCCTGGATGTGGATCTGCAGGTACCCGGCGGAAGCACGGCCCGCGTGACCTTCGACGCCCCCGCCGGAAGCTACGAGTTCATATGCGAGCCGCACTCGGACGTGATGAAGGGCACTCTCGAGGTCAATTAGCAAACCGTCAGACGATCCCGGAGATGCGCGACCGTGCGACTATCCGGGATCGTCGCGCGTTGTCCTAGACCGATTGCAGTGCCTGCTCGATTGGTGTGTCGCCGTGCAACAACTCGAAGGTTCGCCCCACCGTGTTGTCGTTCAAAAGGCACGCGAGAAGCACCGCGGCTACGTCGGCGCGCGGGACTTGGCCTCTGCGGCCGAGCTCGACGGCGACATCGACCTTGCCGGTTGGAGGATCATCGGTGAGCCGGCCCGGTCGCACGATGGTGTAGTCGAGGCCGCTCGCGATGAGCGCCTCGTCGGCTAGGCCCTTGGCCTGGTAGTAGGGGCGTATCTGGCCCGGAGCCCGTGACGCGCTGTCCGCGCTCATCGAGCTGACCATCAGGTAGCGGGTGATGCCGCTGGACTTGGCCGCGTCGATCAGCTTCAGGGCACCTCCCAGGTCGACGGTCTTCTTGCGCTCCGGTCCGCTGCCCGGCCCCGCGCCGGCTGCGAATACCACCGCATCCGCCCGGCCGACCGGCTCGGTGATGTCCTCCGTTTCGAGATCCGCGATCACGGGTTCCGCCCCCGCGGCGATGATGTCGGAAGAGTGATCGGGGTTGCGCGCCAGTCCCCGCACGTGATGGCCGGCGTCGGATGCGAGCCGTTCGAAAAGTAGCGCGATCTTGCCGTGCGCCCCGGCAACAACTATCTCCATATGTGCCTCCCGGCGGTTAGCGTTGTTCCCTTGTCTACCAACGCAGGAGGGCTAATGTCCGAGCGCGCAACGCACTTCGGCCTCATTCTCCCCAATTACGGCGAGAGTCTGTCCCTCGATGTGCTACGCGAATCGGCGACTGCTGCCGAGCGATCGGGTTTCGACTCGCTGTGGGCCACCGATCACGTCATGGTTACGAGCGTTCACGCTCCGATCTACGGCACCATTACCGAAGCGCTGGTCACGCTGGGGTATCTCTCGGCCCTAACCGAGCGCGTCTCACTTGGCGTGTCCGCTCTCATAGTCCCCATGCGCAACCCGTTCGTCGTGCTGAAACAGCTCACATCACTCGACTACCTGAGTGGGGGGCGCGTGGTGACCGCGGTCGCGGCAGGATGGATGGGCGATGAGTTCGCGTCTCTCGGTGCGGACTTCGACCAGCGCGGCAGAGCGCTCGACGACTGGCTCGACATGGCCTCCTCCGTATTCGCCCAGATGCCGGGCCAGGTTAGCCACGATCAAAGCCCCAAGATCACCGATGGGTGGATGGCACCGGACCTTGAGCGGCCGGGCGGGCCCGAGTTGTGGGTGGCAGGCGTGTCCGACGCGACGATCCGGCGCGCCGCGAGGACCGGCGTATGGCACCCGGTCGCACAGACGCCCAGGCAACTGCGGCCCATGGCGGACGAGTTCAAGATGCAGCGTCCCGACGGGCGCATCGTTCTTCGAATCAATGTGATCTTCGCCGACGAGCCCGACGCAGGGACCGACGAGCGGGGGAGGCATGCGATCTCCGGACCGGAGGACCACATCGAGGGCGAGCTCCGGACGTATCTTGATGCGGGCTGCGACGGCTTCGTGCTGAACCTGAGCAAGGACGAGCCCGGGCTTGCCGACCGGGTGCGAAGGTTCGGCGAGACGCTGATTCCTCGCTTCGCCTAGCACCAGCCTATTCATCGTCGTTCGAAGGAGCGCAGTGTGAGAGTGGGTCTGCCACGCATGCATCGCGAGGCCGGAGAGAAGCGCGACTTCCTTCCGACCCTTGTCGAGGCGCTCGATAAAGCGGGAGCCACCGACATCGTGATCGAGCGAGGCTACGGCGGCGGCATGAACCTCACCGAAGCCGATTACCATGCGGCTTCCGGGAAGGTGGCTTTCGGCTCGTTGGAGGATTGCCTCGGTCAGGACGCCGTCCTGCAGCTGCGCTGTCCTCACGAAGGCCTCTTCGAGCAACTACAGCCCGGTTCCCTGTTGATGGCGATGCTTCATTTCCCCACCCGGCCCAAGCGGGTGCGCCGCCTCGGCGAGCTCGGCATCAATGCCGTCGGCATCGACGGGCTCCAAGACGATCGCGGTAGGAGGCTGGTTGAGAATCTCGCGTCGGTCGGATGGAGCGGCGTGGCCGCGGCGTTCGCCGAGCTGGCGAAGACCTACGAGGGTTTCACCGACCCGGAACGGCCGCCGATCCGAGTTTCGCTGCTCGGCTCCGGCGCGGTCGGCGCGCACGCCGTCCATGCGGCCTCGCGCTACGGCGATATCGAGCTTTGGGGCAGGATGTCCTCTGCGGGAGTGCTCGGTGTCGAGGTGCGCGTAATCGACTACGACCTGACGTGGAACGAGAGATACATGCGCTCGCTGCTCGCTACCACCGACGTATTGATCGACGCCACCCAGCGGCGCGACCCGACCCTGCACATCATTCCAAATGTATGGTTGTCGGATCTTCCCGGACATGCGGTCCTGCTCGACCTCTCGGCGGATCCCTACGATTTCTCCGTAGATCCACCCATCGTCAAGGGTATCGAGGGGATGCCCCATGGAAGCCTCGACCAATTCGTGTTCTATCCTGATGACCCCGCCTACGAGAAGCTCGACGATCGTGTCTCAGCCTCACAGCGCAGGGTGGCGCTTTCGTGCTACTCGTGGCCCGGCCGCAGCCCTCGCTCGAGCATGGAGGTCTACGACGCGCAACTCGAGCCGTTTCTACAGGTGGTGATCAACAAGCCCGTCGACACATGGCGCGCCGACGGCGGCTCTTTGTACGAACGAGCCCTGGCACGAGCGGAGATCGCGCGATGGTTGACAACCGATCGCTTGACGACATCACCCTGACGGTGGGTTTGCCCCGCATGGGGCAGGAGCCCGAGGAACGGCGCGACTTCCTCCCCTCGATCGCTCGCCACATCGGCGCTTTGGGCATCGATGTTTTCGTCGAGACCGGTACCGGCGCCGCGATGGGTTACTCCGATCGCGACTACTTCAATGCCTCCGAGCGCGTGCGAATCGTCGAGCGAAACGAGGCCTTCGCGCAGGATATCGTGCTCGTCCTTCGGAGTCCCGACGACCGGTTCGAGCTGATGAGGCCATCGGCGACGCTCGTCTCGATGCTTCACTTCCCGACGCGGGTACAGCGCTACCGGAGGCTCAAGGAGCTGGGCATCGAGGCCGTGTCGCTCGACCTGATCGTCGACGACAACGGCCGGCGACTGGTCGAGAACATGGAATCCGTTGCATGGAACGGGCTAGAGGTCGCCTTCGACGCCCTGGCTCAGACCTACGTTGATTTCTCTTCCGGCGAGCGCGAGCCGATCCGCGTCACCATCATGGGGGCCGGGATGGTCGGCAAGCACGCAGTCGAGGCAGCGACCAAGTACGGGTCGCTCGATCGAGCCCGTGTGATGGCCGACCTCCCGGGAGTAGAGGTGACGGTGCTAGGCCGAAATCTCACCTCGAACGCCGCCTATCTGCGCGCTCGCCTTAGTGTGACTGACGTCCTCGTGGATGCCGCCTATCGCTCGGATCCGTCTCTTCCCTTGATCCCCAACGCCTGGATCGCTGAGATGCCCGGGCACGCGGTCGTCTGCGACCTGTCCGTCGACCCCTATCTGCTCGACGCCCACCCGCCGACGGTGCGCGGCATCGAGGGGATCCCGCAGGGGAGCCTCGAGCAGTACCTGTTCTTTCCCGACGACCCGAACTGGTGCGC
>JBOGWU010000295.1:0-52374 GCA_050693935.1 Actinomycetota bacterium | reverse complement strand
CGGGTGGCGATTCAAAGAGGGGTGCTTACGTGGCTGTGATCAAGACAATTGATCTTGTGGGCGTGTCCACGAAATCGTGGAGAGACGCGGCCAATCAGGCGCTCGCCGAGGCGTCGAGAACCATCCGCGGCATTCACGCGATGGACGTGCTCGAAACCTCCTGCACGGTCGACGACGGCAAGATTGCCGAGTATCTGACCCACGTCCGCATCAAGTTCCGCATAGAGAGATAGGACCGCAAACAATGACGGGCACGGCTCTCGTCGGGATCCAATGGGGAGACGAGGGCAAGGGCAAGGTCACGGATCTCTTGGCCGAGCGCACCGACTACGTCGTGCGTTACCAGGGTGGCAACAACGCGGGCCACACCATCGTGGTGGGCGACGAGCGTTACGCCCTCCACCTGGTTCCAACCGGAATTCTCTATCCCCACTGCACCCCAGTGATCGGTCCGGGGGTGGTGGTGGATCCAGGAGTGCTTCTCGAGGAGATGGATGCACTGACCGAGCGCGGCATCGACACGTCGAGGCTCAGGATCTCGGGGAATGCGCACGTGATCATGCCGTACCACCTCGAGTTGGACAAGGTCACCGAGCGTTTCCTAGGCCGCAATCGTCTGGGCACCACCAAGCGCGGCATTGGACCCACCTATGCCGACAAGGCGGCACGCATTGGGATCCGCATGCAGGACCTTCTGGAGGAAAAGATCTTCTCGGCCAAGCTTGAGGTAGCGCTCAAGGAGAAGAACCTCGTCCTGACGCGCGTATACGGCCGCCTGCCGGTCGACGACAGGGAGATCAAAGAGCAGTATTTCGCCTACGGCGACAGGCTCAGGCCTTTCATAACGGATACAACCGGTCTGCTTCAGCGAGCGCTCGATGACGGTCGCAACGTGCTGTTCGAGGGTGCCCAGGCGACGATGCTCGATCTCGATCACGGCACCTATCCGTTCGTAACGTCCTCGAACCCGATAGCGGGAGGCGCTTGCGCAGGGTCGGGTGTCGGCCCCCGCGATATAACGCGGATCATCGGGATCACGAAGTCGTATTGCACGAGGGTCGGTTCGGGGCCCTTTCCCTCCGAGGCAGATCCCGCCGAAGCCGAGGTGCTCGTCGAGGCAGGTGGCGAGTATGGAACGACCACCGGACGCAAACGTCGGTGTGGGTGGTTCGACGCGGTAGCTGCACGTTACGCCGCGCGTCTGAACACCCTTACCGAGCTCGTCGTCACGAAGCTGGATGTGCTGAGTGCGTTCGAGAAGATCAAGGTATGCGTCGCCTACCGCTATGAGGGCGAGCGTTACGACGACTTTCCACCTCACCAAACGATTTTCAACAAGTGCACGCCGGTGTACGAGGAGCTTCCCGGTTGGGGCGACGACATCACCGCGGCGCGCTCGCTCGACGATCTTCCGAAAGAGGCGCGCGCCTATCTCGAGGTCATCGAGGATCTGGTGCGCGCTCCGGTGTCGTGGGCCTCCGTGGGCCCGGCGCGCGACGAGATCGTGCAGGTGCGGGATGTCGAGGGCGCAACGCAGTTGCCGGGCGGAGGGCCATGAGGGTTCTCGTGATCGGATCGGGCGGGCGCGAGAGCGCGCTCGTGTGGGCGCTCACGCGCTCCTCTTCGGTCACCGACGTCGTCGCCGCGCCCGGTAACGCGGGCATTGCACGAATAGCGGACACCATCGACGCGGGATCAACTGATCCGGACGGCGCGCTCGAGGCGGCGCACACGACGGGCGCGGACCTGGTAGTCGTCGGACCGGAGGCGCCGCTGGTCGCCGGGGCTGCCGATGCATTGCGAGCGGAGGGCTTCAAGGTGTTCGGTCCCGACGCGGCGGCCGCGCGCATCGAGGGGTCGAAGTCCTATGCCAAAGAGTTGATGGATCAGGCGGGCGTACCTACCGCTCGGTGGCAGTCGTTCGACAGCGTCGCGCAAGCGGTGTCGTTTCTGGATGAGCTCGGTCCCCCATACGTCGTCAAGGCAGACGGGCTCGCGGCAGGCAAAGGCGTGGTGGTCACACCGGAGCGCGAGGCCGCCGTGGATGCGGTTCGAGAATGCATCGAGGGGCGCGCCTTCGGAACCGCCGGAGCGACCGTCGTGATCGAGGAGTTTCTCGATGGTGAGGAGGCCTCGCTGATCGCGTTCGTCGACGGGAAGACCGCGGCGGCCTGCGAGGTGGCGCAGGACTACAAACGGATCTTCGACAACGACGAAGGGCCGAACACCGGAGGCATGGGCTCCTACAGCCCGGTGCCGGCCTGCCCGCCGGAGGTGGCCGAGAGAATCGTCGAAGAGGTGATCGAACCGATGGTGAGTGCCACGGCCGCTGCAGGCAGACCCTTCGTCGGCGCGCTGTATGCGGGCCTGGCGTTGACCGGCCGAGGGCCGCGTGTGGTGGAGTTCAACGCTCGCTTCGGCGATCCGGAAACGCAGGCTCTAATGCCGCGCCTTCGTAGCGATCTGGGTGAGGTCGCACTTGCCGCAGCGACGGGCGAGCTCGCGGGGACGCGGCTCGAGTGGAGCTCCAAGGCGTGTGTCAGCGTCGTGCTCGCCTCCGAGGGCTATCCGGGGCATTACGAAGAGGGTCATGTCATCGAGGGGCTGGACGAGGTGGACGGGATGGACGATGTCGAAGTCTTTCACGCGGGTACGACGGAGCGCGCCGGGCGGATGCTGACCGCGGGAGGACGAGTGCTGGCGGTTAGCGCGCTCGGCGATGGTTATGCCGCGGCGCGCGCGCTCGCGTACGACGCGGCCTCACGCATCAACTTCGACGGTAAGCATGCACGAAACGACATCGCCCTGCGCGCCGAGGGGGCCGAGGCGAGAGGTGTCTGGTCGTGAGCGCGCTGGTCGGCATCATCATGGGATCGCGCAGCGACTGGGACACGATGCGTCACGCCGCCGAAGTACTCGAGGAGCTCGGCGTGGCTCACGAAGTGCGGGTCGTCAGCGCTCACCGCACCCCCGATCTCCTGTTCGACTATGCATCGAGTGCGATCGGCCGCGGGCTCGAGGTCATCATTGCGGGAGCGGGCGGTGCCGCGCACCTTCCCGGGATGGTTGCGGCCAAGACCTCACTTCCCGTGCTGGGAGTGCCCGTGCAGTCGCGCGCTCTGAAGGGCCTGGACTCGCTCCTGTCGATCGTGCAGATGCCGGCAGGCGTTCCCGTTGGAACGCTGGCCATCGGCACCGCGGGAGCTGCCAACGCAGCTCATCTCGCCGCCCGCATCATCGGAACTCATCACGACGACGTTCGCAAGGCGGTCGAGCGGTTCGCCGAGTCGCAGACCGATCGCGTCCTCGCCGAACCCAACCCCCGAACCGATGGTTCCCCGGAGTCGCCGGGTTGATCGGAGTGCTGGGCGGCGGGCAGCTCGCGCGCATGCTTGCGCTCGCCGGCTACCCGCTGGGTGAGCGATTCTTGGTGGTCGACCCCTCTCCCGAGGCAGGAGCAGGCCATCTTGCGCGGCTGATCGTCGGCAACTACGACGACGACGAGGCACTCGACTCCCTCATCGAGGAGTGCAGCGTCGTGACTTACGAGTTCGAGCGTGTCCCGGCGGCGTCAGCTAGTCGCGTCGCGCAACGCGTGCCGGTCCATCCCAATCCGGAGGTGCTCGGGGTATCGCAGGACCGCCTCACGGAAAAGCAGCTCTTCAATCGTCACGGTCTGGGCACCCCCGAATTTCGGCCGGCTACAGGAAGCGCCGCGCTCGAGGACGCCGTCGAATCCCTGGGTCTACCCGTGGTCGTCAAGACGCGCCGTGAGGGATATGACGGCAAGGGACAGGTGGTGGTACGCGACCGAGACGACATGGAGCGCGCTCACCGGGAGCTCGCCGGCAAGGATCTGCTGGTCGAGGCGCTCGTCGACTTCGACAGGGAGCTTTCGTTGCTCGCGGTGCGCTCGCCCGACGGCGACCTCGTGTTCTACCCACTGGTGGAGAACCACCATCGCGACGGAATCCTGAGGGTGTCCAAGGCTCCTGCCCCACAAATGTCTCCCGCCCTGCAAACGGGGGCCGAGGCCCACGCCAAAGCGCTCATGGAGGAGCTCGACTACGTGGGCGTTATCGCGATCGAGCTCCTGCAGGAAGGCGACGAGCTTTTGGGCAACGAGATGGCGCCGCGGGTGCATAACTCGGGACACTGGACGATCGAGGGCGCTCGAACCTCGCAGTTCGAGAATCACATCCGCGCGATCACGAGACGCCCGCTGGGTTCGACACAAGCGGTGGGGCACAGCGCGATGGTGAACCTCATCGGAGAGCTACCCAACCTCGACGAGGTGCTGGGCCTCGAGGGTGCGCACCTCCACCTCTACGACAAGAGGCCCCGTCCGGGTCGCAAACTGGGCCACGTAACCCTCGTGGCGGACGACCCCTCCGAGCGTGACGACCAACTCGAGCGACTACTGCCGATCGTTGGTGCCGACCACTAGGGATGCTCGCCGAAGCGATCGAGCATCTCGCGTAGCAGCGGCAGCACCGCCCGATCCTTCGCCCGTCCCGCGGCCTCCTTCGAGCGAATGATGTCGAGAAGCGATGCAACCCTGACGTCTATGCCCTCGAACCGAACCACCACCGCCCCCCTCTTGAGGTCGTCGAAGCCTTGCGTCCCGGATGGAATGAAAGAGATGTCGAGATCGCCGAATCGGGTCACGAGTGCCCAGATATCGGTGCGGCCGAGTGCCTCGGCATCGCATTGAAACTCCACTCCCTCTAAGGAGTCTGATGTGCGGAGTCGCGCCTTCATCTCAACGAGGGCGGCCGCCAGTCGCTCGAGGTTGCCAGGATTCAGAGCCGGGCAGATGTCGGCGTCGTTGGTGCGGAGGGGACTGCCGTGAAAGAGCGCGCCGAGCGCTCCGATCAGCACGTAATCGACCTCTAGTCGCTGTAAGGACTCGAGAATCGCCCGGGGATCGAATGCTCTATCCATCGGAAGCTCGCGCCGCGCCGACTCGCCTCTCGAACTCGAGGGTTTCGTCCAACCGTTTGAGCCTTTGCGCCGGAGTGCGCCTTCGCTCTCTTTCGGCAAGCACCAGATCGTGGTCGTCATGCGGGGTGATCGACACCTGCAGGTCCAGGCCGCAGGCTCGCAGGGCCCGGCTCACGGTCTCCATGGTCGGCGAGCGCGAACCGTTCTCCCAGCGGGCCACGACCGACTGGGAGGTAGCCATCCGCTCGGCAAGCTGGCGCTGGCTGAGGCCGGCCCGCTTGCGGGCCTCCTTGATGAGGTAACCACCCTTCATGAGCTAAATGATAGCCGATTGGCTATCAAAGGAGCCACCCTAGCCCGGCAGGTGATAGCTCCTCAGGGCGATCTCGAGCTGGTAGTCGTAGCGTCGATTCAAATCCCCGAGGTTGCGCGTCGCCCACCGGCGCGTCTCCTGGGCGGCTGCTCTCCTGGTGGCCTCGTCGGCCGACCAGGTGACCGAGTAGGTCCCGGCCTCGAGCGCCGCGATGGTCTTGGCGTAAGTGGCGGAGCGAGACTCGACGATGGTCTCGAACTCTTTGGCCTCGGCGCCCGCCGCGCCCAGGATCCCATCCAGCTCGGCCGGATCGTTGACGCCGCGGTGCCGCTCGGGGATGCCCGCGGCCCTCGAGAACTGCGAGAGCAGCTCTCGAAACGGACCCCTGGTCGCCCGGCCGAGGTCGACGACTATGGCTCCCCCCGGTCGCACCACTCTGATGAGCTCCTTCACCGCGAGAGGCCACAGCGGGATCAGGTGTAGCACGTGAACCGCCAGTGCTCCCCCGACCGAATCGCCGGCCAGTGGCAGGCGGGTGGCGTCGCCGGTCAGCAACGGGAAGGGACGCCGTCCACCGGCATTGCGAACGAGCTGGTGCATCATCGCCGTGGACAAGTCGAGGCCGATCATGGTCGTTCCCGCCTTCGACATCGGGAGGGCGATTCGGCCCGTTCCCACACCGACCTCGAGGCAGGGACCCGATCCGAGCTCGCTCGTCAGCAGTGGAACGAGCCGGGCCATCGTCTCGCTGGACAGTGAGCGTGTGCGGTCGTAGTAGTCGACGGCGCGGTCGAACGCCAGGGACTTCGTCCGTTCCATCGCTCAAGCCTAAAGGGGCGCGGGGGTGCGCACTTCGTGGCTACTCTCTTGTGAATGAGCGCCCGACCCGACCAGCCGAGCATGTACCGCGAGTTCGCGCCGTGGTTCCATCTTCTGACCAGCCCCGAGGAGTATCGAGTAGAAGCAGAGTTCTACGGCCGGGTCCTGACCGAGACCGCGCAAATCCCCCTCAGGACGATCCTGGAGCTCGGCAGCGGGGGCGGGAACAATGCCTCTCACCTGAAGGCCGACTTCGACCTAACGCTCGTCGATCTGTCCGACGAGATGCTGGCGCTGAGCCGGTCGTTGAATCCCGAATGCGAGCACATCCAGGGCGACATGAGAACCCTGCGACTCGACCGGCAGTTCGACGCCGTGTTCGTGCACGACGCGGTCATGTACATGACGAGCGAGGCTGAGCTAAGGGCGGCGATCGAGACCGCGTTCGAGCACTGTAGCGAGGGAGGAGCGGCCCTGTTCGCCCCAGATGACGCCCGCGAGACCTTCACCCCAGGCTCCGATCATGGGGGCCACGACGGCGAGGAAAGGAGTCTTCGCTATCTGGAGTGGAGCTGGGATCCCGATCCCACCGACGAGACCTATCTCGTGGACTACGCCTACCTTCTCAGGGACGCGGATGGACAGGTCCGGGTGGAGCACGACCGGCATACCTGTGGTTTGTTTCCCAGGGCGACGTGGCTGCGTCTGCTGACGGAGAGTGGGTTTCAGGCCTCGAGGCGCGATGGGATCGAAGACGAAACTGGGCCGGACATCTTCGTGGGCGTGAAACCACTCGAGGGGGATCCAACCCTCCGGAAAGGCCTGGGTGGGAGCCGGGGCCCAACTAGAATGGCGCGGTGATCCCTCGATACAGCCGCGAGGAGATGTCCGGCATCTTCTCGGAGCGCGCCAAGTTCTCCCGATGGCTCGAGATCGAGATCCTCGCGGTCGAGGCCAGGGTCCGGCTCGACGAGGTTCCGGTCGAGGACCTGACCGAGATCAAGGAGAGAGCCCTATTCGATCTCGATCGCATCGCCGAGATCGAGGCTCTGCGACACCACGACGTGGTGGCGTTCGTCGAGAACGTCCGGGAGAACGTGGGCCGAGCCGGCCGGCACATCCACTACGGCATGACCTCGTCGGATGTGCTCGATACCGCGACCGCGGTCGCATTGAGAGATGCCGGTGACCTTCTCGTGGAAGAGGTCGGGAGGCTCACCCAGGTGGTGAAGACGAAGGCGCTCGAGCACCGCGACACGATCATGGCGGGGCGCACTCACGGCGTCCATGCCGAGCCCACGACCTTCGGCCTGAAGCTCGCAGGTTGGGCTTTCGAGCTGGCAAGGGATCGAGATCGCCTTCGAGGGGCGCGCGACCAGGTCGCGGTGGGGAAGCTTTCCGGAGCGGTGGGCAGCTACAGCCAGCTCGACCCGGAGATCGAGTCCTACGTGTGCGACCGCCTCGGCCTCGAGATCGAGCCCGCCGCGACCCAGGTCACGGCGCGGGATCGTCACGCCGAGTTCCTCTCGGCGATTGCGCTGACGGGGGCGAGCCTGGAGCGGCACGCTCAAGAGATTCGCCACCTCCAGCGCACCGAGGTGCGGGAAGCCCAAGAGCCCTTTGCCGAGGGCCAGAAGGGCAGCAGCGCGATGCCTCACAAGCGCAACCCGATCGTTTGCGAGCGCATCTGCGGCCTCGCCAGGATGCTTCGCTCTTACGCGTTGGTTGGCTTCGAAAACGTTGCCCTGTGGCACGAACGCGACATCAGCCACTCGAGTGCCGAGCGAGTCACGCTCGGAGACGCCTGCATACTCCTCGACTACATGCTTGCCAAGATGCGCTGGGTGATCGATGGCCTCCTGGTCGACGAAGTCCGCATGCGCCGCAACCTCGAGGCCAGTCACGGCCTGGTCAACTCACAGACGGTGCTGACCGCGCTCCTGGCCAAGGGAACACTCCAACGCGAGGAGGCCTACGCGCTGGTGCAACGCAATGCCATGATTGCGTGGGACGAAGACAGGCCGCTCGTCGAGTTGCTCAAAGCAGACGCCGAGGTGACCGCACAGCTCGACGACGATGAGATCGACGCGTGCTTCGATCCGGCGCGGTACCTTCGCAACACCAAGGCGGTATTCGAGCGTTTGGAGAATCTCTAGGTGCCCCGGCCGGCCACCCACGTCGGGTCAGGCAAGGTTCGAGAGTTGTACGACGTCGGCGACGACCACTTGTTATTGGTAGCAACCGACCGCATCTCCGCCTACGACGTGGTGCTTCCTCAGGTGATCCCCAACAAGGGTCGCGTTCTGACCGGTCTGTCCGCCTATTGGCTCGAGTACTTCGACGACGTCCCCAACCACCTGGTCAGTTACAGGGCCGCGGATCTCCCCGACGTCGGCATGGGCGACCTGCGCGGGCGGGCGATGCTCGTTCGTAAGGCCGCGCCGCTTCCGGTTGAGTTCGTGGTGCGCGGTTATCTATCAGGGTCGGGCTGGCGCGAGTATGTTGCGACCGGAGCGGTCTGCGGGCAATCCCTTCCAAAGGGGATGAGCGAGGCGGACAAGCTCGAGGAGCCGCTGCTCACGCCTGCGACAAAAGCGGTGGCTCAGGCAGAGCAGGTGGTCCACGACGAGAACATCACCGAGGAGGAAGCCGCGGGAATCGTGGGCGAGGACGCTTACCGGACCGCGCGCGGCCACGCGCTGGATATTTACCGCCGCGCCGCAAGCCTGGAGGCGGAGCGCGGGGTCATTATCGCCGACACCAAGTTCGAGTTCGGACTGATCGAGGGAGAGGTCATCCTCATCGACGAGGTGTTGACGCCGGACTCGAGCCGCTTCTGGCCGGAGGATCTCTACGCCCCAGGGCGAGCGCAGCCGAGCTTCGACAAGCAATACGTGCGCGACTGGCTAGACGAGCAGGGATGGGATCACACCCCACCCGCCCCCGACATGCCGGAAGAGGTCGTCAACGCGACGGCGCAGCGCTATCTCGAAGGCTATGAGCGCGTGGCCGGGCAACCCTTTCACATCTTCTTGAACGAGGTGCTCGCCTGAGCATGGTGTCGATTGAGTAAGACCGAGACCGGACCGCCGGTTCGCTCGTCGGCCTCGCTGGGCCGTTCTCTGCGCAGCGTGCTGGTGGCCCCCGCCGATGGGTTCCTGGCCACCACCTCCGCCTCCCAGCGCAGGGAGCGCGCGGGTGAGTCGCTTCCAGAGGGACTCGCTCCTTACGTCCTTGCGCTGACCGGGGGAGCCGCGCTGATGGTCTTGTGGCTCAAGGTCGGAGGGCTGTTCGGTGGGCGAGACGTGGGCCCGGCCGAGTTCGGTGCGTTAGAGCTCGTCTTCGCCCTGGCGGCGGGAGCGGTGCTGGCGTTGCTCGGACAGAGCCTCTGGGGAGTGGTGGCGCCGTTCGTGATTCGCCGGCTCGGAGGCTCACTCGGTATGCGGGAGGCCCGCATCGTGTGGGGTGCTGCGGTCTTTCCCCAAGTTCTCACGATGCTGGCGTTGCTTCCGCTTGACCTGATCATCGCGGGCCCCGAGATCTTCGCCACGACTCGCCCCGGCGATTCCCTGGCCACCGGATGGGCGGCGATCTCGGTGGCGCTGTGTCTGGCGCTGGGGGCCTGGTCGCTGTCGCTGTTCGTGAGAGGTCTCCAGGTGGTCGCGAAGCTCGATCTCATCCGCGCGATCGGAGCCGTGGCCGTCGCCGGCGCGTGCCTCTCGCTGGTCACCGCCGCCGGCACCCTCGTTCTGCTAATGGTGTGGGGCTGACATGGGACGCTTCGGCGCACAGGTGTACGTGAAGCTCAAGCCGGGAATCGCCGACCCGCAGGGCCAGACGATCGAGCGTGCGCTTCCCGCCCTCGGCTACGAAGGTGTCTCGGGCGTACGGGTCGGCAAGCTGATCGAGTTCGAGCTCGAGGCGGGCGACGTCGATGACGCCGAGAAACGAGCCGCCGAGATGTGCGAGCGCCTGCTCGCCAACACCGTGATCGAGTCCTACGACGTAGGCATCTACCCGATGGGGGAATCTTGACTGCAACCGCAGCGACCGCGCACGTCGGCATCGTCGTGTTTCCCGGTTCGAACTGCGAGCTTGATTGCAAGCAGGCCTTCGAGCACCTGGGAGCGCACACGGGGTTCGTATGGCACGACGACGCGTCCCTGCCCGAGGTCGATATCGTCGTCCTTCCCGGCGGCTTTGCGCACGGCGACTACCTGCGGACCGGGGCGCTGGCTCGCTTCAGCCCCATCATGAACGCGGTGACCGAGCACGCGAACCGCGGGAAGTTGGTCATCGGGATCTGCAACGGTTTTCAGATTCTGTGCGAGGCCGGCCTTCTTCCCGGCGCGATGCGAAAGAACGACACGCTCAAGTTTCTCTGCAAGTGGAGCGAGCTTCGAGTCGAGATGACGGGCACCCCGTTTACTTCGCGGGCGGAGGCGGGTCAGGTGCTGCGCGTGCCCATCAACCATTTCGAGGGCAACTGGTACGCGGACGAGGGCACTCTCGAACGGATGCGCGCCGGCGACCAGATTCTGCTGCGCTACGTCAGCAACCCAAACGGTTCGCTGGATGACGTCGCCGGTATCACCAACCCCGAGCGCAACGTGCTCGGGCTCATGCCCCATCCCGAGCGCGCCTGCGAGGCGCTGCTCGGCTCCGAGGATGGCGCGCTCATCCTGGGATCGATGCTGGATCACGCGGTTACCTCCGGCCTGCAATCCGCTCAACATGCCGCGTCCGTCTCCCGGTGAGTGAGGTAGCGAACGCGCTCCATCGCGATCTGGGTCTTACCGACGACGAGTACCAGACCATCTGCGACCGCCTGGGTCGCGCGCCCAGTTACACGGAACTCGCCATGTTCTCCGTCATGTGGAGCGAGCACTGCAGCTATAAGTCGAGCCGCGTGCACCTCGAGACGCTGCCAACCGAAGGCACCCGCATTCTCGTCGGGCCGGGCGAGGGGGCGGGCATCATCGAAGTCGCCGAAGGCGTTGCCGTCGCATGGAAGATCGAGTCGCATAACCACCCCAGTTTCGTCGAGCCGTTCAACGGGGCCGCGACCGGAGTCGGAGGAATCGTGCGCGACATCCTGTCGATGGGGGCGCGACCGATCGCGCTGATGGATCCACTGCGCTTCGGCCCCCTCAATAACGCCCGCACCAGATACCTCGTCGACGGGGTCGTACACGGCATCTCCAGTTACGGCAACTCGATAGGCGTGCCCACGGTCGGGGGCGAGCTGGTCTTCGAGGACTGCTACGCGGAGAATCCACTGGTAAACGTCGCCTGCCTCGGGGTCATCGACACCACCCTGATGCACGGTCGCGCGGAGAAACCTGGGCACGTCCCCATCCTGTTCGGGTCCTCCACCGGTCGCGATGGCATCGGCGGTGCCAGCGTGCTCGCTTCCGCCGAGTTCGACGAGGACTCGCTCGACAAGCGGCCCTCGGTTCAGGTCGGCGACCCGTTTTCCGAGAAGCTGCTGATCGAGTGTTCGCTGGAGCTGATCGAGCGGGGCCTGGTGGCGAGCTTTCAGGACCTCGGTGCCGGCGGCATCTCCTGCCCGACCTCGGAGATGACCGCCAAGGGTGGGACCGGGATGCGGGTCGACCTCGACAACGTGCACCGGCGCGAGCCGCACATGGAGCCGTTCGAGGTGATGATCTCCGAATCTCAAGAGAGGATGCTCGCGGTGGTCAAGCCCTACGATGTCGATGCAGTCCTGGCGACATGCGAAAAGTGGGGACTCGAGGCGCGCGTGCTGGGGGAGGTCACCGGCACCGGCCGGATCGAGGTCGTCAGCGAGGGCGAGACCGTCGCGGACGTACCGAGTCGCTCACTCGCGGAGGAGGGACCGGTATACCGGCGCCCCCTGGAACGGCCCGACTGGATCACCGACCTCGGCGGGTCGTACATGGGCGACGCCGCTCCGGAGCACTACGGGCAGACCTTTCTGAGCATGATCTCGGCCCCGCAGATCGCCTCGAAGCGCTGGGTCTGGGAGCAGTACGACCACATGATCTTTCTGGGCACCGTGATCGGTCCGGGGGGCGATGCCGCGGTCATCCGGCTGCCGGGAACCAACACGGCGGTGGCGATATCGACCGACGGCCCCGGCCGCTATTGCTGGCTCGACCCCTACGAAGGGGCGCGCCTCGCGGTCGCCGAGGCGGCGCGCAACGTGGCCACGGTCGGGGCGCGACCCACCGCCATCACCAATTGTCTGAACTTCGGGAGCCCCGAACGAAGCGGCGTCATGTGGCAATTCGCGGAGGTCGTGCGCGGCATCGGGGACGCTTGTCGCGAGCTCGAAACGCCGGTGACCGGCGGGAACGTGTCGTTCTACAACGAGACCAGCGGCCGCCCCATCTATCCCACCCCGGTCATCGGGATGCTCGGCATCCTGGGCGAGCCCGCCAAGGCGCGCGGCATCGCCTTTCGGTCAGAGGGCGACGCCATCGTGCAGCTCGGCACCACCGAGCTCGACGATTTCGGGGGAAGCGAGTACGCCTCGATCATCAATCACACGGTGGGCGGAGCTCCTCCAAACCTCGACATCAAGGCCGAGCGGGCGCTTCATGAGGTGCTGATCGAGGGCGCCGACAACGGCCTGTACAACTCGGCCCACGACCTCTCGTCCGGCGGCCTGGCGGTGGCGCTGGCCGAATGCGCCTTCGCCGGCAACCTCGGCTTCTCGGTTCAGGTCGGAGGTTCCGAGCCGCACCGCACTCTGTACTCGGAGAGCCCCTCGCGAGCGGTGGTGTCCTGCCCGCAGAGCCTGGTCGACGAGGTGCTGGCGCTGGCCGGCGGGCACGGCATCTCGGCCGAGGTGATCGGAGCGGTGAGCAAGGACATGTGTGACTTCACGGTGTTCGCCACCAGCCTCGCCGAGGCCCTGGCCGCGTGGGAAGGCGGCTTGCGCGACCTTCTCTCGACTAGGGTGGAGGGAGATGGCAGGAGAAGCTAGAGATGCCTGTGGCGTCGTCGGTATCTACGCCCCCGGCGAGGACGTAGCCAGACTCACGTACTACGCGCTCTACGCGCTACAGCATCGCGGGCAGGAGTCAGCGGGCATCGCGATATCCAACGGCGATTCGATGGTCGTTTACAAGGACCTGGGGCTCGTGGCTCAGGTGTTCGACGAGTCCTCGCTAAGGAGCCTGCAGGGTCACCTCGCGATCGGTCACTGTCGCTACTCGACGACCGGCGGCAACACCTGGGCGAACGCGCAGCCCAGTTTCAAGAGCGGGGCCGGGGGCCAGGTTGCGCTGGCTCACAACGGGAACCTCGTCAACACGCTGGACCTCAAGCGCCAGCTCGACGCGGCGGGTGGGGACCCGACTCCATCCGGGGCGCGGCTGGGAACCAGCAACGACACCGACATCGTGGCCGCGCACATCGCGCGCGCTCAGGATCGTGACACCGCAGCCGCGCTGCAGGCGATTCTTCCCAAGCTGTCCGGCGCGTTCTCGTTCACGATCATGGACGAGCACAGGCTGTTCGGCGTACGCGATCCGTTCGGCGTCCGCCCGCTGTGCATTGGGCGCTTCTTCGAGTCCGGGGGTTGGGTCCTCGCGTCCGAGACTTGCGCTCTCGACCTGATCGGAGCGCGCTTCATTCGCGATGTCGAACCCGGCGAGATGGTTGCGATCGACGACGCCGGATTGACCAGCGAGCGTTTCGCGGCTCCGACGGTGGCGGCGTGCGTGTTCGAACACGTCTACTTCGCACGGCCGGACTCGACACTGATGGGCCAGAACGTTTACGCGTCGCGCTATCGGATGGGCCAGCGGCTCGCCGGCGAGAGTCCCGCACAGGCCGAGCTCGTGATGCCGGTGCCCGACTCGGGGGTGCCCTCCGCGCAGGGCTACGCACAGGCGTCGGGCATTCCCTACGGCGAGGGCTTCGTGAAGAACCGCTACGTAGGGCGCACCTTCATTCAACCCACCCAGGCGATGCGACAGCAGGGCATCAGGATGAAGCTCAATCCGCTGCGCGAGGTGATTGCCGGAAAGCGAGTCGTGGTCACCGACGACTCGATCGTACGCGGCAATACCACCAAACAGATCGTCAGCATGTTGCGCGAGGCGAATGCACGCGAGGTTCATCTTCGTATCTCGTCCCCGCCCTTGAAGTGGCCCTGCTTCTACGGAATCGACATGCCCAACCAGGACGAGCTGATCGGCTCGCAACTCAGCGTCGACGAGATCGGTGCCCACATCGGGGCCGATTCGCTCGCCTATCTGAGCGTCGAGGGCATGATCGCGGCCACCGAGCTTCCCGCAGATTCGTTCTGCACCGCCTGCTTCACGAGCGACTACCCGATTCCGATCCCCGAGCGCGAGTTGCAGCGCAAGAACGTGCTCGAAGGCGGCCGCAGCCCCGACTAGCTTCGGCGTTGGCCGTCTTTGATGGAGAAAAGGTGATCGCAGGCGACCCTCAATCTCCGACAAAAGTGGCCACCGGCAAAGCGGTCAGTGGTAGACGCGGACCTGCATTCCCATGGGGGCTTTGCCGTGAGCCCAGGTCGCGGCCCACATTGGGATGCGCGCGCAGCCATGACTCGCGGGGTGGGTCGGAACCTCCGGCCATCCGTGGATAGCGCGGAGCCCGTCGAAGTAGCTCGGGTAGTAGAGCCGTCCGCCCGAGTAGCCGGCGATCTTGCGATGGACGTGGTAGACGCCATCGTGGGTAGCGCCGCCCGCTCCGGTGGAAGTGTGCACGATCCACCTGACCCTGCCCCTGCGGACGAACATAACTATCTGCCTGGTCTGGTCGATCTCGATGTGCCTGCGGGGCGACCTGACCCTGGGTCGTGGCCGCTTGGGTCTCGCCAGAGCACGCCAGGTGCTTTCCCCTACCGAGCCCGAACGGGGGCGACCCTGGGTCTTGTTGAACGCGATGATCGCATCGTGGGTAGGCACTCCGTAGCTGCGGTCCACGGTCGGGATGTAGTACCCGAGCCCCCGCAGTCGCTTTTCGAGCCGCTTGACCGCGGAACCCCTCGATCCCGTCGCCAGGCTGGGCAGACGGGTTCTGCGTTTCGTCGATACGTCCCTTGCCCCGAGATGCTCGCCGTCGTCGTAGGCAACCCTGGCCTTGTAGGTGCCCGGCTTGTTGATGTTGAAGCGGGTCTTGAACCTGCGACCCCGAGCCAGCTTCACCCGCTTCTTGGCGACCTCCCTGCCGAAACGAAGGAGGCGCACGGTGATCGACCTACCGCGTTCGGGGGGCTCGAGTGCGCCCGTAACCGTGGTCTTGTCGAATAGGGCGACCCTCCACAACCTCACCTTCACTCGAAAGGCGACCCTGATCGGGATCGCCGGGCTCCTGGCACCGAGCCACTCGGCATGAACCCTGAGATTTCTGGCGGGGCGGTACCTCAACTGGTAGCGGCCGTCGGCGTCCGTGGTCGCCTCGGCGATGGGGCCGGCCTTCCGGTCGACGATCGTGACCACCTGGCCCCCGGTCCGCGGTCGGACCCTGCCCGTAAGCTTGACCCACTGCCCGATCTTCATCCTGGTCTTTCCCGCCTTGAGCGTTACCTCGTTGACCGGTCCGGCCGTTGCTGCCGGCACCACCGATGCAAAGACGGCGACGATGGTCGCCAGGATGATGATGAAGCGTCGCACGTGTCGTCCTCCCCGAGCCCGGTTGACTGCTGGAACGGTACCCGAGCGCGACGGCGAGGGCCAGCCCTTCGTCCCTCCGCGCGAAGGCACCGTGGATTCGCCGGCACCAAAGGCAGTTAGGGGACGAGTGGGCCAGGCTCTCCGCGAAGGGACGATTGCCTATTGCCGGGCACTCAGGCAGCAAAGGGACGAGTGGGCGGCCGCTTGACCCTGCGCGAAGGGTTGATTCGAGCTTCGAGAGGCTCCTGCAACATGGCTACCGCTGGACGGTACTCAGGTTGCAAAGGCTTCCCAGGAACCGATTCGAGCGGGCCCTCCGATCGCATCACCTCGGATTCCCCACTTCGCTGCTGGTTTTGGGTTTCCAGGCCGCGGGACCACGCGTAATACCCTGCAACCATGGCGCTTGGATACGAGGTCGCAGACGGCATCGCCACCATCACCTTCGAGCGCCCCGACGTTCTCAACGCCTTCGACGACGAACTCGGACACGCCGTGCTCGCGGCCGTGACCAAGGCTTCGGACGACGAGTCGGTGCGCTGCCTGGTGTTGACGGGGGCGGGCCGGGCGTTTTCCTCGGGAGAAGACCTCGGCGCCCTGGCCGAGGGCTACGCGCGGGGCGAGGCGGCGGCGCTCGGCAACGTGCTCGTCGATCGCTATAACCCGTTGATCCGCGCCATCACCTCGGCCCCCAAGCCGGTACTGGCGGCCGTGAACGGCGTGGCCGCGGGCGCCGGCGCGAGCATCGCGCTGGCCTGTGATTTCAGAATCGCGTCCGACAATGCCAAGCTGGTGCTGGCTTTCATCAAGGTTGGGCTCGTTCCCGACTCGGGCGGTATCTGGTTTCTGACCAAGATGATCGGAGCCGCCAAGGCGTGGGAGCTGTGCGCCCTGGGAGAGCCCCTCTCCGCCGAGCAGGCGTTGGAGCTCCACCTGGTCAATCGCGTCGTTTCCGCCGGCGAGTTCGACGATGCCTGGAGGAGCTTCGCGGCCAAGCTGGCCTCCGGACCAACGCGCGCCTTCGCCCTGACCAAGCGCCTACAACGAGCCGCGCTCGAGGGCTCGCTCGACGAACAGCTCGAGCTCGAGGGCGAGCTCCAGGCCGAGGCGGGCCGGTCGCACGACCATCTCGAGGGTGTCCAGGCCTTTCTCGGCAAGCGGGCGCCTGAGTTCGAGGGCCGTTGATGGATCGCCTCACCACCGATGTCCTGATCGTTGGTGCCGGTGCGGCCGGGCTGTTCGCCGCTATGCATCTTCCAGAGGGCACGGAAGTGGTGGTCGTCGACAAGGGTCGCAAGGGCCGAGGGTCGTCTCCGTGGGCACAAGGAGGTGTCGCGGCCGCGCTCGGACCGAACGACTCACCCGAGCGGCATGCGACCGACACCATGCGAGTAGCGGCCGGTCACGCCGATGCATCGGCGGTGGCGGTGCTGTGCAGCGAGGCTCCCGAGTGCGTGATGGAGCTTGCCGAGCTCGGGTGCGACTTCGATCGCGGGGCCGACGGCACATTGCACCTCGCCCTCGAGGGTGGGCAGTCGGTGTCCCGCCAGATTCATTCCGGCGACGCCACCGGGGCGGCGATCATGCGGACCCTCCGCGAGCGCGCCGCGCCGCGCGTCACCCGGGTCGAGGGCACCTGCGTGCAGCTGGCGGTGTCCGAAGGCCGTTGCGTCGGGGGTTGGGTCCTGACCGATGTCGATTTGCTCGAGATCCAGGCAAGCTCAACCATGCTCGCAACCGGTGGTCTCGGCGCGCTCTACAACTCGAGCACCAATCCCACCGGCGCAACCGGGGATGGTTTGGCACTTGCGTGGGCCGCCGGCGCGGGATTGGCCGACGTCGAGTTCGTTCAGTTCCACCCCACTGCTCTGGCGTTGGGGGGCGGACACCAACGCCTGCTGCTCACGGAGGCCCTTCGAGGCGCCGGTGCCCACGTCGTCGACGCGGAGGGCCGGCGCTTTTTGTTCGAGCATCACTCCGACGGCGAGCTGGCACCGCGCGACGTGGTGGCGCGTGCCATCTCATCGCGCCATGCGTGGCTCGATTGCCGCCACCTCGACTCGGAACTGTTGACGCGCGAGTTCCCGACCGTGGTCGCGGGATGCCGGGCGCTGGGGCTCGACCCATCACAGGACCTCCTGCCGGTGTTGCCGGCGGCTCACTACGCGATCGGGGGAGCACAGACCGACCTCGATGGGCGCTCGTCGATCCCCCGCCTCTACGCGGTGGGCGAATGCGCATGCACCGGAGTTCATGGAGCCAACCGGCTGGCGGGTAACTCCCTCGCCGAGGCTCTGGTGTTCGGACGGCGCGCCGCCAGGGCCATCGCCGGGCAACGCGCCGGACGAGTCAAGTCGTTGCCCGAGCCTCCCCGTTTGCACGAGGCGAAGATCGACGTCGACGAGGCGTGGTCCAGGCTCAAGGACATCTGTTCCTCACTACTCGGCATCGAGCGTGACTCCTCGGGGTTACAGAGCGTCCCCTCGGAGCTAGAGGAGTTTGCCCGCCTCCCGCTGTCGGCCAACCGGGCCGTCCTCGAGCTTCGCTCCGGGGCGCGAGCTGCGCGACTGGTGGCGCGTGCCGCCTTCCTCCGAACGGAGTCACGCGGCGTCCACCACCGCAGCGACTACTCCGATCCGGAGCCCGCCTGGGCAGGTGTGCGGCTGCGGCTGGCCCGGAACTGATGAAGGAGATTCCGCAGGGTTACGAGGGTCATCTCGGGGTCGTCATCACCGAGGAGATGACCGTCGACTTCGGAGAGCTCGGAAGGATCCATCCCGTGTACGCCACCTACTGGATTGCAAAGCACATGGAGGAGGCGGGGCGCAAAGTCATCATCCCGTTCCTCGAGGAGGCGGACGAGGGCATCGGCAGCGCGGTCACCGTGCAGCATCTCGCCTCGGCGCTGCCGGGGATGCGCGTCGAGGTCATCGCGAAGCACGTCGCAACCGAGGGCAGGAAGGTAATTTGCGAGTGCAACGTGACCTCGGAGCTCGGCGATCTCATCGCTACGGGTTCGACCGAGCAGGTGGTGTTGTCCGCGACCAGAGTGCAGGACAACTTCGATCAGCTCGAGCATCGTTGGGAGACGTACCAGGAGGCCAAGCGGTTGCGGAGGCCGGACCTATTCTACGGAGCCGAGGGCCAGACCTAGCCGGGGGGCGCGGGTGATCTACGAGGCCGAGTTCGAGTCGATGCCGGCGGCGGAGTTGCGGTCGCTCCAGTCCGAGCGGCTCGCCGGCGTGGTCGGCCGCGTGTACGACGAAGTCGACTTCTATCGCCGCAAGCTCGACGCGGCGGTCCTTAAGCCCGGCGACGTCGCCTCGGTCGACGACATCTCGAAGCTCCCGATCACCTACAAGCAGGACCTGAGGGACAACTATCCATTCGGCTTGTTCGGAGTTGCGCGCGAGGAGGTCAGCCGCGTGCACGCCTCGTCAGGTACGACGGGAAAGCCAACGGTCGTCGGTTATACGTCCGACGATGTCGATCTCTTCGCTCGTGTGAACGCGCGCTGTCTGGCG
Source organism: Actinomycetota bacterium (assembly GCA_050693935.1). GTDB lineage: Bacteria > Actinomycetota > CADDZG01 > CADDZG01 > WHSQ01 > WHSV01. The sequence goes on along the minus strand of JBOGWU010000295.1, from coordinate 33,136 downwards.
ATGGCCGGCGCCGAGCCCGGATTGATGCTCCACAACGCCTACGGCTATGGATTGTTTACGGGCGGACTCGGGCTCCACTACGGGGCCGAGCGTCTGGGCATGACGGTCGTGCCGGTGTCCGGTGGTATGACCGAACGACAGCTCCTTTTGATCGCGGACTTTCGGCCCGACATGATCTCGTGCACGCCGAGCTATGGCCTCACCCTCACCCAGGAGTTCGCCGAACGCGGGATCGCTCCCGAGGACATCTCCCTGAGTCTCGGCATCCTGGGGGCCGAGCCCTGGACCGAGACGATGCGTGAGTCGGTGGACGCCGGCCTCGGCTTGCGAGCGACCAACATCTACGGCCTCAGCGAGATCATCGGGCCGGGTGTTTCGAACGAGTGCGTCGAAGAGCGCAACGGCAGCCACGTAAACGAGGACCACTTCTATCCCGAGATTCTCGATCCGGAAACCGCCGAGCCCGTGGCCGACGGTGACGATGGGGTGCTCGTGTTCACCACGCTGACCAAACAAGCTCTTCCCCTGTTGCGCTACTGGACGGGCGACGTGACCTCGCTCACGGGGGAGGAGTGCAGTTGCGGAAGGACGCTAAGGCGTATGGCGCTCATCAAGGGGCGAAGCGACGACATGCTGATCATCCGCGGGGTGAACCTGTATCCGACCGAGGTCGAGCTCGTACTCGGCCGCATCGAAGAGCTGTCCCCCCACTATCGTCTGGTGGTAACGCGCGAGTCGACCCTCGACGAGTTGACGGTGGAGACCGAGGTCGTCGATGAAGTGTTTAGGCGCGCGGGGGCCGAGGTGCTCAGCGAACAGGTGATCCAAGCCGATGTCTTCCTGGACCAGCTCCGGGCGCGGATCCGGCACGAGCTCAAGGCGTCGCTGGGAGTCATGGCGAACGTCGTGCTGGCCTCTCCGGGGACCGTCCCGCGCTCCGAAGGAGGCAAGCTCATTCGGGTCGAAGACCGGCGCAAACTCTGAGTCGACTCTTGATCTCACCCGACGACATCGAAGCTGCCTTCGCGCGGATCGAGAGCTACACGAGGCGGACTCCCGTCGTCGGGCTCGGGGCGGGAACGTTCGGACCAGCACGCATCAGTCTCAAGCTCGAGCTGCTTCAGCACGCCGGCTCGTTCAAGCCGCGCGGAGCGTTCAACCGGATGCTCGCGAGTCCTCCCCCGAACGGCCGCATCATCGCGGCCTCGGGAGGCAACTTCGCCGTGGCGGTCGCGCATGCGGCACGGGTGCTGGGACACACCGCCGAGATCTTCGTACCCGAGGTCGCCTCACCCGCGAAGGTCGCGCGGCTTCACGATCTCGGCGCGGAGGTCAACGTCATCCCGGGCTTCTACGCCGACGCTCTGCGGGCAAGCGAGGACCGAGCAAAGGAGGTTGCGTCGCTGGTCATGCACGCCTACGACCAGTTCGAGATCGTCGCAGGACAGGGAACCGTAGCTCTGGAGATCGACCGGCAGATGCCCGGCCTCGATACCGTTCTTGTCGCGGTCGGAGGGGGAGGGCTCATCGGGGGCATCGCGTCGTGGTTCGCCGGGCGCGCCCGAGTGATCGGCGTGGAACCCCGGCTGTGTCCGACCATGAGCCAGGCGCTCGCCGTTGGACGGCCCGTCGAGGTCGACGTCGGGGGCGTGGCGGCGGACTCGCTGGGAGCGCGAATCGCGGGGCGCTGGGGGTTTGAGGCCGCAAGCAATTTCGTGGACCAGGTGGTCCTCGTCACCGACGACGACATCCGCAACGCCCAGCGCGCGCTGTGGAGCGAAACGCGAATCGTCGCGGAACCCGGAGGGGCGGCGGGGCTGGCCGCCATTCTCAGCGGCGCCTACCGGCCCGTCGATGGTGAGCAAGTGGCGGTGCTGGTGTGCGGGGGGAACACCGATCCGGCAACCGTGACGCGGGAACGCCAACGTCGGAAACGAAAGATCGGAGGTCTATGACCAGTCACACCGTGTACAAGACGTTCAACACGAGCGAGCGCCGTGAGTTCGTTCGCATCACCGATGATGTCGCCGCCGCGGTCGAGGAGTCGGGCGTGCAGGAGGGCATGGTGTTGGTCTCGGCCATGCACATCACCGCCGCGGTGTGGATCAACGACGACGAGCCGGGGATTCAGGCCGACGCACTCGAATGGCTCGACAAGCTGGCGCCGCCCTCGTGGCGGCAACCCAGCAACGATGTTGCGGCCGCGCTATCACCGGACCCCGGTGACTACCGGCATCATCGCGGCGGCGAGGACAACGGCGACGCTCACCTCAAGAACCTCCTGATGCATCACCAGGTGATCGTCCCGATTACGGCCGGCAAACTCGACCTCGGTCCGTGGCAGGCGATCTTCTACGTGGAGTTCGACGGGCAGAGGAACAAGCGCCTCGTCATCAAGGCCATGGGGGAATAGCCGGCCGCTTTCCTCCCCTACCGTCCAGCCCCGCCCGAGACCCTTTGTTCTGCGGTCCGGCCGAGCCCGGACCATTCTGTTCTGCGGTCCGGCCCCGCCCGAGACCCTTTGTTCAATGGTCCGGCCGAGCCCGGACCATTCTGTTCTGCGGTCCGGCCGAGCCCGGACCGCGCGCTAGCATTCGGCGCTATGACTATGGAGCCATCATCGGCGATGGTTGCCGGAATACAGGCCCTTGTGATCGGATCCCTGGGCCTGTTTTTCGGGTACCTAGTGGTGGACGCGCTGGCGCGGCTCTTCCGGATCGACTTGGATGCGACGGCCTCGTGGGGCCTGGCGCCGTTCGGTTTCACAGCCGTCGTTACGGCTCTAACCCTTGTCCACATCGCGACCGCGGGAGCGATTTTCTCGAACACCCGTCTTACCCAGGGGGTGCTCCTCGGCGTTGCCGTCGCCGCCGCTGCGACTCGATTCGTACGACGCCGGCCAAGGTCCACCGAACGCGAGGCCAACCTGTTGATTCGGTGGATGCCCTTGTTGCTGGTCATCCTCGCCTACGTGTTGTGGACATCGCCCGTGTTCGAGCTGCTCCCGCAAAGCTTCAACGGCGACACGACGGCCCATGCGTTTCGAGCGAGCAAATTCCTCACGGGAGAATCGACGCCTTCGCCGCCACTGACGGGAGACATACCGAACGATTATCCGTACCTCTTCCATGCCGAGGCCGCCACGTTCGCTCGAGTAACTCCGGGCGGGAGAATTCTGCATGCGTACGGACCCCTGCAGGTGTTCTTCGCCGGGGGTGCGGTGTTAGCCCTTTACGCACTGGGGCGCGAGCTCCGGCGCTGGACGAGCGGGTTCTTCTTGGCGCTATTCGGAGCGCTCACCGGCGGGTTCGGCTGGGTGATCTCGCGCTCGCCTGAGTTGATCATCGATGTGCACAACCTGAGCCAGGCCGGGAAGTACTTGGGCGACTTTCTCGTGAAGCGCTCCTACAACGTTACATATGCCAACCTAGCGCCTCCCTTCCCGCGTGATCTCTCGTACGCGCTATTCGGCTGCTTCTTGCTACTCCTGATCATGGGTCTGAAGCGAAAGTCGGTGCCCCTGCTGATCGGCGCCGGGGTGACGACGGGCATGTTCGGGCTGACCGGCGGCGAGGCCTTCTTCACGGCGATGGGCATCTCGGTTGTGGTAATCGCGATCGGCGCTTACCGCCGCTTCTTCCTGGTCCTCGCGTTGTTGGTACCGGCGGTTGGCCTCTACGCATGCTGGGCCGTCCCGATCGTGCTCAACTACCTGGAGTTCGGCGGCTTCGAGGATTTAAGCGCGAACCCCGTCTCGTTGACTCCCCTGCTGATCCTGGGGTCGTGGGGCCTGACCACTCCGTTTGCGCTCTACGGTGGGTTTCGAGCTCTTCCCGAGGTCAAGTCCTCGATCGAGGCACGGATAATGCTGATCGCTGTAGTCGTTCCGGCGGTCGCGGTGCTCGGCACCTCGCTGGCGGGAAGCACGCTGCCCGAAGGGATCTCCACTTTGGGCCGGCCGCACCGCTACTGGCCGATGTTCTACCTCGGTCTAGCTCTGTCGGCATCGATTGGCGCGGCCCTTTTTGCCGAGTGGCTCGGGCGGCTGCGCTGGTATGTGGCGGCAACCGCGTCGCTCATCATCGTTGCGATCTCCGGCCTGTCTCCGCTTATCAGCAGTCTCCAGTACGGCCGTCAGATCCGCGAGCAGCCCAAGCTACACGCCGCCCTCACAGGGGACTCCAGGACCGCGCTCGATATCGTCTCCCCTTATCCGCAAGGTAACTGCGTGGTCGCGGTCCCCCCTCTTTTGAGCCGGGTGATGGCCGGATACTCCGGGTATCGCCTGGTGTTCTACAAGAGCAATCCTCGCTCTCCGGCGCGCATTCGCTGGCCCGACCTGCCGCTGAATCCTCCCTACGGAAAGCGTCTCAAGGACAACCAATCCTTGGTCACCGGAGCAGCTACGCCCGCTCGACTGGACCGATTGATCCAACGCTACAGCCTCGACATCGTCGTCACTGCGCAGCAACTACCGCCGGCTCCCATCTACGAGGAGTTCGAGTCGGTCAAATCCTCCGAGGGCTACACCGTCGTGACGATCAACCCGGACTGTCGTAGCGAGCGCTTCCAGCGCCCCTAGAGACTCTCCTTTTCTTACTCCAGCAGGTTCCAGTCGCCGCCGGTGACCTCGAGCATCACCGCCGCGTCGGTGTCGAGACCCCCGTGATCGTCCGGCGAATAGGTGAACACGCCGCCGGTACCGGGGAGCTCGCTCGTTGCTTCGATTTGGTCGCGCAGCGAGGCGCGGAAGGCATCCACATCGGCGGGGTCGGCGTCGTCATCGACGGCCCGCTCGATTGCCCCCTGCAAGACGAGCATGGCGTCGTAGGCGTGACCGCCGAAGGTGTTGGCGGTGCCTTCGCCGTACTCCTCCTCGTAGCTGTCCCGGTACTCGATCAGGACCTCCTTCTGAGGATCGTCATCCGAAAGATCGTCCGCGGTCAGTAGCTTCCCAGCGGGAAGGTAGGTGCCCTCGATCGCGTCGCCGCCGAGCTCGAGGTAGGTCGCATTCGCGACGCCGTGACTTTGGTAGACCTCTCCCTCGAGCCCGAGGTTCACCAGGTCCTTCTGCGCCACGTCGGCCCCCGGCGGGATCGCCCAGATGAGATACGCGTCGGGGTTTGCCTTCGAGAGCTGAGTCAGCTGCGCCGTTACGTCGGTGTCTTCGCGCGCGAACGTCTCGTTGCCGGTCATCTCGATGCCCTTGTCGGCGATGACCGCCTCGAAGGCCGCCAGCCCCCCTTCTCCATAGGCGTCGTCGAAGCCGAGGAACGCCACCTTCTCGACACCTTGATCGAGCATGTGATCGGTCAGCACGTCGACCATCAGGGCGTCGTTCTGCGGGGTCTTGAAGACCCACTCTCGCTCGTCGGCTGGCTCGACGATCATCGCCGAGGCGGCCAGCGAGAGGTTCGGAGTCTCGGCCGCGGTGACGGTCTCAACGACCGCCAGGCTGTTGGGCGAGACCGTGCAACAGACCACCGCATGGACGTCCTCGCGATCGACGAGCTGCTTGACCGCGGTCACCGCCTGTGTCGGGTCGCTCGCGTCGTCCTCGACGATCCATTCGACTTCCTTGCCGCCGATCTCGCCGAACTGATCCTGGAAGAGTTGAATGGTGTTGCGCTCGGGCTCGCCGAGCGAGCTGGCGGTGCCGGTTGAGGACACGACCACCCCTATCCGGATAGTGTCGTCGCCCTCGGTGGCGGTGTCGCTTGGTGGGGAGCAAGCCGCGCCGACGACCAGCACCAGGGCCACTATTGATGCCATCATGCTGCGTCCTCTCGCCCTCGAGCGGATCCCCCCATTGCAGATCAGTGTCATTGGTTCTCCTTTCTCTCACTCGCCGCGATTTCTTTGCCGGTGCTCTTCCCCGGATTGATGTCTCGACCGAGAAAGGCGGCCTCCAGCTCGGTCGAGTCGACGAGCGCCTCCGCCCTCTCGGACATGACCACCCGCCCGTTCTCGAGTACATAGGCACGATCCACGACGGGTAAGACGGCGCCCACGTTCTGCTCGACTACCACGACACCGATGCCCTCAGTCCGGAGCCGGGTGATGATGTCGAGGATGTCCTCGACGACCTTGGGGGCAAGGCCAAGCAGCGGTTCGTCGAGCAACAGCAGACGAGGTCTGGCCATCAAGGCCCTGGCGATCGCGAGCATTTGCTGTTGACCGCCGGAGAGCGAGCGCGCGCTGTCGCGTCGTTTCTCCTTGAGGATTTCGAACAGCTCGTAAGTTCGCTCGATGTCCTCCGCGATGTCCGACTTGGTAGAGCTCCTGCGCCGAACCCACGCGCCGAGCTCCAGGTGATCTTGGACCGTCATGGATTCGAGCAGCTGGCGCCGCTCCGGGACGAGCGAGAGTCCGTGAGCCGTTATGGCCTCGGGGGTGCGTCCGGTGAGCGGCGTGTCGCCCAGAGCTACCCTTCCCCGATAGCCGATGAAGCCCGTTATCGCCTTCATCAAGGTGGACTTACCCGCGCCGTTTCTGCCCAAGACCGCGACTATCTCGCCCTCGTTGAACTGCAGGTTCACATCGCGCAGCACGCGGACCGCGCCGTAACCGGCATTCAGTGATTCGACGGTCAAAAGGGGTGCTCCCGAAACTGCGTTTGGGGGTCGTGTGTCTCGGTCGCCGGCCACGCCGAGGTAGGCGGCGATGACCTCCGGGTCGGCCTTGACCTCCGAGGGCGTCCCCCGGGCAAGCTTCTCTCCGTGGTGAAGCACCAGGATCTCGTCTGCCAGATTCATGACCATCTCGACGTTGTGCTCGACCAGAATCACGGCGACGCCTTCGTTTTTGACCCGGCGTATGAGGTCGCTGAGCTCGGCTCGTTCCTTGGGGGTGAGACCGGATGCGGGTTCGTCGAGCAGCAGCAAACGGGGGGCGGAGGCGAGCGCACGGGCGAGCTCCACGAGGCGCTGATCGCCGAACGGCAGCGAGGTGACGAGCCGGTGGGCCTTGTCCCCGATGCCGGCAAGCTCGAGCGCCGCGAGGGCCTGCTCCTCGACCCACCGCTCTTCGCCGCGAGCCAGCGTCAGGGCCGCGCGCAGGAAACCGGCTTTGCTGTCGCGGTGCACTCCTACTTTCACGTTGTTGAGCACGTTCAGCAGCGAGAACAGGCGGGGGGTCTGGAAGCTGCGCGCGACTCCTAGACCCGCAATGCGGTGAGCCGGCGCGCCACCCATGGATCGACCAGCGATCTCGAAGCCCCCGCCGCTCGGCGTCAGCACTCCCGAGATCACGTTGAGCAGCGTCGTCTTGCCCGCGCCGTTGGGACCGATGACCGCGCGGATCCGGCCGGCGCGGACCTGGAGGTCGACGTCGTGGAGGGCGGTCAATCCGCCAAAGCGACGCGTGAGGGCATGGGTGCTAAGGAGGGGAGAGCCTTCGTCACCGGCTGCGAAGACCATCTTGCCGGCCCTAGCGACGAGGAGACGAGGCGGCCTCCGCCGGCGCCGGGGGAGCAGGCTCACGGCCTTCGGCCACAGCCCCTCGGGAGCAAACATCACCATCGCCACGAGCAGCAAGCCGAAGACGACGATCTCCGCCTCGGGCGACTGGCCGCCGAGCCAGCGCGGTGCGTCCTGCAACTCCTCACGCAGGAGTTCCAGCAGCGCAGTTCCGATCAGAGCGCCGGGTATGGATGCGATTCCCCCCACGACCGCAATCGTCAGGAGCACCACTGAGAAGCTCAGGCCGAAGGTCGACGGGCTGATAAATGTGATCCATCCGGAGTACAGCACTCCGGCGGCACCGGCCAGCAACGCGCTCCACACGAACACCAGGTTCTTGTAGTGAGCGCTGCGGATCGACAACGTTGCGGCGGCCATCTCGCTGGTCTCGATCGCCTGGAGGGCGCGGCCGAAGCGGCTCTGAATGAGGTTGCGGGACACGACCATCGCCACGAGCGTGAGAATTCCCGCGGCGTAGTAGTAGAAGACGTCTCCTTGATAGGCACCAAGCTCGAGCGAGGTGATTCCGCTGAGTCCGCTGGCGCCTCCCGTTACAGAACGGAGTTGCCGGAGGAAGACTTCGACGATGATGTTGAAGCCCAGCGTCGCGATGACGAGGTAGTGCCCGCGGAGCATCAGCACCGGCCCTCCGACGATGTACGCGACGACTCCGGTCGCAACGACCGCAAGGGGTGCCGCGAGCCATTGATTGACTCCGAGCTGGGCGATCAGGATTCCGTTGAAGTACGCGCCGCAGCCGAAGAACGCGGCCTGACCGAGCGAGGCCTGACCGGTGTAGCCGGTGAGCATCGACAGCCCGATCACGATCGGCGCGTAGATGAGGATCGTCACGAACACCGCCAGCCGGCCGGGCAGCAGGTAGGGCACCGCCCCCCAGATGACGATCAGCGCGAGCGCCGCGAGGGCACCGGGGCTCCACCTCATTCGTGAGCCTCTTCGACGGCGAGGATGCCGTGACGCAGCGCCGGCAGCGCTCTATAGACCAGGATGAGGATCAGCACGCCGAAGGCGATGGCGTCGCGGTAACCGGACGGCAGCAACCCCGCGGACAGCGACTCCAACAAGCCCAGCAGCAAGCATCCGGCAACCGTCATCGGATAACTGCTCAACCTCCCGATCACCGCGCCCACGAAGCCTTTGAGTCCGAGCAGCAGGCCCATGTCGTAGATCGCCAGTGTGTCGGGCGTTATCAACACGCCTCCGGCGGCGGCAAGCGCACCGCTCAACGCAAAGGCGAGCAGGCCCATCCGGTAGACCGGAATGCCCATCAGCCGTGTGCCGGTGGCGTTGATAGCGCAGGCGCGCAACGCTTTTCCGAGCAGCGTGCGAGCAAAGAAGAAGTAAAGCGCGATCACGATCAAAGCGGTGACACCCAGGACCCACAGGCTCTGGCGCGTGATCGACGCATTGAATATGTGAAGGGGGGCTCCCTGGGTAAACGGAGGCAGGTCGTACGAGCGGGTGCCCCAGATGATCAGCCCGAGACCCTTCAGCACGAGGTGCACGGCTATCGTGATGATCAGCAGGGACAGAAGGCTGGCACCCCGGCGCTGGCTCGGGCGGATCGTGAGCACATGCATCAGTCCCGCAACAAGGGCCCCGAGCAGGACGGACAGCACCAGCGCAGCGACCAGCGGAACGCCCGCGCGTTCCATCGTCACCGCGCTCAGAGCCCCGATCATTGCGAACTCGCCAATGGCCACGTTCACGACACGCGTCGTGCTGTAGGTGAGCGTGAGCCCGAGACCCAACAGGGCGTACACCGCTCCGGTGGTGATGCCGGTGGCTATCAGTTGTGAGAGTTGCTGCCCCAACTCCAGAGTGGATCCCCCTCGTCCATCTCACGACCGCCGAAACGATCGCCGCTTGTCTGGTGTCTAGGTCGCCGTTTGCGGCCGCTCCATAAGCTCCTGGTCGCGTAGCGGGACGGTGCCCCCTTCGTAGTCGGCCACCACCGAGGATTCCTCGAACCAGCTCTCGGGCGCCTTGTGGCCCCAGAACGTGCCGCGCCGCGGATCGTTGACGCTCCATCGCAGCGGTTCGAGCTCGGGATCCCCCGTGTAGTAGTCACTGGTGTAAAGCTCGATGCGGTGCCCCTCGTAGTCGCGCAGATAGAGGAAGAAGGCGTTCGAGAGACCGTGGCGCCCGGGCCCCCGCTCGATCGAAGCGGCGAGATTCAGGGCGGCCAGCCGATCACACGTGCGAATTACGCTTCCCGGGTCGGTCACCCACCATCCGGTGTGGTGGAGCCGGGGGCCGCGCCCGTTCATCAGCGCGACGTCGTGCACGTCGGGCTTGCGAAACAACCACGCGGCCCACAGCTTCTCGTCGACACCGTCGGTCGAGGTGTACTCCGAGCACTTGAAGCCCAGTCGCTTGTAGTAGTCGAAGGCAACCTGACAGACCGGGACGTGCAGGTTGAAATGATCGAGCCGCATGACCTCGGCCCCGCGATAGAGGTCGTATCGGCGCAGCAACTCGGTCTCGGTCTCCATCGCATGGAAGAACTCCACCGGGAAGCCGAGCGGGTCCTGCACGCGCAGAGCCGGACCCTGTCCGGGCTCGATGTCCTTGATCCAGAAGGGCTTGCACTCCAGCTTCTCGAAGTGCGCGTGCAGCGCGTCGAGGCTGCCCGGGGTCGCCACTCGAAACGCAAGGTGACCGATGGCGGGTGCGTCGCCCCTTCTGAGGATCAGGCTGTGATGCAGCCGCTCTTCGTAGCCCCGCAGGTAGATTCCGCGTGAGTCCTCGTAGCTCACGACGAACCCCAGGGCGTCAACGTAGAAGTCCCTGGCGCGGTGCAGGTCGGTTACGACGTACTCGGCATGCGCCGCGCGAAGGATGTTGAAGTCCGGTTGCGAGTACGAGAAATCGATGCTCATGAGGGCGCTTGGTCAGTCCTTACGGGCGAGGAACTCGGTGATTCGCTTGGTGTATTCGGAGCGGTCGTAGCCGGCGACGAGTAGACCGGCCATGCGCACGGGGTCCCCGAAGAAGTAGTGCTCGTAAACCTCTTGACGACCGGCGAAGCTCGAGACGCTCGCGTCCCAAGCGAGGCGGAACAGCCGTACCCGCTCGATTCCGTCCATCGACGCGCAGGCCAGGTACTTGTCTACGTCCTCCTTGGCATCGCCCATCGCGTCGCCTTCGGTCGGAAGGCCGAACAGGCCCGAGGCCGACATCTTCCAGATAATGTCGATGAACTCCGGGTACTTCTTGGGAAACCAGTTTCGGGCGGCGTTGAGCGGGCCCCACTTCGGTGTCATGACGCCCCAGTCGTTCATCTCCGCATCGACCTCTGCAACGCGGAGAAACGACTTGAGGGTCTCCAGGGCGATGATGATCTCGCCGATCTTTTCCTGGATGTGCTGGAACTGCTCGATCTTGATCGCGTCTGCGATGGTCGATACGAGCCCCAGTGCGAACTCGGTCTTCGCGAGATCCTTGACTACGACCTGGTGCGTCATGTGAACCAGGGCGCCGGTCTCGTTGTAGAGGCGCCCGCGCGTGAGCAGTTCGGGGTGTCGAATCATGAAGCAACGCTCGTAGGGGACCAGCACGTCGTCGAAGATCGCGACCGCGTCGATCTCATCGAAGCGACTGCCGAGCGGGTGGTCGTAGTGACTGCGGCCGTAGTCGAAGCTCTCGCGGCAGAGAAAGCGCAGTCCCGGCGTGTCACACGGAATCGCGAACGCGTAACTGTAGGGCTCGTCCTCCGGCCGGTTCTGAAGCACGGTGGAGGGAAACACCATGATCTCGTCTGCGATGGGACCGATGGTTGCGAGCATCCGAGCTCCGCGAATCACGATCCCTTGGTCGTTGTCCTCGACGATTCCCGCCGCGAGGAACGGATCGGTTTGCTCACTCGGGGGCTTGCTGCGGTTCGACTGCGGGTTGATCAGCGTGTGAGTGAGCAGGAGATCGTTCTCGCGTACATGCTGGTAGTAGTTGCGGATGTTGCCGGCGAACTGGTCGTCAACCTGGCCGAACCAGTCCGCGGCCGACGCCATGGCCATGATCGAGCTGTTCAGGTAATCGCCGGTGCGCCCGAGCTGACCGAGGCTGTAGTCAGACCACGTCTTCATCATCGTGCGACGGCGCTCGATGTCCTCGACGGACTTCGGCTCGAGGAACGACATGCCGACGCGATCACCGCTACTCGGAGACTCGTAGGTCATCATCTCCGTCATCTTGGGGTCGTGCTGCATGTCGAAGAGCGTGGCGTAGCTCCGAACCACGTTCCTAAAGGCCGGGTGGCCGGCGACTCCCTTCTCGACGCGTTCTCCGTGAATCTGAACGTCGCGCCTCGAGTTGTTGAGTGCGTCGATGTAGCCCTGTCCCGTGCGTGCCGGCATTGTCCTCTCCTCCCGTGCTCCGCCTAATGACTTTTGCGAGGTTCTGGCGAGTGAAAAGCAAGTATCGCAAGGCCGCAGGGAGCGGCCGTACCCGGAGGGTACGTGCGCGACTGAGAACGCCGCGAGATGCAGCCTTTTCGCCGCCAGAATCCCCAAGGTGTCGTTGGGCGGGGCACTAGTCGTCGGTTCCGAAGCGCGGAATGTGATGGTTGCCGAGGGCAACGTGAATGGTTTCGAGCTCGCAGTAGAACTCGAAGCTGTAGTGGCCCCCTTCGCGGCCGATTCCGGAGTCCTTGGTGCCCCCGAACGGCATGCGAAGGTCACGTACGTTCTGACTGTTGATCCAAACCATGCCGGTGTCTATCGCTTGCGCGACGTTGTGGGCCTTGCCGAGATCGCCGCTCCAAACGTACCCGGCGAGCCCGTAGCGCACGTCGTTGGCAAGCTCGATGGCCTCCTGGGTGTCGGTGAATTTCGTTGCCACCAGAACGGGTCCGAAGATCTCCTCCTGAAACACCCGCGCCGAGCGGTCGACGTCGGCGAACAGCGTGGCCTGCAGGAAGTTGCCCTCGGGGAGATCCTCAGGGCGCTCACCGCCGGCGACGAGCCGCGCCTCCTGCTTCCCGGAGGAGACGTAACCGCTCACCCGCTCGTAGTGCTCTGGGTGGATGACGGGGCCGAGCTCGGTGGCCATGTCGGTCGGATCGCCGACCCGTACCTTTTCGGCGCGCTCGCCGACCGCCGTCACGAAGTCGTCGTAGATGGCGTCCTCGACCAGCAGCCGCGAGCCTGCCGTGCAGCGTTCTCCGTTCAGCGAGAACACGCCGAAAACCGTGGCGTCGACGGCGCGCTCGAGGTCGGCGTCTGCGAACACGACCACCGGTGACTTTCCCCCGAGCTCCATCGAGTTGCGCTTCAGGGTGGCGGCCCCGTTGCGAATGATCGTCTGTCCGGTGGTCGTCTCACCGGTGAACGAGATGAGATCGACTCCCTGGTGGGTCACCAGCGGAGCGCCGGCCGTCTCGCCGAAGCCATGGACGACGTTGAACACCCCTGGGGGAAGGTCGGCCTCGGCGATGATCTCCGCGAGTTTCGTGGCCGTGATCGGCGACCACTCTGCGGGCTTCAGCACCGCGGTGCAACCCGACGCGAGGCAGGGCGCGATCTTCCAAGACTCGAGCATGAGCGGGGTGTTCCAGGGGGTTATCAGCCCTGCCACCCCGACGGGCTTGTGGATGGTGTAGTTGAGGAACTCATCGCCAAAGCGGTGGGCTTCACCGCCCAGGTCCTGGATCGTCCGAGCGAAGAAGCGAAAGTTCTGCGCGGCGCGTGCCGCTTGACCTTTCGCCTGCCTGATGGGGAGCCCGGTGTCCATGACCTCGAGTTGGGCGACTTCGTCTCCGCTCGACTCCATGACCTCGGCGATCTTGAGCAGGAAGCCGGCGCGCTCCGCGGCACTCATACGGGGCCAGGGGCCGTCGTCGAACGCCTTGCGCGCCGCACTCACGGCCGCGTCGATGTCGGCGGAACGCCCCTCGGCGACCTCGGTTATGACCTTGTTCGTCGACGGGTTCAAGGTCTCGAAGGTGTGGCCCTCGATGCCTGCGCGGAACTCGCCGTCGATGTAGTGAAGCGGCTGCTTGATCGGAGAGCTCATCCGTGCGCTCCTAGGCTCGGCTCTTCGACCACCCGGTTAACGAGCGAGCCCAGTCCATCGATCTCGAGGCGCATTACGTCTCCGGGGCGCACGTGGCTCAGTCCTTTTGGCGTACCCGTCAGGATCATGTCGTTCACCTCGAGCGTCATGAAGCGAGTGATGAACTCGACGAGCTCGGGGATCTTCCACACGAGATCCTTGGTGTTGCCCTGCTGGCGCAGCTCGTCGTTGACGTAGGTGCGCATGTCAAGGGAGTTGGGATCGTCGATCTCCCCCTCGACGAGGTAGGGGCCCATAGGTCCGAACGTGTCCCAGCCCTTGGCCTTGATCGGCGGGCGGTACATGTTGGTGACGAAGTCGCGCACCGTAACGTCGTTGAAGATGGTGTAACCGCGGACGTATTCGGCCGCGTCTTGGGCCGAGACGTTGCGGGCGCGGCGCCCGATGACGACGGCGAGCTCGTTCTCGTAGTGCATGTACTCGACGCCGCGAGGCCTTACGACCTCGCCGCCATGCCCAATCAAGGAGTTCGAAGGCTTGAAGAACAGCACCGGCTCCTTGGGCTTCTCGAGCCCCAGCTCTTCGGCGTGGTCGGCGAAGTTGAGGGCGAGGCCGAGGACCTTGCCGGGGACGATCGGCAGCAGGAACGTGACGTCGTCGGCCGCGTACGCGACGCCGGTCTCCGCCTGTAGGACGCCGTCGGAGATCAGCTCTCCCTCGTGAAAGCGCCCTTCCGCTATGAAGCGTGCTCGCTTCGCCATTAGTCCTCCTTGGTAAGTCCGTAGCCGGCCAGCACGTCGCGCACCCTCTGCTGGTTGGCGGGTGACGGCTCGCACAAGGGCGGACGCCAGATGGGATTGATGCGGCCCAGCTCGCCCAGCGCGAACTTGAGCGGGCCGGGGTTGGTCTCGAAGAAGATCATGTCGTTGACCGGGAGCAGGTAGTAGTGGAGCTCGATGGCTTCCTGCCATCGTCCTTCCACTACGAGGTTGTAGATGTCGGCCACCTCGCGAGGAAAGATGTTGGCGGTGGCGCTGATGTGCCCGGCTCCTCCGATGGCGAGCATCGGAAAGCAGAGCAGCTCGATGCCGGAATAGACCAGGAAGTCGCGCCCACACTGGTGGAGGACACGACTGGCGTGCTCGAAATCTTTGTTCGACTCCTTGACTCCGATGATGGTCGAGTGATCGCGGCGAAGGCGCGCCATGGTCTCGGGCGCGATGTTTACGGCGGTGCGTCCCGGGATGTTGTAGATGATGATCGGGATGTCGACGCTCGAGGCAAGCGACGAATAGTACCGGTAGAGCCCTTCCTGGGACGGCTTGTTGTAGTAGGGCACGATGACCAGAGCGGCGTCGGCACCGAGCGCGTCGGCGTGACGCGTGAGCCGCAGCGTTTCCTCGAGGTTGTTGGTACCGGATCCGGGAACGAACGGAACTCGTCCACCAATCGTGTGGGCGGCGACCTCGATTAGATGCTCGCGCTCCTGGAGCGACAACGACGAGGGCTCGCCGGTGGTGCCCGTCACCGAGATGCCGTGGCTCCCGGAGTCGATCTGCCATTCGATGAGCTCGACGAAGGTCTTCTCGCCGAAGCTGAGGTCGTCGTTGAAGGGAGTGACGATGGGAACGATCGAACCTTTGATCTCGGAAGGGTCGCGGCGTGTCATCTAGAGGTCTCCTTTTGTGGTCAGACTCTGTGAAGCGCGAAACGCCTCGATCGTTCTCACCTTGTGGTCGCGTGCCGCCCGTTCTACGGTTTCGAACGGGGCCGAGCGCTCGAGCAGGTCGACGATGGCGGAGTGCTCGGCGACCGACTCCAGTCCTCGTTCGGGGATGCGCGGGAACACGGTGCGGCGGATAGCATCCATGCGCTCCTGGGTCTCACCGATGACCTGGACGAGGTAGTGGTTCGGGCAGCGCGCGTAGATCTTGCGGTGCCAGGCTCGGTTCAGCCTCGAAGCCCTGACCAGGTCGGTGGCCAGGACCGCATGTTCGATGTCGGCGTTGGTGGCGCGCAGCGAGCGAAAATCGGCCGGACGAAGATGTTCGGCGGCGAGTGCGGTGGCGCTGCCCTCGAGGATCGCGAGGACGCGCATCTCCTGTTCCCAGCGTTCGTCGTCGATCGGGGCAACCTGAGCGCCGATGTTGCGCGTGTAGATCACCCACCCCTCCGCCTCGAGTCGGCGCAACGCCTCCCGCACCGGCACCGGGCTGACCCCCCTCTCGCGCGCCAGCGCGTCGAGCACCAGTCGGTGCCCCGGCTCGTAGATCCCGTCGAGGATCCGCCCCCGCAGCCACGCGTAGGTCCTTTCGGATTTGTTCTGCGATCCGGCCGAGCCCACCTCGCGTTTGTTCTGCGATCCGGCCGAGCCCACCCGGCTCTTACTCATAAGCGTCGTAGGGGAGCTCGAAGGGATCGAGCGTTCCGGGTGAGGCAACCACGACGGGCTCCACCAAGCGCGTGAACTTGCTGCGGAAGTAGCCGAGCGCGTCGCCGTCGTTGTAGCGGAAGTGCACGATGCGTCCGAGAAGGAGAGTGTGATCGCCGCCGTCTTGGGCGCTGTGAGGTTCGCACTGAAAGTGGGCGACGGTCCCGCCGAGATAGGGAGCGAGCTTGCCCTCTCTCCACGGAATCTCCAGATGAGGATCGTGTTTGCCCGCAAAGTTGAGTGCCAGCTCCTCTTGATCCGACGCCAGGACGTTGACCGCGAAGGGTTGATCGGTGAGGAGGTCGTGACTCTTGGCTCGCTTGTTGATCGAAACCAGGATCAGCGGCGGATCGAGTGAGACCGAGGTGAAGGCGTTGACCGTCAGGCCGCGCGGCTCGGACGGCCCCTGCACGGTCACCACGGTGACCCCGGTGCCGAAGCAGCCGAGGCAGGTTCGCAATTCGAAGACGTTCAGGAACACCCCCCTGGTCGGTCGGCGACCCTTGTGCCCGAGCCGGAATCGTATACGATCCCACAGCCGGACCGCCGAACACGAATCAGTGATGGGTGTCGTCGGCCAGCATGCGCGCCGCGCCGACGATCGCTTTCGAGGCGAGGTAGTCGCCGTAGTTCGCCGGCGCGAAGCCGGTGAACGCCAGGTCGCTCATCTTCCTCATCTCCGGGCTGTCGCCGAGCGCCATGAGATGCGCGGTGATCTCGTCCTTGGTCCGGCGATCGAGTGAGCTTCGCACCACGACCGGCTGGACGGGAAACGGCCCCCACGACTCGACGATCCTGAGTGCGTTCACTTGCTCCGGCCGCCGGGCCCGTTCGAGCAAGAGAGTGGTCGAGTCGATCGCCGCGGCGTCGACCCGGCGCTCGACGACCAGGCGCAGGGATTCGAGATGCGAGCCGGCGGCCACGGTCGAGGAGAAGAACTCGGAGCCACTGCCCAGCGCTCGCAGCCGTTCGAGCGCGCTGTGCCACCCGCTCAGTGAGCGCGGATCGTTGTAGGCCCAAGAGCGACCCCGCAGATCCTCGAATCGCTCGATGTCGGTGTCGGTATGTACGACGACATCGGAGAAGTACACGGGTCGCCCCTTCCCCCGCTCGTCGTCGAATACCGGAGCCGCCGGCAACAACTCGAGGCTCGGGCGGTCCATCTCGTGAAGCAGCACCAGCGAGGGCGCGCACATGAATCCCATGTCCACCTCGCCGGTCTCGAAAGGGTTGTCACCGAGGCGGGGGCCGGATATGCGCGGCTCGATGATGAGGTTGGTGTCGGCCTCGAGGCGTCTTCCCAGGTAATCGGTGATGAAGCGGAAGAAGCGGGTGGGGATGCTCGGACTCAGATAGGTGATGGCCGCGAGCCGGCGTCGGGCCCCCATCAATTGAGCGGCTCGCCGGCTCTTCCAGTCCGGCAGAACCGAAGCCGGTGAGCTTCCTCAGCCGGCGCGGCGCCGGGGCTCCGCAAGCAGTACCTTCCACGCCCTGGGTCCGATGACCGCCCGGGCGGGGAGGCCGTTCCTCTTCTTGATGGTGACGACGGCCTCCGCCGTGATGGGGCCGAACTCGCCGTCCGCTCCGTCCGGGTGGAGCCTGTAGCCGTGATCGATCAGCCTCTCCTGAGCGCGCTTCACCCACTTACCCTCGTCCCACAACTCTAAGGTCGGAGGCCGGTCACCCTTGTCGCCTTTAATCTCTCGGTACGCCCCTTCCATCTTCTTGATCGTCTTGGGGTCCACGCGCCCGTCGGCTTCCAATGCGTTGGCCTTTTGGAAGATCTTCGTGACCTCCAATGTCTTCTTGTCGAAGTCACCGCTCACTTCGAGGTCCGCCTCCATGACGGTGTTGAGCTGTCGCTGCCACAGCCGAACGTCGGCACCCGAGTCATCCACCGAGAACCAGTTCTTCTTGCTGAACTCCCGTTCGGAGTCATCGACCTCTCCTCCCTTTCCGTAGGGCGGGCGGCCGAACCCGACTATCAGGCTGCGCGCGCGTTCGCGTCTGAAGACGCCTCCTCCGTTGTCTTGCGACCCCGATGACCCACCCGAGGTGTTGCCTTCGATGGTCGTGATTACGCCCCCGCTCACCTTCTCGACGAATCCGACGTGCTGAATACGTGGGAGGGAGTCTGGGAAGTCGAAATACACAACGTCGCCTGGCCGTGGATTCTGGGTCCATCGTCCTTGAGATTTGAACAGCTCTGCCCCGGCGGGGGTGTATGCGTGCTTGTAACCCTCGATGCCGGACTTGTCCAACACCCAGGAAACGAACATCGCGCACCACGGGCCGACCATCGGGTACCAGCGTGAGTACTTGCACACGTTGCTGTCGGCTGGTGATTCCTTGGTTCCCAGTTCACCGGCGGCTATCTTGAGTACCTGGTCGACGCTTGCCATCCCATTCCTCCTCGGTCGGTCGAGCAAGTCAATTAGTTTTGTTGAGTCCCCTGCGCGCGGGCGGAGCGCTGGCGACGCTCTTGGTTTTCCTCAAGTTGGTCGACTTCTTTCCGTTCGCCTTGTGCGGCCTGCTTGGAGTCGCCGCAGGCGCCACTGCGGCTACCGAAGTCGCGAGTCGCTCGGCGTCGGTTTCTCCCGACGTACCGGTGATGGTCCCCTCTGCTTTCACGAGGATGTCCTTGGCAAACCGCTCGCTGAATCCCGAAAGGAAGCCGATCACCAGGACGAAGTAGATCCGTTGTTGCGTGTCGGGCGGCAATCCCAGCGACGTGGACAATCCGCTTGCCAGGAAAGCGAACACCAGCACCGCAAAGATGCACCCGATCACAGGCCGAAAGGCGCCCGCAAAAGAGGTTCGCAAGCGGCCCATCTCCTGCGGTAGCTCGAAGCCCTTCGTACTGATGCGGACCATGGCGCTGACGACCGCGCCAATACCCCCAGCCACGAACGCGGTGTAGAGGGCGGGGCGATCTCCCAGTGTCTCGGTCCAAGCTTGAAGGAGGTAGCCGAACAGCGCCATCAGTCCGGCCCCGGAGATCATCCCCAGCAGATAGTTGAGGAGCAGCTTCACGCGCGCATGCGGCTGGTAGTAGCGATCGATCTCGTCGAACTCAGCGGCGATCGCACTTACCGCCTCGTCGCTCGGCGCGGTTCCCGGTGGTTGCAGCTCGGCTTGGCAGAGAATCTGCACGGTCACGTCGTAGATGCGCTCGAGGCACGTACGGCGCGGCCGGCCGAGCAATAGCTCCCTCGCTCCGTCGGCGAGCTGGCGCGCCCGTCCGAGTAGCCTGACCAGCGACGGCGGCAGATCACAGTCGGTAACGATGTGAAGGTTCGCGCTCCTGGAGAACCCCACTCGGCTGGCGAGGGTCCTGCGCAGCGTCAGCGCAACCCCGACCCTCGCGCGCTGGCCGAAGTGAACCATCTCCATGGGGCCGTAGACGCGCTCGAACCTCTTCATCAAGGTGACGAGCTCGTCATCCCTCTCGAAGTACGCTTTCATCACAAAATCAAAAGACGCGTTTCTGGTGCCCGACGCGCCCTCGAGCATCTTCGCCACACTCGGCGACTGCTGTAGCTGCGGGGTGGCGGTTGCCACGTCCCTCCTAACCTGAACTCTGTGGCCCTTCTTGGACCGGGACTCACTGGTGGTTCCGGTCCGGCGCGTCAGGTTAGAAGTCCACCGTCACCGCCGCGTCACGGGAGCGTGACTGGCATCAGCTCTCGAGTGCCAGCACGGCAGGGTGTTCCAGCAGCTTGACGACGTCGCCGATGAACCTGGCCGCGGTCATGCCGTCGAGGATGCGGTGGTCGAACGTAACCGACAGGTTCATCATCAATCGCGCCACGATCTGTCCGTCCCGCACAACCGCCCGTTCGCCGGCCTTGTGAACGCCCAGTATCGCGGCCTGGGGATAGAACACGATCGGAGTCGCCATGAGGCCCCCGAACGGCCCCGGGCTCGTGACCGTGAAGGTCGAACCGAGCAGCTCTTCTGCGGAGAGCGCGGACTCGCGCGCCCCACGCGCGAGTCTGTCCACCTCGGCCGCCAGCTCACCAACGCGCTTGGAACCTGCATCTCGAACCACGGGTACAAGGAGTCCCGACGGCGTATCGACGGCCACTCCGATGTCGTACCGGTCGTGATAGACGATCTCGTTGGTCCCCTCATCAAGTGAGGAGTTGAGCGCGGGGTGGTCCTTCAACGCCGCGACGACGGCTTTGATGATGAACGGCAGGAACGTGAGCCTCGGACCCTCGGTGTTGCGCTCGCTTGCGAGCCGGCGCGTGGCATCGAGCTCGGTCACGTCGCACTCCTCGACGTGAGTGACCGCGGGCACGACGCGGTGGGCCTCCGCCATGCGGTCCGCGATCGTGCGACGGATTCCTCGAAGCGGCTCGCGCCTTTCCCGTGAAGCAACGGGCTCATGCGGCACGGGCGCAGAAGTGGCGGTCTCCCGAGCACCCGCGTCGACCAGCGCCTCTACGTCCGCGCGTACCACCCGGCCGTTTGGACCGGAAGCGTCCGCCGTCGCGATGTCGACGCCGAGGTCGCGCGCCAGCTTGCGCACCGGCGGCATCGCCCTCACGCGCGTTGAGTGTCTCTCGCTCGTTACGATCTGACGTGGAGCGGCCGGGGGAGGTGGTCCGGCTGCAACTTCGGCCCCGGACTCCTCGCCGATGGTGATCAGCACCGAGCCCACCGGGACGACGTCACCCTCCTGGTAGTGAAGCTTGCCGACGACGCCTGCGAAGGGCGAAGGGATCTCGGCGGTGGCCTTGTCGGTGATCACCTCGACGATGAGATCGTCCTCCGCGACCACATCGCCCTCTTTGACAAGCCACCTGTCGATCTCGCCCTCGGTGACTCCCTCCCCCAGATCGGGCAGCTTGAAATCAGGCACTAGAAGTCCAGAACCTTTTCCGCGCCCCGGACGATGCGATCGACCGAGGGCAGGTAGTCATCCTCGTTGGCGAACTGCGGAAAGGGAACGTCAAATCCGGTGACGCGTCCCACAGGGGCTTCGAGGTCCAGCATGACGCGCTCATGGATGAGGCTCGATACCTCGGCTCCGATGCCGGCGGTGCGAGGTGCCTCGTGCACGACCAGCGCGCGGCCGCAGTCCGACGAATGCTTCGTGATGGCATCCACGTCGAGCGGATACAGCGAGCGGAGGTCGACGACGCGGACCGACACTCCTCGTTCGGTTTCGAGTTTGTCGGCGGCCTCGACGCTCAGCGGTACGGTCGCTCCGTAGGCAAACACGGCGAGATCGGCGCCCTCGCGCGCAACTCGGGCCGTCGACAGCAGCGCGGTGGCCTCACCGTCGACACCGGCGAGATCGAAGGGCATCTCGTCGGCGACCTCCTGACGCCCGGCTCGGTAGATGCGCTTTGGTTCCATGAACACCACGGGGTCGGGATGAGCGATGGCCGCGAGCAGCATGGAGCGCGCGTCGGACGGCGTGGTTGGGCACACCACCTTGAGACCGGGAGTGTGAGCGAAGAGGGCCTCGGGCGAATCCGAGTGCAGCTCGGGCGCGCGAACTCCGCCACCAAAGGGGATGCGAACGACCATGTTGGCGGGGCACTCGCCCGCGGTACGCCATCCGAAGCGGGCGACGTGCACGACGAGCTGCTCGAAGGCCGGGTAGACGAAGCCGTCGAACTGGATCTCGACGACCGGGAGCAACCCATAAAGCGAGAGTCCGACGGCGGTGCCCACTATGCCGGCCTCGCTCAGCGGAGTGTCGATGACGCGCTCGCCACCGAATTCCTTCAACAGTCCCGCGGACACCCGGAAGACGCCGCCGGTCTGAGCCACGTCCTCACCCATTAGCACGACGCGATCGTCGGTACGAAAGGCCTCGTGGAGCGCCTTGTTGAGGGCCTCGACCATGGTCAGCTCGGCCACGTCAGGCGTCTCCTTGCTGCGGGGGCGAGGAATCGAGCGGCGGAGGGGGCTCTGCTTCGGGCCGGCGAGCGACCGAGGTCACCTCTTCGAGTCCCTCGACGTAGGTCCACGGATTCTCCGACGCGTAGACGTGGTCGAACATGACCTCGGGTCCCGGCTGCTCGATCGACTCGAGCCCGCGTACACCCTCAGCGATCATCTCTCTCGCCTCGGCCCGCAACTGTTCGTCCTTGGCGTCGTCGAGGATGCTCAGGCGCCTGAGGAATCCCCCCATTCGACCGACCGGCTCGAGGTGCATCCACTTCTGGGTCTCGGCCTCGTCGCGGTAGAGAGAGGGGTCGTCGGCGGTCCCGTGGGCCTTCATCCGGTAGCAGAAAGCCTCGATCAGCGTCGGCCCCCCGCCGTTGCGGCCGCGATCGAGCGCGTCCTTGGTCGCCCTCCAGCAGGCGAGCGGATCGAAGCCATCGATGCGGATGCCGGGCATGTTGTAGGCGGCGGCCCGCTCTGCGACGGTGCGCGTCGCCATCTGGCGCGTCACAGGTGTCGAGATCGCCCATTGGTTGTTAGTGCAGAAGAACACCGTCGCGGTTCTGAATACGCCCGAGAAGTTGAGGGCCTCGTGGAAGTCGCCTTCAGAGGTGGCTCCGTCGCCGAACCAGGCCAGCGAGGCGGTGCGGTCGCCCTTTATCTTCGCCGCCCATGCGACGCCCGTCGCATGCGGAAGATGGGTCGCGATAGGAACGGTGATGGGACCGAGCCGGTAGTCACGCGGGTTGTAGAAGCCGGCCGGGCCCCCGTAGCCACGCACCCACCCGAGCACCGTTGCGACCGGAAGCCCACGAAGGATCCCCACCGAGCACTGCCGGTAGGAGGGGAACACCCAGTCGGCGTCCTCGCACGCGAACAGCGCCCCGGCGGCCGTTCCCTCTTCGCCCCAGTACATCGGGTAGGTCCCCACGCGGCCCTGGCGCTGGAGCATCACCGCGCGCTCATCGAAGGTACGCAGGATCAAGAGCCAGCGATAAAGCTCGAGCAACTCCTTCTCACCGAGACCGTCGGGCACTTGATAATCGGGGAAGTTGCCACCATCCCCGATGATGCGAAGTGGCTCGGCGATTCCCATCAGATTCCGGTTGTCCCGAATTCGGTGGTCTGCACGAGCCGGATGCGGCTGATCTTCCTGATCCGATCCTGCGCGTACTCTTCGGCCGCGAGCGAGGTCGATATCCCGCGCTCGCGCGACAGCGCGAAGATGTGCTGGAGTTGCTTGTAGATGCCCTCGACGCGGTTCATCGCGCGCTCCCGGTCGTAGCCGCGCAACTCGTCCTCGACATTCATGAGCCCACCGGCATTGATGACGAAGTCGGGCGCGTAGAGAATGCCGAGTCCGCGCAGCTTGTCCCCGTGCTCGGGGCGTTCGAGCTGGTTATTGGCGCAGCCCGCAACGATCTTGCACTGGAACTCGCCGACGGTGTCGTCGTTGATGCCCCCGCCGAGCGCGCAAGGGGCGAAGATGTCGACCTCTAGCTTGTGCACGTCCTCGAGTGGAACGGTTTCGACGCCGTGGGTGGAGACGGCCCGTGCGAGATTGTCGACGCTGACGTCCCCGATGGTCACCTTCGCGCCCTCCTCGACGAGATAGCCACAAAGGGCGAAGCCGACCTTCCCGACTCCCTGAAGCGCGACCGTTCTGCCCTTCAGGTCGGCGCTGCCGAAGACCTCGAGGCAGCAGGCCTTGATGCCCTGAAGCACGCCGTAGGCGGTGACCGGCGAGGGATCACCGGAGCCGCCATAGGTGTGAGAGCAACCGCAAACCCAACGCGTCTCGCGCCTGACCGTGTCCATATCTTCGAGCGCGGTCCCTACGTCCTCAGCGGTGATGTAGCGGCCGCCGAGCGTCTCAATGAAACGCCCGTAGGCTCGTAGCAACTCCTCCGTCTTGTTGCGGGTGGGATCGCCGATGATGACGGCCTTGCCGCCTCCGAGGTCTAGACCCGCCGCCGCGGCCTTGTAGGTCATCCCCCGAGCGAGGCGGAGGACGTCGACCAGCGCCTCCTCCTCGTTGGGATAGTCATAAAAACGGGTCCCGCCGAGTGCGGGACCCAGGGCCGTCGAGTGGATCGCGATGATCGCCCGGAGACCGGATTGGTCGTCCGAACAAAATACGATCTGCTCGTAGCCATCGCCGTTGATGTGCTCGAAGACGCTCATCGCCCTAAGGCCCCCTGTGAAAATCGCGCGACTCTCCGTTGAGCCGCCATGTGACAGAACCCGATGGTAACGGATGGGTAGCATGGCCCCAATGATCCGAACTGCGTATCTCCGCATCTACGAGCCGGCATCTCACTTCGGCGAAGGCGAGCGCCGGCGCTGGCTGTCCGACCCCACCACCGGCGAGGGCGATGACGCTCAGAGCTACCGCGCATGGCTGGTCACCGGACGGCTGCCGCAGGACGAGGCGGGCTACGAATCGACCGAAAACGCCTTCGTCCGCGAGGTCGACGGCGAGTTCTTCATCTGCCCCTGGCGCACCCGGCTCCGAATGCTCGCGGGCTTGCTTGCTTTCCGCGACAGCATCCCGGCGGAGGTGGCCGAAGCCTTCGTGCCGGAGAGCGAGGCCAGGCGGGCCGCCAAGGAGCTCGCCGCCCTGGATGAGCGCTTTCCCCGGATTCGCTCGCACATCCTTCACGCCAACTGGCATGTGCCGTTGCGCTGGTTCTCCGCCTTCGACGCCTCCGAGCGTGTCCTCGTCGAGGACCGGCGGGGTCTCCGCATCCGCTACGAGACCCGGATCGCCGCGGCCCTCGCACGGCTCGCCCACGTGGTCACGGTGCTCGAGGAGGCCAAGTTGGAAGACGGGATGGTGATCGCGATCAGGGAGCTGGCGGGCTGGCTCGAAGAGTTCTCCGGCGACGCCCTGCTCGAGCTCGACTACGGGTCGGTCGCCGGCATGTTCGAGCACGAGGAGCTGGTCGAGGATCAGTGCGCCGCCGACGTCGCCGCCTGCGTCGAGGCGCTCGAGGCGGGGGAGGGGTCGCGCGCGGGCAGCTTGTTGGCCGATCTCACGGACAAATGGGCCACGGTGAGGGCTCACGAGATCGTCAATTAGTCGGTATTTTTCGGGACTTGTCCCACCCCCTTACTAGTCCTTTCTAACTACTACTTCGTAACCCGGCACAAGTAAGGAAAATGGCTCTATTGGGCCATTCCGCCCAAACGTCCGAGAGGTCATCATTGCTCTCAGGATTGTTCGACGGCTACAGGTCAAGGTTCCTGAGGCAGGGGCAAGTCGAACTCGGAGGGAATGGAGGCAGTATGGAGGCTCAGAGGGATGACCTTCTGACACCGGCTGAAGTTGCCAAGAAGTTCAGGGTGGACCCGAAGACGGTCACCCGATGGGCAAAGGCTGGAAAGCTTTCTTCGATCCGGACGCTTGGTGGCCATCGCCGCTACCGCAAGGAAGAGGTCGACCGGTTCCTGGAGAGCAACAAGCAGACCGGCGCAGAACTGCGCTAGAGCAGCAACGCCCGTTAGCTGGGGGCCATTAGTTTCGAACGGACGCCATCATCTGGCGTCCGTTTTCTTTGGCGCCTCGCCGATCAACGGGGCGCGGGCGTGGCGAGGGGCAGAATCGAACTGCCGACACCGCGATTTTCAGTCGCGTGCTCTGCCTACTGAGCTACCTCGCCCGGGCGGATGTTCCTGTGGGCGCCCCTGACCAGATTTGAACTGGCGGCCTTCTCCTTGACAGGGAGATGAGCACTCCTGACTGCTCCACAGGGGCTTGCGGATAGAGAGGCTACCAGAGGAGGAAGCGACCGCCGGGCTAGCAGGGAAGGGCATCGTTCGGGTCGCGGCGCAAGGGTAGCCGGCGTTTGTGGCTACGAAGTCGCCGAATGATTCGTCCGGCTATTGCTTCTAATCTCAACCGGCGCGAATGTCTGGTGCGGAAATGCTTGCGGTGGGAGCTCCGATTCGGCGGTCGGTCTCGGTCCAAAAGGGGGATCCATGAGGTTCAAATCGTTTGCTGCTGTCTTGCTCACGCTCATGATGCTGGTGGGCCTACCGGGGACCTCGGGAGTGCTAGGCGCCCCGTCGAGGACGGGTTCACGCGAGGTGCGTGACCTGCGAAGAATCACGCGCCCGTCGGAGGGTTACAAGCCGATGTTCCTCCGCCGGAGCGCGGCCGGCCGCTACATCGTCACGCTCGAGGCGTCCTCGGTGGCCGAGCGCTTGCTGAAGCGCCAGATCAGCTCCCCTAGCGCTCAGCGAACTGTGACGCGAAGCATCGAGTCGTCCCAGGCTCCGGTGATCCGGGCGACCGAGTCCCTCGGTGGCCGGGTCATCTACAGGTACAGCCGCCTGATAAACGGACTCTCCGTCGAGCTAGGACGAGGGGATGCCCTGGAGCTCGCCCGCCGTAGTGACGTCCAGTCGGTTGAGCCCGTCGGTCGAGTCGATCTCGAGAACTCAACCAGCGTCCCGTTCATCGGGGCACCGGCGGTATGGAACCAGCACAGGGCAAGAGGAAAGGGCATGCGCATAGCGATCATCGACACGGGGATCGACTACACCCACAAGGACTTCGGTGGCCCGGGCACCGTCCAGGCCTATGAAGGTAACGACCCGCGCGTGATAGAGCCGGGAACCTTCCCCACCAACAAAGTGGTCGACGGCTTCGACTTCGTTGGTGAGTTCTTCGACCCCTTTGACGACAGCCCCGAGAACGACCTACCGCGGCCCGACCTCGACCCGTTAGACCAGGACGGGCACGGAACGCATGTCGCGGGGACGGCCGCCGGGAACGGCGTTGAGGAGACGGGCATAGGTCCCGGCGTTGCGCCGAGGGCAAAGATCCTGTTTTACAAGGTCTTCTCGGCCGGAGCATCCACGACGACGGACGTAGTGGTGGCCGGTATGGATCGGGCCGTCGATCCGAACCAGGACGGCTCGACCAACGACCACGCCGACGTGATCTCGATGTCGCTCGGCTCGACCTACGGCGACGAGACTTCTGCCGACGGCATCGCTTCGGAGCGTGCCACCCGACTTGGCGCAGTGGTCGTTGCAGCGGCCGGCAACGCCGGCCCGGTCCCCTACGTCCACGATGGGCCCAGCGTTGCCCCGTCCGCGATCGCGGTGGCCGCGGTTATCGACCAGTTCAATGCTCAGCACGTGCTGGTGAACGAGCCCGCCGGCGTTTCGTTGCCCAACAGCGGGACGGCGGTTCATCAAGATTGGAGCGGTCCGATCGATTCGGACATCACTGGTGATGTGCTGGACGCGCGCGAGTTTGACCCACCAGCCGACCCTTCCGGAGCGCCCTCACCAGCGGACCAACAGCTATGCACGCCCGTCGGCGGTACTCCTTTCGAGGGCTCGATTGCACTCGTGTTCAAGGGAAGCACCGATGAGGGCGACTGCGATGGCACCACCAAGGTGTTCAATGCACAACAGGCCGGCGCCGATGCAGTGATTCTCTGGAGCGGCTTCCCCGGATCTCCGTTCGTGCTAGCCCCTGGCGAGTTCGCCGACCAGATCACGATTCCGGCCGTGATGGTCGACTTCAGCGACGGCGAGGCACTGGGAGCCACGGCGAGTCCCGATGCACCCGACGCTTACAACACCCAGACTCTGAACGTGACCATCGAAGCCGAGGTCTCGGTGGTTCCCGGCTTCGAGGACCGCATCGCCGACTTCAGCTCTCACGGGCCGGCGCGCATCACCAACGACCTCAAGCCCGACATCGCCGCGCCGGGAGTCGACATCTCATCGGCCGGCGTGGGCACCGGCAACGAGGGAGCGTTGATATCCGGCACTTCGATGGCGACGCCTCACATCGCCGGCGTCGTGGCGCTGCTGAGACAGCTGCATCCGAGATGGTCATCCGAAAGGATCAAAGCGTCGATCATGAACTCGGCCAAGCGCAGCGTGACCGACAACGCGACGGGTGAAGACCTGGTGCCCGCCGCCGTTGCGGGGGCCGGCAGGGTTCGCGTCGACCAGTCCGCGGACGCGACCTCGGTCGCGTTCCCCGGAAGCCTGTCATTCGGGCTGCGCCAAGCCCCCGCGCCACGCACGATCAAGCGTTCGTTCACGGTCCACAACTACGGCAACCGACGGCTGGACTACTCTCTGCAGGCGCGTAATCGCTACAGCGACCACGATCCCGGTGTCGCGGACGTATCCGTGTCCCCGGCGAGGTTCTCGCTCAATCCCGGCAACAAGAGGGAGGTCGTGGCGACCATGACCCTCGACACCAGCCTGATCTCGGAGCTCGAGCAGGAGTTCGGGTGGGTCGGGCTGCACGGAACCATGGACGGACAGATCCGAGTGTTCCAGAGCGGCAAGGGCAAGCAAGACAACGACAAGTTCAACGTGGTGTGGGGCCTGGTGCCCCAGAACGCATCGAGGACGAGCGTGTCTCCGGACGAGCTCGATCTATCGAGCGGCTCCGGCACGCTGGCCGTGAACAACGACGGAACCGGACTCGGGCATGCGGACGGCTACCTCCTTGGCGCTTCGGACGAGATCGGAAGCCATGGTGAGGAGGATCTGCTGCTCACAGGTGCTCGCTCGTTTACCGGAGCTACCGTCGATGGCACGCGGGAGGGTGAGCCGCAGGGGACCGAGCCTCTCTTCGGCCTGAGCTGGATCGACTTCTTGACGGCCGACAGCGTTCCGACCGAGCCCGTAGAGTTCGCCGCGGTGACCGAGGCACCGCATCAGACGACCGACACGGTCGAGGTCAGCGTGCTGATCGACGCCGGCGCAGACGGCGTGTTCGCCGACGAGGAGATCGGTGGCGACTTCCTGCTGGTCAAGCAGGCCCTTGGGGGCACCACTTGTTTGTTCGACCTCTCGGATCCCAACGCCATCGAAGAGGGCGAATGCAGCGCGACCTATTTCCAGGACTACGGCTTCTTCAACAGCAACCTGTGGGGTTTGGTCGTGGACGCGCAGGCGATCGGGTTGAGCGATACCCAGCCCGAGCTCGCCTACAAGATCGAGGCCTGCGTGAGCCCGGTGGGAGAGGAGATCTTCTGCGACTCCGCGGGAGCACTCAACCCCGACACCGGTACCTATGACTCGGTCATCGACGTAACCGACCCGGCCCTCGACTTCGACCCGAAGGTGTGCGGAGGTTTCTTCGGCGAGCCCACCTGTGACTCGATCACGGTTACGACCGGCAACAACCTGGCCGACGGCGATCCGCAGGCGCTGGTGCTGTTCCCGAACAACCGTGAGCAGCAGTCGCACCAGATCGTGCCGACTTCGGGCGCCGGCACCTAGTCCGAGCAATACAAGAGGGATCGAGTGAGGCCCGGGTTCTCCGGGCCTCACTGCTGTGCGACTTGAGTGCTGCGCGAGGCAGGAAAGCTTGCAAAAGGGTCGAACCTCCCCCTTCACATCGGACTCGGCAGCCCGCTGGTCCGGCCAGAGACGGGCAAACCTCGAGGGGGAGGGCATCGCGTTATGACCCAGCGAAAACCACGGTGGCGCAGGGTGGGAGTTGTCTCGTTGTCCATGGCGCTGATCGGAGCGTTGCTGTTGCCCGCGGCTCCCCGTGCTTTGGGTGCCGACGAGCCCTACGGGTTCCAAGGCGAGACCGGCAGCGCCGAAGACGTGGACGCCCGCACGGGTTCCGTCGCCCCGACCACCCGGCAGCTGGCCATCGTTAAGAACATGGGGGCCACGGCCCGCTGGAACGACTACGGCACACCTCACTCGCTCATCAAACACGGGGGCTACCTGGCCTCCGGGCTTTCCTCCGACGCGATCGAGGCCGCGAGGTCCTGGGTGGATACCAATCGAGAGCTGTTCCGGCTTTCGCAGCGAGGAGTCGACAACCTCGAGGTGATCAACGACTCCAAGCTCGACGGGACCGGCGCTCACGTCGTGCTGTTTCGACAGCGCTTCGGCGCGCTCGACGCAGCTCAGGACGGCATGCTCACTATCGGCGTCGTCGGCGGCAAGATCGCCTACGTGTCGTCGTCCATCGCGGGCGATGGGAACGCTCCTGCAGCCGCCGAACTCACCGCCACCGAGGCCTACATGGTCGCCTCCTCCGATGCCGGGCTGGGGGTCGAGGCCGCGGACGTTGGCGTGTTGAACAAGAAGCAGGACGGCTGGACCCTGCTCGAGGTCAAGGGTCTCGAAGGCCTGCAGCGCTCCAAGCTCATCGCTCTGCCCACCCCGGAGAGCGGGATCCGGCCGGCATACGAGACGATTGTGCTCGACAACCAGGTCGGCGAGGGCAACCATCCCATCGCCTTCACCTATTTCGTCGACGCGATCGACGGCAAGGTGTGGTTCCGCCACAACCGGGTCCAGCATCTCGCTCAGCCCGAAACGGGAATGTTCACCGGCGAGACCGGAGGTCCCGGCAATCCGTGCGGACCCAAGCATCCCTTTGAGGCACCCGCCGGCACGCAGAGCATCGACGTCGCGGCGACGGCCGACAATCCTGCTGACGACATAGTGATCAATCTCTACGATCCGACCGGCAAAGTAGTCGCGTCGACCGATACGCTCTCCAGTCCCGAGGCGATCCACTACTCTCCGGCCGTGGTCGTGCCCGGAATCTACGCGGCCGAGGTGTGCCAGTTCGATCCGCAGCAAGAGGCCTTCGCCTACAGCGGGCTTTACTCGGCAAACCCGGCTGGAACCAGCGGGCTGCCCTACCCTCCCAAGTGGCGGGTGTTCCCCGCCAACCCACCGCTCGACTACTCCACCACCGACACGCGCGAGCTTTGGTGCTGGGAGAGCGCGGTCGAAGGAACTCCGGTCGAGGGTTGTGAGCGCGAGGTCAAGAACATCGCGGCGCGCGCTCCGTGGGACTACTCGTTCCGCACCGGTGCCCCGACCTTCAGCACCATCGGTAATGCCGCCTTCAATGGCGAGGCATGGCTCGCCGCGAACACCGTCATCGCCGGGGCCATCGGACCCGGTCCCACCGGCTACCGGCCCGTGAGCCTCGAACGCAACTACGATTTCGAATGGACGAATCAGTGGAACGAGTCCAAGTGCAACCCGAGCGTGTTTACCAGCGGGCAGCGCAACGACGTGGATGCGGCGACGACGAACCTGTTCGCGATGCACAACCGGATGCACGACTGGTCCTACTTCCTCGGCTTCACGGAGCAGAACTACAACCTGCAGGACTCCAATCTCGGGAATGGAGCAGCCGGTCCGTTTCCGCTGGGCCGTGAGGCAGATCCCGAGATCGGCAACGTCCAGGCGGGAGCCATCAGCGGCGGCTACCCGACCTTCGGCGGCCGTGACAACGCCAACCAGATCACCTTGAACGACGGCATTGCGCCGATCACGAACATGTACCTGTGGCAGTCGATCGCCGGCGCTTTCTACGCGGAGTGCACCGACGGTGATTACGACATGTCGGTGATTGGTCACGAGTACACACACGCCATTTCCAACCGCATGGTGGGTGGACCAGATGCCGGGCTCAGCGGCCCGCAGGCCGGTGCCATGGGCGAGAGCTGGTCGGACTTGAGCGCGGTCGAGTACCTCAACGAGTATGGCTTCGCGCCGACCGGCAACGAGAACCCGTTCGCGGTGGGTCCTTACGTGACCGGCGACCACCAGGCCGGGATCCGCAACTATGGAATGAACTTCAGCCCCCTCAACTACTCGGACGTTGGGTATGACGTCACGGGCCCGCAGGTCCACGCCGACGGAGAGATCTGGAGCGCGATCAACTTCGACGTCCGGCAGGCGCTGATCGACAAGTACAACGGCGCGTTCCCAGCCACCGATGCGACTCTGCAGCAGCGCTGCGGCGACGGCGAGCTGCCGGCCGACCAGTGTCCCGGCAACCGGCGCTGGATTCAGATCATGTTCGACGCGTGGCTCTTGATGCCCCCGACGGTCAGCATGGTGGACGCGCGCGACGCATATCTCGCCGCCGACCTAATGCGCTTCGGGGGCGCGAACCAGGACGTGCTCTGGCGGGAGTTCGCGCGCGGCGGGCTCGGCACCGATGCGGCCAGCGACACCAACGCCGATCCCGATCCCACGCCGAGCTTCGAGTCACCGCTGGCGAACAATGCCACGCTTACGTTCGCACCGATCGCTATTGACGAGAGAAGGGCACCCGTTGATGCCGAGGTCTTCGTCGGTGACCATGAGCAGCGCGCAACGCCAATCGCCGACACTGATTCGGGGAGCGACCTCGGTAACAGCGCGAGCTTCGTGCCGGGCACCTACGACCTGATAGTTCGAGCCGACGGATACGGCGCACAGCGCGTCACTGTGACCGTGGGCGCCGGCCAGAGCAGAACGCTCACGGTCCGCATGCCGACCAACTGGGCATCGGTCAACAAGGGTGCGAACGCCTACGGTGACGGCGTCAACCTCGAGTCCCTGATCGACGACACCGAAGAGACCAATTGGGCCTCGCTGGGCGAGCCGGTTGAGGGGCGCACGGTGTTCGTCGACATGACGAAGGGCGAGCACCTCGTCAACCGCGTTCAGGTGAGCGCCATGCTTCGCGCCTCCGATCCTGAGAACGAGGGCGACCCGGGCTCGCAGAACCGTTTCTCGGCGCTACGGCAGTTTGAGATCCTCACCTGCAACGCGACCGAGGAGAACTGCAGCCGTACCGACAACTTCGGAGTCATCTTCACGAGCGCCACCGATGCGTTCCCGGCGCACGCGCCGAGGCCGCGCAGCCCCGAGCTGATCATCAGGTCGTTCGACGTCCCCGACACCAGGGCCACGCACGTCGCGCTGCGCGTGCTCACCAACCAGTGCACCGGCGGCCCCGCGTTCCAGGGCGACACCGACAACGACCCGCTCAACAACCCTGACTGTGACGAGGGCGACGCCGGCCCACTGCTTCCCTTGCAGGGCAACAACGTCAGGGCGGCCGAGCTACAGGTGTTCTCCCGCTAGATCATCGGTTGGTCTTCCAGGGGGCCGGGGATTTCGTCCCGGCCCTCTTTGCGTGCGTCCTCTTTCGCTAACCGGAAGAAAACTCCAGGAAAGTAACTGTTGTCGCATAAGACTTCAATCCCTACAATCCAACCAACTCAAGGGTGCGATTAGAGGGAAGGTAATCCAGCGGCGGGCCAACGGGGCGAACCCTCTCCTGCTCTTCGCGCCCGAAATTCGGGCCATCCCAAAGGAGGGATGTACAGGTGGTGTTCAGACGAACTGTGCCCAGGGGCTTGACGGCGCTCCTGGCGGTCGTCGTAGCTGCGCTCGCGCTGGCCGGCCCGGCGGGGGCCGAATCTCCAAACCAGGAAAGGAGCCCGGACCGAGCCGGAAGGGCGCCGGTTATCGGCAGGGGCAACCCGGCCGCGATCGCAGACCG
>JBOGWU010000294.1:0-2461 GCA_050693935.1 Actinomycetota bacterium | reverse complement strand
CGGTGCACGCCTGACCTGCGTTGAGGAACGCGCCCCACAGGACGCCGGAGGTGGCGAGATCGAGGTCCGCGTCTGCGCACACGATCGCCGCGTCCTGCCCCCCCAACTCCATGACCACGGGCGTGAGATGCTTGGCCGCGGCCTCAGAGATCTTGCGCCCGGTGGCCGGAGAACCGATGAAGCAAAGTTTGTCGCAGGGTGCGTCAACGAGGGCCGCTCCCACGTCTCCCGCCCCCTGAATCACCGAGGCGACGCCGGAGGGCAGCGGATCGAGTACCTCTCTGATCCTCTCGCCCACGCCCGGGGTGACCTCGGACGGCTTGAGCACCACGGCGTTACCGGCGAGGAGCGCCGGCACGATCCCAAGGAACGCAAGGAAGAAGGGGTAGTTCCACGGCGAGATGCATCCCACGACACCGAAGGGACGGTGCTCGACCGTCGAAGCGACCCCAAGGGCGAATCCGGCGAGACGGCCCGGCCGGTCCGGCCTGAGCCACTTGGAGGCCATGCGCTCCATGTACTGCAGGCCGAGGACCGTGGGCATGATGTCGTGAGTGAGCGCCTCGACCCGAGGTTTCCCACATTCAGTCGCGACGGTTTCGACGATCTCGTCGAGGTGATCGTAGATGGCGTGGCGCACGGCGGCCAGATGCCGCGCCCTGCCCTGCGGCCCCATGGCGGCCCACTCGGGCTGCACTTTGCGTGCCAGGGCTACGAGGTCGCGCACCTCGCCGGGGGTCGTGGCACGAACGTCATCGAGCGCCTCGCCCGTTTGTGGATTCGTCGAAGACAGCACCTTGGAGCGTGACGACTTTCCTTGAGCGCGTGTCATCGGAACTCCCGTCGTATCTCGTCGGCCTAGCGTCTCCGCTAGGTTACTGGCCCTCCGCCGCGCCTCGTCACGATAGCTCGGCGTAACGGAAACAGGACACGAGATGGTCGTTGACCATTCCGGTTGCCTGCATGAGCGCGTAGCAGATGGTTGGGCCGACGATAGAGAACCCCCGCCGCTTGAGGTCCTTGCTCATAGCCTTGGAGATCTCTGTCTCGGAGGGGATCTCGGACATCGCCTTCCACCGGTTGATGAGAGGCTTCCCGTCGACGAATCGCCACAGGTAGCCGGCGAAGCTTCCCTCGGCTTCGGTTACCTCGAGAAACGAGCGTGCGTTAGTCACCGCGGCGCGCATCTTCAAGCGGTTTCGAATAAGGCTCCGGTCGGTGAGCAGGAGCGCGACGCGGTCATCGTCGTAGCGAGCGATCTTGGCGGCATCGAACCCGTCCAGGGCCGCTCGATAGCTGTCGCGTCGGGCCAGCACGGTGGACCATGAAAGTCCCGCCTGCACCCCTTCGAGCACCAGGAACTCGAAGAGCGAGCGATCGTCGTGCAACGGGACGCCCCACTCGGTATCGTGGTAGTCGATCTCGAGCAGTGTGCCCCCGGCCCAGGGACAACGGATGAGCGACTCCCCTCCCGTGAACGGCGGCATAAGGGTGATCTCGTCGCCGTCACTCAACGAATCCTCGAGCTCGGCGCGTTCCTCGTTCACCAGGAGGGCATAGACGAGCCGCTCCGGCGCCTGGAGGGCGCGAACAATGTCGATCACGCGCGCATCTTCGTTTGCTTCGAGGACCGCGCGGTTGCCCTGAGCGTCCGGAGGGAGATGGGCGCGCATGGCCCCGAAGCACACGACGGTCACTTTCATTCCGACAGACTAGTGCCCGTCCGTAACGAGAAACGCCGCCCTCGGTGTAGGGGGAAGGTGCGCTGAGGGCGGCGCTGCTCGTGCCTATTGGGAATGACTCCTCTAATGAGGGCGGCAGACTATTTCTCGATCGGTACCCCCACGAGGCTTCCGTATTCGGTCCAGCTCCCGTCGTAATTCTTGACGTCGTCGAAACCAAGCAACTCGGCCAGCACGAACCAGCTGTGGCTCGAGCGCTCGCCGATGCGGCAGTAGGCCACGACGCTCTTGTCTGAGGTGATTCCCTCGGCCCCGTAGAGCTTGGTGAGCTCGTCCGCGGACTTGAAACTGCCGTCCTCGTCGACCGCCTTAGACCACGTCACGTTGGCCGCACCGGGGATGTGACCAGGTACCTGTGCCTGCTCCTGGGGAAGGTGCGGTGGGGCGAGCAGCTCGCCGCGAAACTCCTCGGGGCTGCGCACGTCGACCCACGCGCCGCCGGCATCGACTCGCCCGATGACCTCATCGCGGAGGATGCGAATTTCCGGTCGTTCCCCCCCGGTTGTGAAAGAGGTCTTGGCGCGGTTGGGCTCGTCCTGACTGAGCAGACGAGACTCGAGCTCCCACTTCTTGCGTCCACCGTCGAGCAGCTTTACGTTGTCGACACCCCGATACTTCAGCAGCCAGTATGCGTAGGCCGCGAACCAATTGTTGTTACCGGAGTACAGCACGATCGTGTGATCGTTCCCGATGCCCTTGGAGCCGAGAAGCTCGGCGAG
>JBOGWU010000293.1:0-6913 GCA_050693935.1 Actinomycetota bacterium | reverse complement strand
CTAGTGACTCGGAACAGGGAGGTCCGCTGGTGATGGCAACCACGCTCAGAGGCACCGTCACGCGTGAAAGCGGCGAACCCGCTCGCACCGCCACCGTCGAGCTCCACAACTCGCGGGGCGACGTGCTCGATCAGATCGTGTGCGACGACGAGGGGCGCTTCCGCTACCACCTGGTTCCGGGGTCGTGGCATCTCAGGGTGTGGGACCCGCAGGGTGGGCGCGCCGAGCTAAACGTGGAGCTGGACAAGGATGAGGACGCCGCGGTGACCATCGACTTGGGATCAGCCGCGCCGAGCTGAACCACAACAAGCAATGAGGAGGGTAAGTCACTAATGGCGAAGTGGGTCTACGACTTTGAAGAGGGCAACGCCTCGCAGAAGCACCTGTTGGGAGGCAAGGGCGCAAATCTGGCGGAGATGACGAATCTCGGCCTTCCCGTCCCCCCGGGTTTCACCATCACGACCGAGGCGTGCAACGACTACCGCGAGGCCGGCCAGGAGTTCCCCGAAGGCCTGCTCGACCAGGTAGCCGAGCACCGCAAGAAGCTCGAGGAAAAGATGGGACGTCAAATCGGGAATGCGCGCGACCCGCTGCTGGTCTCGGTGCGCTCGGGGGCCCCGTTCTCCATGCCGGGAATGATGGACACCGTTCTCAACGTAGGACTCAACGACGAGAGCGTCGAGGGTCTGATCGCGCAGACCGGCTCAGATCGCTTCTCGTGGGACAGTTACCGCCGGCTCGTCCAGATGTTTGGCAAGACCGTGATGGGAGTCGACGGCGATCTCTTCGAGGAGGCGCTCGAGGACGCCAAGGACAACAAAGGCGTCAGCAACGACGTCGACCTGGACACCAAGGACCTCAAGAAGCTGGTCAAGAAGTTCAAGTCGATCATCAAGAAGGAAACCAAGCAGGAGTTCTCTCAGGATCCGACCGAGCAGCTGCACCAGGCCGTCGAGGCGGTGTTCGGGTCGTGGGACAACAAGCGCGCCCAGGACTACAGGCGCCGGAACAAGATCTCGGACAGCCTCGGCACCGCAGTCAACGTGCAGACCATGGTCTTCGGCAACCGAGGCGATGACTCGGGGACCGGTGTGGGATTTACTCGCGACCCCGCGACCGGCGAACGGGTTCCCTATGGCGACTACCTTCCGAACGCACAGGGTGAGGATGTCGTCGCCGGGATCCGGAACACACTCGACATCGATGAGATGCGCAGGATCCAACCGCGCGCCTACGAGGAACTCAAGCGGCATTTCGCGGCACTCGAGGACAACTACCACGACATGTGCGACACGGAGTTCACGATCGAGAACGGCAAGCTGTGGATGCTTCAAACCCGTGTGGGCAAGCGCACGTCTCTTGCCGAATGGCGCATGGCCACCGAGATGCTCGAAGAGAACCTCGTCGATGAGACCACCGCCGTCCGCGACCGCCTGACGGCAGGGAGGCTCGACGAGCTTTTCAAGCCGATCATCAGAGCGGACCTCAAGAACTCGAAGACGCCGGTGGCAAAGGGACTCAACGCGTCACCGGGAGCGGCGGTCGGACGTGCCGTTTTCACTGCAGACGACGCGTCGGATTGGGCCGAGCGGGGCGAGAAGGTCATCCTCGTTCGCCGCGAGACCAACCCCGACGACTATCACGGCATGGTGGCGAGTCAGGGGATCTTGACTTCCGCGGGAGGTACCAACTCCCACGCGGCCGTCGTGGCTCGCGGCGAGGGCATCCCCGCGGTCTGCGGCGCGGACGCCATACGCATAGATCGCGCCGCCGGGAGATTCACGGTGAAAGGCATCACCGTCAATGAGGGTGACGCGATCACAATCGACGGCACCGACGGAACCGTCTACGCGGAGGAGCTCGAGACCGAGCCGTCTCAACTCGAGGTCGCCATCCTCGGGGATCACATGCGCCGCAACACCAGGGAGTGGGAACTCTTCGTCGAGGCTGCGAAACACGATGGTGTGTGGCAAAAGATCAAGGTGGGTCTCACGAAGAAGGCAGTCGACGACGCCCTGTCGGGGCAGATCTGGAAGGCTTACGAGAGATTCATGCCGGTCGCGGACGAGGCCAGGAGACTTGGGGTCAGGGCCAATGCCGACACGCCGTTCCAGTCGGCCAACGCCAGGTTGAGGGGTGCCGAGGGCGTCGGGCTCTGTCGTACCGAGCACATGTTTCTCGGCGACGAACGGGTTGCGGCGGTGCGCAAGATGATCTTCGCGGCGACCGAGGAGGAAGAGCAGGAGGCTTACAAAGCGCTGGCACCCCTCCAGAAGAGGGACTTCGTCGCCATCTTCAGGGCGATGGACGGGCTGCCCGTCACCGTGCGGCTGCTCGATCCACCACTGCACGAGTTTCTTCCCGATCGCGTCGAGGTGGAGGTCGCGATTGCGGTGGCGAAGGAGCACAACCGGCGCAAGGTCACGATCGACGACGAGAAGCTCAAGTTGGCGGACGCCGAGCGGCTACGCGACAAGCTCAATGAGCTCCACGAGACCAATCCGATGCTGGGGCTCCGCGGCGTGCGCCTCGGGATCGTCAAGTCGGGGCTCTACGCCATGCAGGTTCGCGCTATCACAGAGGCCGCGGTCCAGCTGAAGAAGAAGGGCCTGGATCCCCACGCGGAGATCATGATCCCGCTGATCGCCACGGCCGAAGAGCTCCGACAGATGCGTGACGAGCTCGAGCCGGTTGCTACCGAGATCATCGAGAAAGCCGGTGTCGACCTTCACATCGAGTTCGGCACGATGATCGAGCTGCCGCGCGCCGCCTTGGTATCCGGCGAGATTGCCGAGCACGCGGACTTCTTCTCGTACGGCACCAACGACCTCGCTCAGACGGCATTCGGGTTCAGCCGTGACGATATCGGCAGGTTCCTGGCCTTCTACGAGGAGCGAAAGCTGGTGCCCACCAACCCGTTCGTGACCATCGACCGCGCCGGTGTGGGCAGGCTCATGCAGATCAGCGCCGACGAGGGCCGCAAGACGAACCGCGAGTTACAACTCGGAATTTGCGGCGAGCATGGTGGTGACCCCGAATCGGTGGTCATCTGTCACGAGCTGGGCCTCGACTACGTGTCGTGCTCTCCCTATCGCGTGCCGGTGGCGAGGCTGGCAGCAGCTCAGGCCAACCTTGGGGCGCCGACGACTTCATCCAAATAGGTTGTCAGCGCACGTCTCGGGGCTAGGAGGCCGGTCCTAGCAGGGCTTGACGTGCAGGGCGCGCAGCTGCGGAGCGATGGGGGGCGGCGGCTTGGCTTGGGTCCACGACATCTCGAAGGCTCCGGCGAACGCCACCGTCTTCTTGGTGCGACCGTCCCAGTCGAGCCGGAGGAACGCGAAGCCGTTTCGCCTGAATTTCCTGATCTTCGTGATCTGGGGGTAGTGCGTCCACCTCTGCTTCAGAACGCCCGGTCGTGTCCCTCCTCCGTTGGCGTCCACCACCAGCCTGGTCCTCACCAACTTTGGGCCGCTCGAACGGATGACCCTGGCATTGGGGGCTCGGTTGTGTACCGATCGCGCCCCTCTGGTGTTGACTCCGAGCTTGCTCTTCACGCGATCCGCACACCATCCGTTGGTCGGATTCACCCTGGTCGAGAACCAGATCGCCCCGAAGTCTCGATTCGCGTTGTTATCTAGCGCGGGCCTGTACCTGAAGAAGTAGGTGCAGAATGTGTACTTTGAGGTCACCTGGCCGCTGTTGGAGCGAAACTTCCCCCTCTTGCAGTCGGGCCCATCGTAGACATCGTCGTACCTCAGGGGGCCTGTCCTGTTGGGCCTGTCTCCGGGATTCAACTGAGCTGCGGCGCTCAGCGGCGTCAACGCCAGAGCCAGCGCGGTGACAATCAGGACGATCTTCTTCACGAGCAGATTCCTTTCTTCTTGAACCGGTAGCCCAAACCTGACGAAATCGCATTCGGGAAGTTCTCGGCCTCCCACGACAACACCACTCCCGAGGCGAACAAGAGTTTGTTTCCTCGCGAGCCACGCCACCGCTGACGAAAGATGCGCGCTCCGTCCCTGTTGACCACGGAGTGTTCGAGCTGCCGCGGCCACACCGTGATCGTCTCAGAAAGGGTCCCCGTTCTGTTGCTCCTCCCGTTTGCGGTCGTCGAGAGCCTAACTCGCAGCCGTCGTCTGCTTCCCGGGCTCAGGTCCCTATTCGGGGCGCGGCGGTGCAACTTGCCGTCCTTGGACACGAGCACATGAGAGGTGACGCGGGTGGCGCACCAGCCGTTGCGAGGTTCGACCTTCCCCTGGGTCCAGGCGACTCCGTAGTTACGGTCCCTGTCGTCCTCGGCCAGGGGGTCGAAGCGGTAGAACAGGATGCAGCTTTCCGTCCTGGCCACCGTCTCGGTGAGACCCGTGTTCGGGTTCCGCCAAACCTCCCTCTGACGGTCGCACTCCTTGGTATCGAAGGTCAGCGGGCCCCTTCTCCTCGGCGCTCTGCGGGCCGAGGCCGGAGACGACATTTCGCCCACACATGCCAGGGCCAGGACCGCCGCAACTACCGTCCGCAGTAACCGTCTTGTCGGATTTGCTCTCGCGTCCCCCATGGATTCCCAGGCTACTTGGGACGGCGGTGATGTCATAGGTGGGTGCTACCTTGATTTTCGTGAGTTACAGGGAAGCCACCGAACTGGCGGAGCAGCGCATCCTGGGCCCCCGGGCCCAGCTGTCGGGCCGCTCGCGGGGCCGGTCTGTGCCCGAGCCCGAGGACGACATCCGCACCTGCTACCAGCGGGATCAGGACCGGATCGTCCACTCCAAGGCCTTCCGTCGCCTCGCCCACAAGACCCAGGTGTTCCTCGCCCCCGAGGGCGATCACTACCGGGTGAGGCTGACCCACACGCTCGAGGTCAACCAGGTCGCCCGCACCATCGCCAGGGCCTTGGGGTTGAACGAGGATCTGGTCGAGGCCATATGCCTGGGTCACGATCTCGGCCACACCCCCTTTGGGCATCTCGGCGAGGAGGTGGTCGCCGAGTTTCATCCGGGCTTTCGCCACAACCTGCAGAGCGTCCGCATCGTCGAGGTGCTCGAGCGTCTAAATCTCACCTGGGAGGTGCGGGACGGCATCGCCAACCACACTTGGTCGATGCCGATGCCGGCAACGCTCGAGGGCCAGATCGCTCGCTACGCCGACCGCATCGCCTATCTGAATCACGATATCGACGACGCCGTGAGGGCCGCCGTCCTCGAGCCCGGCGACCTGCCCAGTGGGACCACCTCGGTGCTCGGAGCGACCCATTCCGCGCGCATCTCGACCCTGATCACGGATCTGGTCGAGACCTCCAAGGATGCCGACGCTATCGGGATGAGTCCCGAGGTGTTCGGGGCGATGGCCGAGACCCGGGAATTCCTGTTCGAACACGTCTACCTGGGCCGGGTCGCCCCCGCCACGAGCGAGGCGGTCCACGGCATCGTCACCGCACTACTCGAGCACTACTCGAGGGGGCCAATCCCCGATACCGACGAACCCCCCGGCGAAAACCCGAGGGTGGCCGCCGTGGACTACGTTGCCGGCATGACCGATCGCTACGCGCTGAGGGCCTTCGAGTCCGTGGCCGGAAGCCCCGCCCCCGACCTCGTCTCGGTGCTCTAGAGTG
The DNA here is from genome assembly GCA_050693935.1 of Actinomycetota bacterium. GTDB lineage: Bacteria > Actinomycetota > CADDZG01 > CADDZG01 > WHSQ01 > WHSV01. The sequence goes on along the minus strand of JBOGWU010000293.1, from coordinate 1,305 downwards.
AGCGGACTTCCCCCTTGCTGGTAGGCGATCGTTACGGCGGCCGTCGAAAGGCGAGCAACCCCGCGCTCGATTAAGTAAGAACGGCAGGTATGGCGAAGATCAATCAGCAGGACATCGACAACCTGCGCGAACGAGCGGACATCGTCGAGATCGTGTCCGGCTACACGACACTCAAGCGCGCCGGCACCAACACCATGAAGGGCCTGTGTCCCTTCCACTCCGAAAAGACGCCGTCGTTCACGTTGGACCGGGCTCGAGGGCTCTTCTACTGCTTCGGGTGTGGAACCGGCGGAGACCTCTATAAGTTCGTCGAGAAGATCGAGAACCTGCCGTTCCCCGACGCGGTCGAGTGGGTTGCGCGGCGGCACGGCTACGAGTTGCGTTACGAGGAGATGCGTCCCGGCGAGCAGGCGGCGCGTGGCCTGAAAACGAGATTGCTCGACGCCAACGCCGAAGCCGCCAGGTTCTTTCACTCGACGCTGATGGACTCTCCCGACGCGATCGAGGCTCGCCGCTACTTGAAGGGGCGTGGCTTCGGCAAGGACATCGCCGAACGCTGGCAGCTCGGGTACGCGCCCGGCCGCAACTCCGTGTGCAAGCACCTCCTGTCCAAGGGCTTCTCCGAGAGAGAGATCGAACAAGCGGACCTGGGCAGGCGCAGCGAGCGCGACTGGAGCCTCTACGACACCTTCCGCCAGCGGATCACGTTTCCCACCTGGGACCTGCAGGGTGGAGTCGTCGGATTCGGGGCGCGCGCCATGGGCGACGCACAGCCCAAGTACCTCAACACCTCCGAGACTCCGGTGTTCTCCAAGTCGCGCGTGATGTACGGACTCAACCGCGCCAAGTCGTCGATCTCGCGCGGTCCCGGCGCGCTGGTCGTCGAGGGATATACGGATGTGATCTCGCTCCAAGAGGCGGGGATCGAGGAGGCCGTTGCGACGAACGGGGTAGCGCTTGGCGAAACCCACTTCGAACAGCTCAAGAAATTTGCTCAGCGCGCCGTGATCATGCTCGATGCCGACGCTGCAGGACAAGGTGCAACCGAACGTAGCTTCGGCATCCATCATCGGCTGGGAATCGAGGTGCTCGTAGCCGCGCTGCCGCCGGGAAAGGACCCCGCCGACGTGGTGGTTGCCGAGGGGCCCGATGGTATTCGAAAGGTCATCGACAACGCACAGCCGCTGCTCGAGTTCAAGGTTGAACAGCTTCTCGAAAAGGTGCGGTTGGATACGCCCGAAGCTCGCTCCCGAGCGGTTGGCGAAGTCGCCCAGGTGCTAGGGTGGCACCCGGATCCGATAGCTC
>JBOGWU010000292.1:0-4292 GCA_050693935.1 Actinomycetota bacterium | reverse complement strand
CAGGACCGAGAAGCTGTGGGCGCTGGTCTCGAACACTCCGGCCGCGTTGGTGACCTCGGCCGCGGACAGGATCCCCGCCACCCTCTCGGCGCGCATCGAAGGGGGCGAGGTGGCGGTGGCTTCGTCGTAGCGAAACAGCCCCTCGGCGGTCCCAACCTGATCGGGTGACGGCAACCCGGGCCATTCTGAGTCCGGTCGCGCGGCCTTCGCCGCCTCGAGTGCACTGGCGGCGGCGCGACGCATGTGTTCCGTATCGAGCTGGGTTGTCACCGTGGTCGCGGCTTGAGCGCCGGTGACGACGCGCACGTAAGCACGCACTTCGCTCCGGACCGTGTTCTGGATGATCTCCGAGCGCGCGTACCGAGTAAGACCCGTGCTCGAGCCCAAAACGACCACCTCGACGTCGTCCGCACCGTCGAAGTCCAGGACCGCCTCCGCCGCGCGTCTCGCGAGCTCGTGGTCGACGGGGACGCCGGTCAGGTCGGTCATGGCGATTGCGAGGTTCCAATCGAGACGTTCCGGAAGCGAGCCGGCGAGGTTCCGTGGCCGACCCGCATGGTCTGCCCCGGCTGGCCCTTTCCGCAGTTGGGAGTTCCCTGGATCCGCCACTCGCCGGGTCCGCCGACTGCGTCACACGATCCCCAGAAGACGGGAGTGATACCCGTGTAGCGCGGGTTCTTCAGCATTCGAGTGAGCCTCCCTCGCTCGATGGCCCACCCGATTTCGCAACCAAACTGAAAGTTGTTGCGCTTGTCGTCGATCGACCACGACTTGTTGGTGGACATGAACACGCCCTCGTCGACATCGCCGATTAGCTCTTCCAGCGAGCCTTCGCCGGGGAGCAAGTTGATGTTCGGCATCCGGATCAGGGGGAAGTTCTCCCACCCCTCGGCTCGCATCGTGCCGTTGCTTCGACTTCCGCCGGCGGCCGCGGCGGTCTCGCGCGAGGTCTGGAATCCAACCAGGATGCCGGCGCGTACCAAATCGGTCCTCTGTGCGGCGACGCCCTCGTCGTCGTAGCCGTAGGTACCGAGCCCGCCCGGCGTGGTGGCATCGGACTGGATGTTGACGTGCTCCGAGCCGTAACGCAGCGAGCCCAGGTCGGGGATCCCCACGAACGAGGTTCCCGCGAAGGCGGCCTCCATCCCGAGCACCCGGTCCAGCTCGGTCGGGTGGCCGACCGACTCGTGCACCTGGAGCATCATCTGGTGTCCGTCGAGCACGAGGGTGGTGTTGCCCTCGGGGCACTCCGGCGCGTGCAGCAGCGCTACGGCCTCCTCCGCGACTCGCTCGGCGTGAGCGGCCAGGTCCATCCGCTCGATGATTTCGTAACCGCCCGCCTCGAAGTGGCCCCGAAACGATCCCGGATAGGAACGTTGCTGTACCTCGCCGTCGTTGACCGACGTCGCCTCGATCCCCGCCCCCACGTGGACGATGGTCTGGTCGAGGTCGGTGCCCTCGGAGGTGAGAAACCAGCTTCGTTGACGATGAAGGTCCATGGTCCCTCGCCCCACGCGCACACCGTCGACTCGCTCGAGAGTCTCGGCGGCCTCGAGCAGAAGTCCCAGCTTGTCCTCGAGCGATACCGCGAACGGGTCACGCTCGAGGGGCGTGGACCAGGAGTCGCGGTGGACCGGTTCGTCTACCAACTCGATGGGCCGGGATTGCGCCGTCGCGCTCGCTCTTGCGACCTCGACCGCGGTGGTCGCGATGCGAGAGATCTCCTGTGGCGAGAGGTCGGCCGAGGCCGCGTAACCCCAGGCCCCATCGGTAAGAACGCGCACGCCGAAACCCATCGATTCGGATCTGTCGAGTCCCTCGACGGTCGAGCCGCGCGCAGAGATGGTCTCCGAGGTCCCCTCGACGGCGCGTGCGTCGACGTAGGTTGCGCCGGCGTCCGTGGCCGCATCGATTGCGCCCGCTAGCAAATCCCGCATCGAACGAAGATACACGGGTGGCAAGGCCATAGGCTTCGCCTGATGGCGCTGACCAATCTTCAGATCGCCGATCTGCTTGCTCGCTCTGCCGCCGAAGCCAAGTCCTACCGGCAGCGCGCCTATATCAAGGCGTCGCGGGGAGCGCTCGCTTGGACGGAAGAGGCCGCCGACGTGCTCGAAGCGGGGCGTTCGCTCAAGGAGTTGTTCGGCGTGGGTGACAAACTGGCTCGGCGTATCGAGGGTTGGATGACAGACCCCCCGGAGGTCGGCGACCCTCCCGAGTCGCGTTCGGGGTTTTCGTCCAGATCGGTCAGCAGTTCGATCGTCGAGGGCCATCCCGACTGGCGCGAGTCCATCAACGCAGACCTGCAGATGCATACGACCTACAGCGACGGAGACGTATCGCTCGAGGGCATGGCGGCGGCCTCGAGGGATCTCGGCTACTCATACATCGCGATCACCGATCACTCCCAGGGCCTCAGAATCGCAGGCGGCATGAGCCCTGAGGAGCTGCGAGCCCAGCGGCGCGCGATCGCGGAACTAAACGAAGAGCTGCAGGACGACGGTTTCCGGGTGCTGCACGCGCTGGAGATGAACATCTCGCCGTCCGGCGAGGGCGACATGGAGCCCGAGGACCTCGAGGGCCTCGACCTGGTGTTGGGCTCCTTTCATTCGAGTCTTCGCACCACCGACGACCAGACCTATCGCTACCTCGCCGCGCTCCGGAACCCGCATTTCCACGTTCTCGGTCACCCGCGGGGCCGAATGTATGCGACCAGAGCCGGGCTTGTCGCCAACTGGCGGCGCGTGTTCGCGGAGGCGGCAAAGATGGGAAAGGCCGTCGAGATCGACTGCAACCCCAACCGCCAGGACCTGAATGCTGAGCTCGCGGCCCAGGCGGTTGACGCGGGCTGCTACATCTCGATCGGCACCGACGCTCACAGCATCCGGGAGCTGAGCTTCATCGACATGGGCATCGCCACCGCCCTCGCCGCGGGGGCTTCGCGCGACCGGATCCTCAACTACATGACCGCCGACGAGCTGGTGGCATGGGTGAAGGATCGTTAAGCCGTCTGGTTAGGCCAGGTTCGATGACCTCGGGTAGGCGACGGCGGGATCGGTCGCGACGTTTACGAGCGTCGGTTCGCCGGACGCGAGGGCCCGTTTCAGCGCCGGCGCGATGTCCTCGGGAGCGGTGACGAACTCGCCGCGGCCGCCGAAGCTCTCCATCATCTGGTCGTAGCGCAGCTCCGGGCGCAGGTCGGCGGCCACATCGTAGCCGTAGAGAGCCCGCATGGGATGCTTCTCGAGGCCCCAGATGCCGTTGTTGCCGACCACCGCTACGACCGGTAGATCGAGACGCACCATGGTCTCGAGCTCCATGCCCGAGAAGCCCAGCGCGCCGTCTCCATAAAGGAGCACGACCTGGCGATCGGGATGAGCGAGGCGCGCCGCCAGCGCATAGCCGGGGCCGACGCCCAGACAGCCGAAGGGACCCGGATCGAGCCAGCAGCCGGGTTCGTAGGACGGCACCTCACGACCGGCATAGGACACGAAGTCCCCGCCGTCGCCGATGACTATCGCGTCGCGGTCGAGCAGGGGCACGAGCTCTCCGTAGATCCGAAGAGGATGGATGGGGTTTGAATCCGAGTGGAGGTCCGCCCGGGTGGCGTCGAGCTTGTCGTGCTCGGTCGCTCTCAACGCATCGACCCAGGCCCGCGTGTCAGGCGGCCGGGCAAGCTCTTCGGTGATGGCGTCGAACGCGGCGTTCAACGGCCCTCCGATCGACGCTGCAAGCTCCACGTGATCGGAGACAAGCTGGGGCGCGGAGTCGAGATGAACGACCTTGGTTCCAGGGCCGAAGTTCTCTCCGAAGCCGAGGCGGAAGTCAAAGGGCGCTCCTGCCACGATGATCAGATCCGCCTCCTGGAAGGCGCGCGAGCGACTGCGAGCGAACGCGAGCTCATGGTCGGCCGGGAGACAGCCGCGGCCCTGGCCGTTCATGAACGTCGGTATCCGCCCTCGTTCCACGAGGCCCCGAAGCTGCGTCTCGGCCCGGTCTAGGTAGGCGTTCGAACCCGCCATGAGCACAGGACGCTCGGACGCTTCCAGGAGGCGAGCGACATCATCGGCGCCCGTGATCGTGGGGGACGATAGCTCGTGGGGTGCTTGGTCTCCGAGGTCGCCCGTGCTGAACAAGATATCCAGGGGGAAGTCGAGGAAGCGGGGGCCGCGCGGAGGCTCGAGGGCATCCGCGGCGGCGGTGACGACCGCCTTGCCTATGTCTCCGAAGTCGTGCACGGTGCGCGCCGGCGCCAGCGGGTCGACGAAGGGAACGTGGTCGATCTCCTGAAG
>JBOGWU010000291.1:0-5828 GCA_050693935.1 Actinomycetota bacterium | reverse complement strand
GCGTCGAGGACCTCGAGAAATACGAGGCCGAGATGGAGCTTCAGCTCTACAAGGAGTACAGGGACGTGCTCCCGATGTTCAAGTTCGTCGTCGAGACGGAGCGGCGGTTCTACCTGGCCAACGAGGTAAAGGTCGACACCCGCAACGTTGGGGCCAAGGTGTGGTTCGAGGTCGAGTTGAACGACGCCTGGGTGTGGGACATGCACCGCCCGGCTCGCTTCGTCTCGCACGTAAAGGTCGTCACCTTCAGAGATCTGAACGTCGAGGAGCTCGCACAGCTTGCCGAACGCGATCTCCTTCCGGAACCACCCAGCCTCGAGGGCTGATCTGTCTCAGCACCTCGCTAGCGTGTCCGTCATGGATGCGCGCAGGACGCTGGGACAAGCGGGCGAGGCCCTCGCCGCCGACCTCTACCGCAGGCTCGGCTTCAAAATCGTCGACCGCAACTGGCGCTGCCGTTCGGGTGAGCTCGATCTCGTCGTGGCGCGCGACAACATCCTGGTCTTCTGTGAGGTAAAGACGCGGCGCAGCGACTACTTTGGAGGACCGGCCGAGGCGGTCGGTTATCAGAAGCAGGCGCGCTTGCGGCGCCTCGCGGCCGCATGGATGAACGAGCATCGTCCCGGAGACGTTCGCATCCGGTTCGACGTCGTGGCCGTTCTGGTCGGAGACCGTGAGCCCGAGGTCACTCACCTGCCCGACGCGTTCTAGCGATCTCGTTTTGCGTCACAGCGCGCCGCTAACCTTTGACGTGGCCGCGACTCCAGAGACCAGAAGGCGAAGGTCTCATGCTTGCGAAAACCGAATCGGTTGCCCTGATCGGGACCGAGGCTTATCTCATTGAGGTCGAGGTCGACGTCGGGACCGGTGTGCCTCGTTTCGCCATCGTCGGCCTCCCGTCGTCGACGGTGCGCGAGTCCGAGCAGCGGGTGCGCTCGGCCATCATCTCCAGCAGCGAGTCCTGGCCACAGCAGCGGATCACCGCGAACCTAGCGCCGGGAGCTCTGCGAAAAGAGGGCACGCACTTCGATCTTCCGATGGCCCTTGGAGTGCTGGCCGCGAGCGGACGAGTTCAAAGCGAACCGCTCGCCGGTTGGATAATGGTCGGCGAGCTGGCGCTTGACGGCGCGGTCAGACCGGTGCGCGGAACTCTGGCGGCGGCGATCACCTGCAGGGAAACGGGACGGAAGGGCATCGTGTGCCCGGCGGCTAACGCCGGCGAGGCCGCGCTCGTCGAGGGCATCGAGGTGGTGCCGGTGACCTCCCTTCGCGATTGCATCAACTGGACGAAGGGACGGTGGGAGCCGCCCGAGGTCCCCGCGACCTCCGCGACTGCTCCGGAATCATCTTGTCCAGACATGACGGAGGTGCGCGGCCAGGGAACCGCAAAGAGGGCGCTGGAGATCGCGGCTGCCGGTGGCCACAACCTCCTGCTTGGGGGGCCGCCCGGCTCGGGAAAGACGATGCTGGCAAGCCGGTTGCCGGGCATCCTCCCGGCCATGAGCCTCGAGGAGTCCCTGGAGGTCACTCGTATCTCTTCGGTGGCCGGACTCTTGGGGGAACGCGCCGGGCTCATCACGACGCGACCATTTCGCGCCCCGCATCACCACATCTCGCTCGCGGGCCTCATCGGCGGCGGGAGTGGACTGCCGCGTCCCGGCGAGATCAGCCTGGCTCACAACGGTGTCTTGTTTCTGGACGAGCTCCCCCTATACCGCGGCGAAGTGCTCGAGAGCTTGCGCGTCCCGCTCGAGACCGGGACCGTGCGGATTGCTCGCAGCGCGGGGGCGGTGTGCTATCCATCCCGGTTCTCGTTCATCGCAGCCATGAACCCCTGCCCTTGCGGCTACGCGTGCGATACCAAGCGTTCGTGCGATTGCACGGACCAGAGGCTCACGGCTTACCGAGCCAAGTTGTCCGGCCCGTTCATCGATCGGATGGATCTCGCAGTGACGTTGTCGCGACTCACGCGCAAGGAGCTTCTGGGGCGGCCCGACGGAGACTCGTCCTCGTCCATCCGAGCGCGTGTCGAGGAGGCGAGGGCAAGGCAAGTGCTGCGATGGGGCCGATCCCTCACCAACGCGTCGGTGCCGGCGGGTCGCCTCAGACGAGGAATCCGCTTGACCTCCGAATCTCAGGCTCTGGTGGGTGACGCCATCGAGAATCTAGGCCTCACAGGCAGGGGACTCGACCGGCTACTGCGCGTCGCAAGGACGATTGCCGATCTCGCCGCCGAGTGCGAGGTTACGTGCGAGCACCTCGGCAAGGCTCTCGGTTACCGTCTCCAATCGGGTGGAGCGGGGGTGGCCGCATGAGGAAGCCACCGGTCATCGAAGACTACGCGCCGGTCAATCCCCGTTTGATCGGCCCGGGCACCGCCGAGTGGCCCGAACGCCTCAACGAGCTTGGGTCGCAGCGGCCTCCCAGAAAGCTGCACGTCACGGGTCGGGAGATCGATCCGGGCGCTCGCTCGGTCGCGGTAGTCGGAACCCGGCGACCGACTGCGGCGGGAATCGAGGCCGCAGCGATGCTTGCCCGCGGCCTGGCCGAGGCGAGCTTTGTGGTGGTCTCTGGCTTGGCCTTGGGAATCGACGCGGTCGCCCATAAAGCGGCTCTGGAAGCCGGCGGCCACACGATCGCGGTGATCGGTTGTGGCACCGACCTGAACTATCCCCGCAAGAACCTGCCCATTCGGAGGCGAATCGAGAAAGAGGGCACGATCGTCTCGGAGTACGAGATCGGGGAGCCACCCATGCAGCACCATTTCCCAGAGCGAAACCGCATCCTCGCCGGGCTTAGCGAGGCGGTGGTGGTGGTCGAGGGTTCGGAGACGAGTGGAGCCTTGATCACCGCACGGATCGCCCTGGAAGCGAATCGCTCGATCTTTGCCGTCTCCGGCAGCTTTCGAAATCCTCAAGCCGCAGGCCCCAACGAACTGATTCGCACCATGCAGGCCACTCCCGTCGCCAAGGTGCAGCACATCTTCGACGAGCTGGCACCGGGGTTGGTCTGGGGAAACGACTCGAGGAACAAGGCCGCCCATGTGGACGACGAGGAAGCCGCCGTATTGGCCACCCTCGACGACGTGCCGGTGGCACCCGACTTCATCATTGCCCAAACCGATATGGACCAGGGGTTGGTTCTCTTGACGCTCTCCAGGCTGGAGATTCGAGGGCTGGTGAAGCGCTGGAACGGCGCCTATGAGATCACCACCTCTGGTACCAGAGTGCGGTCGGCCCTCGAAGCTCCCTCGGAGCGAGTGGGGTCTGCGCAATAAATCGCTGGTGACCCTGGTGACCCTGGTGCCGGCACCACGTGCACCAGGTGCACCACCGCCTCTCGCGGTTCCATTACTTACTTCACGGCGGCTCTGATGCCTTATAGGCTGTAATTAACCCCCTTTGATCCCGTTATCCCCATGAATGTCAACAGTTGTTGACAGCCGCGACACCGGCCCTCATGCTGGGCCTCATCGGGCTGGTCGGCGCCGACCGAGCTCATCGGCTGCGGTGGCGGTCGGGGAGGATTGATTGACGAGCACCTCAATAGAGCGCGCAGTGGATGGCTTTTTACTGGCCATCCGGGCGGAGCGCGATCTCTCGCCCAACACCCTGGCTGCCTATGCGTCGGACCTCGCCCAGTTCGCCGGGTGGGCGGAGCGAAGCAAGGTGACGGGGCTCGAGGGCATCGACCGGCGGCTGCTGCGCCGCTACGTCGCCTCGATGACCCAAAGAGGCCTCGCCCGGCGCTCGATCGCTCGCAAGACCAGTTCGCTTCGGTCGATGCTCGGGTGGGCTCAGTCTCACGGCCACCTCGGGTCCAACCCGGCCGCCGATCTGCCGGCGATGAAGCTGGACCAACCGCTTCCCCGGGTGCTCAAGGCGTCCGAGGCTGCGGCGCTGTGCGAGCTTCCCCCCGACGACGACCCCGTGGGACTGCGCGACCGGGCCGTGCTGGAGGTTCTCTACGGCTCGGGGCTGCGGGTCTCGGAACTGTGCGGGCTGGACTTCGACGACCTCGACCTCGCCGGCAACCAGATCACGGTGCTCGGCAAGGGTCGCAAGGAGCGTTTGGTCCCGCTCAGCGACCCTGCGGGCCGGGCCCTCCACGAATATCTGGTCGCCCGAGTTGAGCTCCTCGAACGGAATCCCCACGGAACCGACCGGCATGCGGTCTTCCTGAACACCCGCGGCTCACGGCTGGGGCCGAGGAGCGTTCGCCGCCTACTCGACCGCTATGTGGATGCCGAGGGAGCGCCCCATGTCAATCCCCACGCCCTGCGTCACTCCTTCGCGACTCATTTGCTCGACAATGGAGCGGACCTTCGTGCTGTTCAGGAGCTACTTGGGCATGAGAGTCTGTCAACTACGCAGATTTACACACATGTGTCAACTGAACGTTTGAGGGCTGTATATGAGCAGAGCCACCCAAGGGCGTGATTTCGACAAGGCGGGGAGCGGCGCCGACCCCGTCCTCGAGGCCTGGGATGACTACAAGCGAACCGGGTCGAACGACGCCCGCGACACCCTGATCCTGCACTTCTCGCCGCTGGTGAAGTACGTGGCGGGCCGAGTGGCCGTGGGACTGCCGGCCAACGTCGAGCAGGCGGATCTCATCTCCTACGGAATCTTCGGCCTGATCGATGCCATCGAGAAGTACGAGCCGTCCAGAGGGATCAAGTTCGAGACCTACGCCATAAGTCGTATCCGGGGCGCGATCATCGATGAGCTCCGGGCGATCGACTGGGTCCCTCGATCGGTTCGGTTCAAGGCCCGCGAGGTCGAGAAGGCCTACGTCCAACTCGAGAACAACCTGAAGCGCCCACCTTCCGACGCTGAGATCGCCGAGGAGATGGGCATCTCCACCGACGACCTCGCCGGCATCTACACCCAGCTCTCTACAGTGTCTCTGGTCGCGCTCGACGAGATGATGTCGGTCGACGGTGAGCGGGGCGACAAGCTGTCGCTGGTCGAAACGCTCGAGGACACCAGGGCGCCGACTCCCCTCGAGAGCGTCGAGTCGGAGGAGATGAAGGAGATCCTCGCGGAGTCGATCAACAAGCTGCCCGAGCGGGAGAAGATCGTCATCACCCTCTACTACTACGAGGGTTTGACTCTCGCCCAGATCGGCCAAGTGCTCGGGGTCACTGAATCCCGCATTTGTCAGATGCACACTAAGGCCGTGCTGGCGATGAGGGGCAAGATCAACGAGGTGACCAGCGGGGACTGAGCGGCCACAGTGGCGAAACCCCGCCGTGGTAGCCTTCGTCCGTCCCAAAAATTCACACGCTCGCTTGCCGCGCACGCAGGATCTCGTGTGCGGCCTTCGGTCCCCGGGCTAACGGGCTTGGGGTTCTGCGGGCGGAGGAGTCCGGCTCGGCGAGAGCCGTCCCGGCGTAACCGAAGAAGGAGGAGCACGCATGCCCGTCGTCACGATGAGGCAGTTGCTCGAGGCTGGAGTGCATTTCGGGCATCAGAAGCGCCGTTGGAACCCCAAGATGAAGCGGTTCATCTTCACGGAGCGCAACGGCATCTACATCCTCGACCTCCAGCAGACGATGTCCGGGATCGAAAAGGCCTACACCTTCACCCGCGATCTCGTGGCCAAAGGTGGTTCCGTGCTGTTCGTCGCCACCAAGCGTCAGGTCCAGGACGTCGTCGAGGAGCAGGCCATTCGCGCCGGCATGCCCTACGTGAACTTTCGCTGGCTCGGCGGCATGCTCACCAACTTCCAGACCATCGCCAAGCGCATTCAGCGAATGAACGAGCTCGGCGAGATGGTCGAGATGGGATCTCTCGAGGGCATGACCAAGAAGGAAGCCCTGATCC
>JBOGWU010000290.1:0-5030 GCA_050693935.1 Actinomycetota bacterium | reverse complement strand
CGGGCCATGGTGGCCCGCCAATAGGGGGAGGGCTGTTCATGCGTTCAGTTGGTAGAGGATGGAAGTGGCGAGCGATGGTGCTCCTCACTGCGCTGGGTCTCCTCGCGGCCGCCTGTGGCGGAGAAGAGCCGAGCGGCGACGAGGGAGGCGGCGAAGAGGGTGAGGCGAACGCAACTCTGGCGTTCGGAACCTCGGCAGACCCCATCGCCATGGACGGCGCTCTCGTATCCGACGGTGAGTCGCTCCGCGCCATCGACCAGATCTTCGAGGGCCTGGTCACGCTGGAGCCGGGCGGCACCGAGGTAATCCCAGGTCTCGCCAAGGATTGGGAGATCAACGAGGACGCCACCAGCGTCGTGTTCAACCTGGAAGAGGACGTGACCTTCCACGACGGCGAGCCCTTCAACGCCGACGCCGTCTGCTTCAACTTTGAGCGCTGGTACAACTTCGAGGGCGATTTCCAGAACGAGGCGGCCAGCTACTACTGGCAGACCGTGTTCGGCGGGTTCAGTGACGGCAAGACGCCTTCGCTGTACGAGAGCTGCGAGGCCACCGAGGAGTTCGTGGTCACCCTCAACCTCACCAAGCCATCCGCCTCGATCGTTCCCGCACTCGCTCAGACGAGTTTCACCATCGCGAGCCCTAAGGCGCTCGAGGAGTACAAAGCGGACGAGGGCAAGGTCGACGCCGAGGGGATCTTCTCCCCCACCGGCACCTTCGCCACCGAGCACCCTATTGGCACCGGACCCTTCAAGTTCGAGGAGTGGATCCGCGGCGACCGCCTGGTGATGACTCGCAACGAGGACTACTGGGGTGAAGCTCCCGGCAACATTGGCGAGCTGATCTTCCAGCCGATCACGGACCCCGCCGCCCGCCTCCAGGCACTCCAGGCCGGAGAGATTCAGGGTTTCGACCTGGTCGACCCGCAGGATTATCCGACGATCGAAGACGACGACCAGTTGCAGCTCCTCAACCGCCCCGCCTTCAACGTCGCCTACGTGGGCTTCAACCAAGCGGTTAAGCCCCTCGATGACATCGCGGTGCGTCAGGCGATCGCCCACGCGATCGACCGACAAGAGGTCGTCGACGGTTTCTACGCCGGCCAAGGCGAGGTCGCAACGCAGTTCATGCCACCCGAACTGTTTGGTTACGCCGACGACGTCACCGAATACGAGTACGACCCGGACAAGGCCAAGCAGCTCCTCACCGACGCCGGTTACGAGCTGCCGATTCAGATCGACTTCGCGTATCCGACCGACGTCGAGCGGCCTTACATGCCGGACCCGCAGGCGAACTTCGAGGCCATGGTTGCCGACCTCGAGGAGTGCTGCTTCGAGATCGAGCAGAAGAGCGCGACGTGGACCCCGGACTACCTCGACAATGTCGCCAACGGAAAATACGGCCTCCGCCTGCTTGGCTGGACGGGTGACTATGGAGACCCGGACAACTTCATCGGGACCTTCTTCCAGACCGAGCAGACGGCCTGGGGTTTCGACAACCAGGAGATCTTCGACATACTCGATGAGGCCGAGGCTGAGGCCGATGTGGACACGAGGGTGGAGCTCTACGAGGAGGCGAACCGTCTGATCATGGACTTCCTCCCCGGTCTACCGTACGTGCATACCGAACCGGGCCTGGCGTTCACTGCCAACGTGACCGGCTACGAGCCGAGTCCCGTGAGCCTCGAGCCGTTCAGCATCGTGACGGTCGAGTAACAACGACCGAGATGGTCTGAAGGAGCGGGATCTCGCAACGAGGTCCCGCTCCTTATCGTTCTTAGCGGGCCACTTATCGCTCGGTTAGCCTTTTCGGCACATGCTCAACTACGCACTGAGACGTGTGATCTTGACGATCCCAATCCTGTTGGGTCTGTCGATCCTCGTGTTCGCGTTCGTACGTGCGTTGCCCGGAGGCCCGGCGATCGCGCTGCTGGGCGAGCGCGCTACCCAGGAGTCGGTCGAGCAGATCGAAGAGCAACTCGGGCTGGACGAGCCCCTCTACGTGCAGTACGGGCGCTACATGAAAAACGTGCTCTCTGGGGATCTGGGCACGAGCACGCGCACCCGGCTGCCCATTACGGAGGAACTTGGCTTGAGGTTTCCGGCCACCTTCGAGCTGGCCATCGCGGCGATGCTGTTCGCCATCCTGATCGGGGTCCCACTCGGGTTCGTGGCGGCAAAGCGCTACCAGGGAGTGCTCGATAGCACGAGCCTGGTGCTCTCACTCATCGGGATCAGCTTCCCCGTGTTCTTCCTCGCGCTCCTTCTCAAGTACATCTTCTCGATCAAGTTGGGATTGTTACCCACGATCGGGAGGCTCGACGTCACGCGTTCCCTGGAGCACCCCACGAGCTTCTACGTGCTGGACTCGATCATCGCGGGCGACATGGCCGCCCTCGGGGATGCCCTGAGGCATCTGGTTCTTCCCGCGATCGCGCTCGGCACGATCCCACTGGCGATCATCGCTCGCATAACGCGCGCGGCGGTGCTAGACGTAACCAGCGAGGACTACGTGCGCACGGCCCGAGCGAAGGGGCTGGACCCTCGTGTTGTAGATCGCCGTCACATCATGAAGAACGCCATGTTGCCGGTGGTCACGATCATCGGTCTATACACCGGTTTGCTGCTCACGGGAGCGATACTTACCGAGACGGTGTTCGCGTGGCCCGGCGTGGGAAGTTGGATGCTCGAAGCGATCAAGTTTCGTGACTACGCGGTTCTTCAGGGCGGCATTCTGTTCTTCGCCGTGTTGATCATCGTCGTAAACCTGCTCGTAGACCTCTCCTATGCGTTCTTGAATCCAAGGATCAGATATCGATGAGCATCGCGGAAGCCGAAGCCAAGGAACTCTCGTTCGAGCAACCGTCGAGTCTTGGGCGCGATGCGCTCGACCGCTTCAGACACAACAAGGCCGCACTGGCGGGAGTGGTCCTGATTGCGCTGCTGATCGTCATGGCGGTGTTCGCGCCGGTCATCGCCCCCTACGGGCCCCAAGAGCAGGTCGGTCCGCTGGACAGCTCTAGCCCCGCGGGCCCCAGCGCGGATCACTGGATGGGTCTCGACGAACAGGGTCGTGACGAATTCTCGCGCATCGTTTACGGCGCGCGTCTCTCACTGCTCGTCGGACTCGTCTCGGTTGCGTTCGGCCTGAGCTTTGGTCTCGTCCTCGGCGCGGCCGCCGGCTACTTCGGCGGCTGGGTGGACACCGTGATCATGCGCACGATTGACATCATGCTGTCCATCCCCGGGCTGTTGTTGGCGATCGGTCTCATCACTTTGCTCGGCCGCGGCATGTTCCAGATCATGATGGCAGTCGGCATCACCACGATTCCGATCTTCGCGCGCTTACTCAGGGGTTCCATCCTGGCGCAACGAGAATCCGATTACGTGCTGGCCGCTCGTTCGCTCGGGGTTCCGGGGCGACGCCTTCTCTCGATTCACATCATGCCGAATGCACTTGCGCCGGTCATCGTGCAGGCGACGCTGTTGATGGCGACTGCGATCATCGATGTCGCCGGCCTCAGCTTCCTCGGGCTGGGACCCGCCGATCCCAGCTTTCCCGAATGGGGCAAGATGCTTGCCGACAATGCGAGCCGTCTCGAGCGCGCCGCCCATTTGGTCATCTTTCCCGGCGCCGCGGTGGTCATCAGTGTGCTCGGCCTGAATCTCATAGGAGACGGCCTGCGCGAGTCCATCGACCCGAAACTGAGGGCGTAACGATGGCGCTGTTGTCGGTTAGGGATCTGGCCGTGCAGTTCATTACTCGCAAGGCAACCGTGCGGGCGGTGAATGGGATCTCCTTCGATCTGGACCCTGGGGAGACGCTCGGCATCGTCGGAGAGTCGGGCTGCGGAAAGAGCGTCAGCTCGCTGGCGATGCTCGGCATCTTGCCCAAGCCGGCCGGCCGCGTGACCGGCGGGGAGGTGAACCTCAACGGCGTCGATCTTCTCCAGCTTTCGGATTCGCGATTGCGCGAGGTCCGAGGTCGCGAGATTGCGATGATCTTCCAGGACCCGATGACGTCGCTCAACCCCGTGCTCACTATCGGACGGCAGATCACCGAGGCGCTGCGCAAGCACCTGGACATGGACAAGGACGAGGCGTCGAAGGAAGCGGCAGTGCTTCTCGACCGCGTGGGGATTCCCGCCGCGAAGGACAGACTCAACGACTACCCGCACCAGTTTTCCGGCGGGATGCGGCAGAGGGTCATGATCGCCATGGCGATCTCCTGCCGGCCGAAGATTCTGATTGCGGACGAACCCACAACCGCGCTCGACGTCACGATCCAGGCGCAGATCCTCGACGTGCTCAAGCATCTCGTGGCCGAGGAAAACATGGCCATGGTGCTGATCACTCACGACCTTGGAGTGGTGGCAGGGACCTGTGAGCGCACGAACGTGATGTACGCGGGGCGCTTCGTCGAAACTGCGCCAACCAAGACGCTGTTTTCGAAGCCGCGTCATCCGTACACCCTTGGACTTCTCAAGTCGGTCCCCCGGCTGGATGCGGCACGTAAGGAGAAACTCGAACCAATCGGGGGCCAGCCGATGAGCATGACCAAGGAGATCGTTGGGTGCTCGTTCGCCCCTCGCTGTCTCTACGCCACGGATAAGTCACGCGAAGAGACGCCCGAGCTGCGCGAGATCGACAGCCCCAACCACATGGTGGCGTGCTGGAATCCCGTGCCGGACCAGGACCTGCCGAGCGTCGAGGTCCTGGCAGCGCCCGGTCAGCCGGGGGCGGCCGAGTGAGCAACAAGGTCGACGGCCAACTCGTCGCGGTCGAGGACCTCAAGGTCTACTTTCCGATCAAGTCAGGGTTGGTGTTCGATCGGCACGTCGGAGACGTCAAAGCAGTCGACGGCGTGTCCTTCGATATCAAGAAGGGCGAGACCCTCGGGCTGGTGGGCGAGTCGGGGTGCGGGAAGACAACCGTTGGCCGGACGATCCTGCGCTTGTATGACCCCACCGAGGGACGCATCATGTTCGACGGTAACGACATACAGACGCTCTCGCAGCGCGACCTGCGCAA
>JBOGWU010000289.1:0-9208 GCA_050693935.1 Actinomycetota bacterium | reverse complement strand
AGGACGAGCCCGCATCGCGCGAGAGCTGCATGACGTGATCGCGCACAGCGTCGGACTCATGACCGTACAGGCGGGTGCCGCCAATATGGTTTTCCGCAAAGACCCGGATGCGGCCCTCTCCTCGCTGGCCTCGATTGAACGTACCGGGCGCCAGGCCCAAGGAGAGCTGCGGCGCCTGTTGGGAGTGCTTCGGACCGAAGGCGACGAAGGTGGAGAGTTGACCCCCCAGCCAGGGCTCGACCGACTCGGCGAGCTCGTTGCCCAGATTGAGGAGGCGGGGGTCGAGGTGGCGGTCACGGTCGAGGGGGATCTTCAGGATCTGCCGACCGCGCTCGGGCTTTCTGCCTACCGGATCCTGCAGGAGGGTCTCACCAACGTTGTCAAGCACGCGGGACGCCGGGCACGCTCCGAGATCGCCATAAGGCGCACGCCGAGAGAACTCGTGCTGGAGATCGCGGATGACGGCCGGGGCATCCTCGCTGGTAACCCCAGTACGCCCGGAGGTCACGGGCTTATTGGGATGCGGGAGAGGGTCGCCGTGTTCGGGGGACGGATGTCGACGGGACCGAGCCCAGGGGGCGGCTTCTGTGTGCGGGTCGAGATCCCACTGGAGTTCAGATGAGCATCAGGGTTCTGGTGGTAGACGATCAAGAGCTGGTCCGCGCCGGCTTCATCATGATCCTGAACAGCCAAGACGACATCGAGGTCGCGGGAGAGACGGCCAACGGCGCTGATGCTCTCGACGAAGTGAAGAGACTTCGTCCCGATGTCGTTCTAATGGACATTCGAATGCCGAAGATGGACGGACTTGAGGCCACTCGCATCCTCAAGGCAAGAAACCATAGCGACGTCCGCGTCTTGATCCTTACGACCTTCGATCCCGACGAGTACGTCTATCAAGCTCTGCGGGCTGGAGCCAGCGGCTTCGTCTTGAAGGACATTCCCCCGTACGAGCTACTAGCGGCTGTGCGTGTGGTTGCGAAGGGGGAGGCGCTCCTCGCTCCGTCGATAACTCGGCGGCTTATCGCCCAGTTCGCGGAGCGACTGGCTCCGCCTGAGCCCTCTCAGGAACTCGAGCGACTCACCGATCGGGAAGCAGAAGTCCTTCGTTTCATGGCCAAGGGTCTCAGCAACTCCGAGATCGGAGATGCGCTGTATCTAAGCCCCACGACGATCAAGTCCCACGTCGCGGGCGTCCTCGCCAAGCTTGGCCTCAGAGACAGGACGCAGGCCGTCGTGTTCGCTTACGAGAATGGCGTGGTTCGGCCCGGCTCGACTGTGTGAACGGATCGGGTGGTCATGTGGTCACCCTCCCGGCCCCCAAAGATGTCAAGACGTACGTGAGGTCCCGCCAGGTTTAGCGGCTCAGAACCATCCGACGCGGAGTGAACAGGACATCTCGTCGATCCACGGCGCAGTTGTACCCGGAGCTCAGTTAGCGCTGTGCTATCGGTTCTTGGTTACGAGGTACAAAATCGACTCCTGCAGCGATCGCGTTTGTGCACGTCACGGGTTTGCTCGTGGGCCCCCAGGGACTCGAACCCTGCCCGCCGGATTAAAAGTCCGGTGCTCTACCTGATGAGCTAGGGGCCCTCGGCGGAAAGAGTAACTGCGGCAACGGCCAAGGCTCGTCGAGATGCCCGGCGAACGCGCTCAGCGTGGTCGTTGGGGATGTGGAGTTGGTACGCCGCTCGTCTGTCGCGCGACATCTAGCTTCAGTCCTCGCACCCTGGTTACCACGATGTTGTCACCCGCCTCGGCCCCTTGCTCGCAATGTGCGCTCCAGAGCTGCCCCCGTACCTTGACCTGGCCGTCCGGGTTGCACGGTGTGGCGACCCTTCCGGTTTCTCCGATCATGGTGTGAGACCCGGTAATCGAGCGCCGTTTTCGCCACCGCAGCCACAGCCAGATCTCGAGCGCCTCGAACGCGATCAGGACGCCGATGGCCGCAACGCGCACCCAGCCGCTCAGGAGGACGACGACGAGAATGATCCCGATCGTGGTCACGGTGCGGCGCTATGGTTCGCGATCGCGCGGCCGAGGAACCAGCCGGTAGCCGACGTTGCGAATGGTTTCAATGAGAGCCTCGTGCTCGGGTCCGAGCTTGGCGCGCAGGCGCCGAATGTGGACGTCGACCGTCCGCGTCCCTCCGTAGTAGTCGTAGCCCCACACTTCGCGCAGCAACATGTCGCGGTCGCATACCCGGCCCGGCCGCTGCGCGAGGAACTTGAGCAACTCGAATTCCTTGTAGGTGAGGTCGAGGGGTCGACCGTGCATGTAGACCTGATAGTTCTCGGGGTTGACCGTGAGGTCGCCGACCTTCAGAACGGTTGCTTCTTCGGCACGGCCGGTGCGTCGAGCGATCATCGCCAACCGAGCCTCGACCTCCTCCATGGATGCGGTGTTCACCACGAAGTCGTCGGCGCCGAGCTCGAAACGGAAGCGAGCGAGCCCCGCTCGGTCTACGACCACCAACATCGGAGGCAGTCCCGCCTCCCACGCGAGTGCTAACCGGCCCATGGCGCGCTCCGCGACTTCGATGTCGGCGACGCCGTCGATGACCATGAGCTCGGGGTGGATCGAGATGAGGTCCTTCGAGCCGGTTGTCTTCAGGGGCAGGTGCATGAGCCTGTAACCCGCAGTGGGAAACTCGGGCATCAGCTCGATCAGGTCTTCCAACTGATCGGAGAGGAATAGCAGCGTCAACACCATGGCCCTATGTTCGCTCACATGGGTGACGAAAAGCCATCCCTAGGGGCGCCACCGGTTGGTGATAGGGAGTCTGCGATCCCGGCCGAACGACTTGACCGTGACCTTAGGGCCGGGCGGGGCTTGTCGGCGTTTGTACTCGGCCCGGTCGACTAGCATCATGACCTCACGCACCACACTCTCATCGAAACCGGCCGCAACGATTTCCTCGAGACCCTCGTCTCGCTCGATGTAGGCCTCGAGGATGGGATCGAGGGTCGAATAGGGCGGGAGCGAGTCTTCGTCCTTCTGCCCGGGCCTGAGCTCGGCCGACGGAGGTTTCACGAGAACGTTTTCCGGAATCACCGGTGTCTCGGAGTTACGCCAGCGACACAACGCATAGACCTCGTGCTTCAGGAGATCGCGGATCAGCGAAAATCCACCGGCCATGTCCCCGTAGAGAGTTGCGTAACCCACCGCGCCCTCGGACTTGTTCCCGGTCGCGATGACGAGGTTGCCGTAGCGGTTGCTGATGGCCATGAGAAGCATTCCGCGAACTCGTGCCTGTAGGTTCTCCTCGGCAATGCCCGGCTCGGTGTCGCCAAACGCGTCGGACATCGCCCCGACGAACGAGTGATAGGTGGACTTGATGGGAATAGTGACAATTCTGATTCCGAGGTTGTCGGCCAACAGGTGTGCGTCGTCGAGCGAGTGCGAAGTCGAGAATTCGCTTGGCATGGCGACTCCGAGGACGTTGTCTGCTCCGAGCGCGTCGGTGCAAATGGTAGCGACCAGGCTCGAGTCCACGCCCCCGGACAGGCCGAGCGTGACGGCCTTGAACGCGTTCTTGCCCACGTAGTCGCGCAGGGCCAGTACCAGCGCGTGATACACCTCCTCGGCTTGATCGACCGCGGCCGTCTTGGACGGCTCGGGTACCGAACCCGATGTCCGGCTCAGCTCGAGCGAGATGCGATCTACCGAGCTCGAGTGGGTTGCGCGAGCATCGCCAAGCGGGATGTCGACCAGCTCGATGCGTTCTTCGAACTGCGGGAGCCGGGCGATGAGCTCACCCACGGAGTCGATCACCAGCGAGCCACCGTCGAAGACGAGCTCGTCCTGACCCCCGACGAGATTCACGTACGCAATCGAAGCCGCCGACCGCATGGCTCGTTCCGACAGCATGCGGGCTCGTTCGTCGAGTTTTCCTTTGTGAAATGGCGAGGCGTTGATGTTGAGCACGAGCTGCGCGCCCGCGTCGCCCTGTGCGATCGCGGGGCCGGAGGGAGACCAGATGTCCTCGCAAACGCACACGCCTAGGACTCCATGGCCCGTTTCGATCAGGGTGTGCCGCTCGCCCGGCTCGAAGTAGCGACGTTCGTCGAACACTCCGTAGTTCGGAAGGAGCTGCTTGCGATAGACGGCGCGCACCGCGCCCTGATGGCAGATCCCCGCGGCGTTGTAGAGGTGGTTCTCGTCCGAATCGACGAACCCGATCACCGTCAGAAGCTCGCCGGTGCTCCCGGCGACCTCTTCCAGTGCGCTTCGGTTGGCCGCGACGAAGCCCGACTTCAAGACGAGGTCTTCGGGCGGATAGCCGGTAAGCGCGAGCTCCGGAAGCACGAGGATCTGTGCGCCGGCCCTCTGTGCCTCGCGCACCGCGTCGCCCGCGCGGAGGGTGTTGCCGTCGATGTCTCCAACGGTGAAGTTGAGTTGACCCAGGGCGATACGAATCACACGGTAATCCTACGAAACGAGGGGGTCCGATCGGACCCCCTCGTTCGTGTCGAGTCTCTTGCTTCTATGGAGAGCCGACGGTCAGGCCCGCGAATTCAGTCGTGGTCCCTTGCGTGACGTCCGTCGTCATCCGAGCCGGGATGCGATAGCGGCCCGGCTCGTTGCCGGTGGCGTCGTAGGTGATGGTGACCGACCCGCCCGCTACCGGCGGGGTTGTCTCGATCGAGTAGCTGTCACCACCGGCAGGCACGGCGCCGAGCTCGACGCCGCTCGAGCCGTCCCGGTTCTCGGCCCCTACCGCGAGACCGCCCGCGGCGTCACCGTCACCTTGGATGGTGTCGTAGGCGAAGCTGATCGCCTCCGTTCCCGGCGTCGTCTCGATCCAGATCTGGAAAGTCTGGTGCTCGGCGTTGTTGTCGAAGGTGGGAATCTCCTCCCACTCGGCGATGATCCAGCTCTGACCTGTGCTGCTGTCGCTGACCTCCGCCACGTACAACGCGCCTCCCGCCCCCGGGTTCAGGTCCGTCCAGAACGGCGCCAGCACGTTGTTGGGCGCCGCCGGGTCGGGCAGCGACTGCGCCTCGAACTGCACGTCCTGAGCGGTGCCGCCGCCGACGACCGCGTAGCCGTTGGACGTGACTCCGATGCGCTCGTAGGTCTCGCCGCCGTAGAGGAAGGGCGAGGTGGTTGCGTTGACGATCGTCTCGTCCCCGACCCCGCCGATGGGCGTCACGCCGATGCTCGCGAGCGAGAAGTAGCCCTCGCCTCCCGGTGTGATCGCGTCGACCGTGGGCGCAGGCGCTCCCTCGAGCTGTCCGGCCCACCGAAAGCCGTTACCCACTTCGGTGATGCCGCCGGGTGGTTCGGCGCTCGGGTTGTCGATGCCGATTCCCTCCGGTCCCGAGACCGTGATGTTGGCGCTGGCCTCGGAGGTCGAGAAGTTGGTTGCGCTCACCGAACATGGGGTGGTTTCGTCGACCTGGATGCGGCGCGGCTCACAGCTGTGCGTCAGCGCGACGTCGCCCTCGGTCTTGTTGAAGGCAACGGGCATGACGACGTCGTTGTTCCTCTTACGCTGGGTGTCGAGCGTGATCTGCCCGAAGTACTGGCCCTCCGACAGGTTCTCGCCGTTGATCGTGATCTCGAGCGTCGCACTCTCTCCTGGGGCAACCGTGAACGTCGAAGGCGAGACAGTGATGGAGGAACCCGGGGGGGCCTGCACCCTGGCCCGGAACTCCTGGCTGCGACCTGTGACGTTGACCGCTGTTCGCTCCGTGGTCACCTGTCCGGACAGCGTCGGTGCGTTGATGCTCGGCAGGTTGAGGTCGATGCGGCCGAGTGGGTCTCCGGCGGAAGCGAAGTACTGACCGCCGGTCACGTCGAATGTCAACGTCGGGTTGAGCGCCCGGTTGACACGCACCGAGCCGGCGCCGCGGTCGAAGGGATCACTCGGCGTCACCCCGTCCTCCTTGAGCACGTTCTGAACCGAGGCGGTCATGAGCGCGCTCTTGATCTGACCCGGTGTCCAGTCGGGATGCCCCGCCTTGACCAGGGCAGAGGAACCCGCGCTGTGCGGGCTCGACATCGAGGTGCCCGCGATGACCTGAAAGAGCTGTCCGGGCGGTCCGGCAGCGACGTTGATGGGCTCCGGCGTGTTGCCGGCCAGGATCTGTATCCCGGGCGCGGTGACATCGGGCTTGATGAAGTCACCAAGGGGGCCGCGCGATGAGAAGCTCGTCATGACATCTCCGCGGACCTGAGTCGGCTGTCCCGTCTCGAAGACCGCTTCGACGTCATCGTGCGTGTCGAGGAAGGCGATCATGTCGCCCGAGGGCTGAGGTCCCTCGACGTGAACTGTTGGAACGAAGAAGTTGTCGGTGTTGAGACCCTCGTTGTTGGCGTTGTAGAGGACCATCCCTGCCGCGCCACCCTGCGCGACGTTGAAGCTCTTCTCCACTCGCCCCACTACGCCACGCTGGCACACGACCACTTGCCCCTCGACCGCAGCCTCCGGCATGGGCGTCTGGCAGAGCTGGTCCCCGTAGCCGGGAACATCACCGGCCTGCACGACGTCGGTAAAGTTTTCGATCCCCGGCGTGATCGTTACACCTTCCACGTCGTGCGTGTCACCATTGGCCGCGTCGAGTGAGAGCGTCGTGAAGAAGTGACGGTCGCTGGTCGACGCCCCGACCGTGTTGGTCCACGGCCCCGCGTGGTTGGCGGTGCCGGCTCCGGGGCCACTGTTGCCCGCCGAGGCGTTTACCAGGATCCCGGAGGAGTAAGCGTCGAGGAAAGCAAGCTCGACGGCGTCGGTGTATGCGTTGGTGCCTCCCGAGATCGAGAAGTTGATGACGTCGATGCCATCCAAGATCGCCTGCTCGACGGCCGCGACGGAGTCTGAGGTGAAGCAGCCCTCAGCAAGACAGACGCGATACCCGATCACGTGCGCCCCCGGCGCGATTCCACTGATGGGGCCACGCTCGATGCCGAAGAGCCCGGCCGAGATGACCGGGCCTCCGGCAGCAGTCGTCGATGTGTGGGTTCCGTGGCCGTCAGAGTCGCGCGCCGAGCACTCGCCGGTCTGGTTGTTGCAGAACTCCCCTTCCTCGGCTCCGACCAACGCCATGTATGTGTCTGTGAACGCATGGGCGCCGACCAGCTTGTCGTTGCACTCGAAGGGATCGCCCAGTGCCGGGTCGGTTCCATCCCCGAACTCACATGCAAACTCTCCCTCGGGCGCATCAATGCCGGGATCCGTGTAGGAGGCGTGCTCCGGCCATACGCCGGTGTCGAGGACGCCGACGACGACTCCCTCTCCTGCGGTCTGCGATCCACCGAGGTCTCCCCAAGCATCGGTTGCGCCGATGAAGTCTGGGCTTGCGTCGGTCTGTGGCTGCGCGAGTTCGTTGGGTTGCACCGCCACTACTCCGTCGACCTCGAGCAGTTGATCGATCTGGTCTGCGGGAACGGTCATTGCTGCACCGCCATAGGCGATACGGAAGGTGTCGAGCACCTCGGCTTGCGGCACGCGCCTGTTGATGCCGTTTATCACGGATGTCTCGATGTCCTTGGCGTAGTCACTGTAGGCGCGGAGGGCTCCTCGGTTCTCGTTCAGCGGCCGTCCCGTAACTTCCGGACTGGTCGCCGAAAGTCCCTGTACTCCGCCCGCGTAGGTTGCCGCCGCGTCGTAGTCGAATTTGACGACCACGTTGACGGGCCTCGAGCCCTCAAGCTTCAACAGCGAACGGTCCGTCTTCGCCAGGGCGCTGCTCGGTGACTTGGCCGCTTCGAAACTGTTGTCTACGGTCAGCGGCTTGACCGTGAGATCAGAACCCTGCCGCGGAGCGGCTCCAGCGGAACCCACCACATTGGTGAGCCCCAGAAGCAAGAGCGCCACGACGATGGCCAGCGAACGCTGTTTCAATCCATCCCTCCACATTGAGTGCTATTGCCCGAGTGCCTGTTGCAAGCGAACCGCAGCAATTTACCGCATTTCACTAGTGCGCTAGCGGAGCGAACAGGGACCCTTAACCTCCCCGAAACGGCAGCGGCGTAGGCTCCCGGCATGGAGAGACAACAGGACTATGTGCTCCGGACGGTGGAGGAACGCCGCATTCGTCTGGTTTGGCTCTGGTTCACTGATGTCCTCGGCTTTCTGAAGTCGTTCGCCGTCACGTCGGAGGAGCTCGAGCAGGCCTTCGACGAGGGCATCGGATTCGACGGATCGGCCATCGAGGGGTTCGCCAGGGTCCAGGAGTCCGACATGCTGGCCAGGCCGGATGCGGGCACCTTCCAGATCATGCCGGCTCGTGACGAACGCTCCGACGGTGGGGTCGCCCGGATGTTCTGCGACATCCACTCCCCGGACGGGCGGCCCTACTGGGGTGATCCTCGCTTCGTCCTCCGGAGGAACCTCGAGAAGGCGTCCGAGCGCGGCTTCACCTTCTACGTGCATCCAGAGATGGAGTTCTTCTTGTTCAAGAGCACCGAGGACCCCACTCCCGTCGATGCGGGAGGTTATTTCGACCTGACCCCCCTCGACGTTGCCCAGGATCTCCGGCGCGACACCATCAGTGTGCTCGAACAGATGGGCATCCCGGTCGAGTTCAGCCACCACGAGGTTGCACCGGGCCAGCATGAGATCGACCTTCGGCACGCCGACGCGCTGACGATGGCCGACTCGGTCATGACCTACCGGCTCATCGTCAAAGAGTTGGCCGCCCAGCGCGGCATGTACGCGACCTTCATGCCGAAGCCATCGACCGAGCTTCCAGGCTCGGGCATGCATACCCACATGTCCTTGTTCGAAGGTGACCAGAACGCGTTCCACGACTCGACCGACGAGTACCACCTCTCGAAGGTCGGCAAGGCGTTCATTGCCGGCGTGCTGCACCATGCCCGTGAGATCACGCTCATCACCAACCAGTGGGTCAACTCGTACAAGCGGTTGGTGACCGGCAAGGGCTACCCCGTGCCCGAGGCCCCGACCTATGTGTGCTGGGGCCGCCACAATCGATCGGCGCTGGTGCGCGTGCCCATGTACAAGCCGCGCAAGGAACAGTCGACCCGGCTCGAGATCCGCTCGCCAGACCCCGCGTGCAACCCGTACTTATCGTTCTCAGTCATCCTCGCCGCGGGGCTCAAGGGAATCGACGAAGGCTATGAGCTCCCACCCGAGGCGACCGACAACATCTACGAGATGCACGAATCCGAGCGTCGTGCCCGCAGCATCACGCAGCTTCCCGACGACCTGTTCGAGGCCCTGAGGGAGATGGAGCGCTCCGAG
>JBOGWU010000288.1:0-7228 GCA_050693935.1 Actinomycetota bacterium | reverse complement strand
CCGATGCGCTATGTGGCATTGATCTACGGAGACGAGAACGCGGAGTTCACCGAGGAGCAGGGGGCCGCGGAGATGCAGGCCTACCTCGCCTTCGGAGAAGAGGGTGGCAAGGCGGGAGTGATCCAGGGCGGAGACGCGCTGCAACCGACCTCCACCGCGACGACGGTAACGGTGCGCGACGGCGACACCTTGACCACGGATGGCCCCTTCGCAGAGACCAAGGAACAGCTCGGCGGCTACTACGAGCTGCACTGCGACAACCTCGATCAGGCCATCGAATGGGCCGCCAAGATCCCGGGCGCCAGGAACGGCCGCATCGAGGTGCGTCCGATCATGGAGTTCGACCAAGCCTAGGTGTCAGGCCCTGCACGGCGACGACTTCTCGGATGAGGCCGCCCGGATCTTCCGAGCCCAGTCAGGACGGGCGGCCGCAACCCTGATCCGCGTGGTCGGCGACTTCGACCTCGCGGAGGACGCGTTGCAGGACTCATGGCTCATCGCTCTCGAGCGGTGGCCGCGCGATGGGATCCCAGACAACCCCCTGGCCTGGATCCTTCGTACCGCGCGGAACAAGGCCATCGACAGGGTGAGACGCGAGCGGAACTTCGAGGCCAAGCGCGCCCTGTTAGCCGGTCTCGATGCGTTCGCCCCCGCCGACTACGACATGGACACATCCTCGATTCCCGACGACCGGCTCCGGCTCATCTTCACGTGTTGTCACCCGGCCCTCGCTATGGACGCGCGCGTTGCGTTGACCCTGCGCACCCTCGGAGGACTGACGACCCCCGAAATCGCGCGTGCCTTTCTGGTGTCGGAGCCGACCATGGCGCAGCGGTTGGTGCGCGCCAAGCGCAAGATCAAGCTGGCCGGGATCCCGTACGAGGTGCCATCCGACCAGCGTCTCCCCGAACGGTTGCGCGCGGTACTCGCCGTCATCTACTTGATCTTCAACGAGGGCTATGACGCCTCCAGTGGTCCGGACCTGATGCGGCAAGAGCTCTGCGCCGAGGCAATAAGACTGGCGCGTGTGTTGTCGGCGTTGATGCCCGACGAGGGCGAGGTCGTCGGGCTCCTGGCCCTGATGCTGTTGCACGATGCCCGCGCCGCCGCTCGCATCGATATCGCGGGGAACCTGGTGACGCTCGAGGAGCAGGATCGATTGCTATGGAATCGTGCACAAATCGAAGAGGGGAGCGCGCTGCTGGATCGCGGGGTGCGGATGCGTCCGCCCGGTCCCTACGTCATTCAGGCTGCGATCGCAGCCCTCCATGCCCAGGCCGAAAGGGCTGAGGACACCGACTGGAATCAGATCACCGCGCTCTACAAGTGGCTCGTCGAGATCGTGCCCTCGCCGGTGGTGAAACTGAACCGCGCCGTCGCCGTCGCCATGAGCTGGGGCTACGAGAAAGGTCTGGTCTTGATCGACGAACTGGAGCGCAGCGGTGAGCTCGACGGATACCACTTGTTGTTCGCGGCCCGGGCGGACCTGCTCCGAAGACTCGGACGTTTCAGCGAGTCGGTGGCGGCCTACGATCGTGCGCTCGAGCTCGATCCGGGCGAGCGGGAGCGCCGATATCTGCTGAGCCGGCGCGCGCAAGTGAAGTCGGGAGCAGACCACTAAGCTGTCGCGTCATGAACACCGTGCCGTTTACGTGGGGTCACCTGATCTCGAAGCTGCTGGCCGGAGAGTCGCTCACCGAGCAAGAGAGCTCCGGCGCGATGGTCGAGATCATGGAGGGCGCCGCGACTCCCGCGCAGATAGCGGGCTTCGTCGTTGCTTTGCGCGCCAAGGGCGAGACCGTTGACGAGGTCGCCGGGCTGGTTCGCACCATGCGTTCGTATGGGCGCACGGTTCCGGCCTCGGGCGAGCTTCTCGACACCTGCGGCACCGGTGGCGATCGAACCGGCACCTTCAACGTTTCGACCGCGGCCGCCATTGTTTGCGCCGGCGCGGGCGTCAAGGTCGCGAAGCACGGAAACCGGGCGGCGTCGTCGCGATGCGGCAGCGCAGACGTACTCGAGGCCCTCGGAGTCGTCATCGATCTTCCGCCCGAGGGCGTGGCCGCATGCATCGAAAAGGCCGGAATCGGTTTCTGCTTCGCTCCCGTGTTTCATCCGGCCATGCGCCACGCGGGGGCCCCACGGCGTGAGCTCGGCGTCGCCACGATCTTCAACTTTCTCGGCCCCCTCACGAACCCGGCCGGTGCCACGCGCCAGGCGCTGGGTGTGGCCGATGAGCGCATGGTCGACAAGATGGTGGCGACGCTCGGACGGCTGGGAAGCACTCGGGTGCTCGCCTTCCACGGCCATCAGGGACTCGACGAGCTCGCAACCTCGGGCCCTTCGAAGGTCGTCGAGTTGCGCGACGGCGATGTCCATCGCTGGACCATCGATCCGGCCGAGCTCGGCCTCGCGCCGGCGACGCTCGACGAGATCTCGGGAGGAACGGCCGAGGACAACGCCGCCCACATCCGACGCGTCTTCGAAGGCGAGCCGGGGCCGCGCCGCGACATCGTGGCACTGAATGCGGCCGCGGGACTGGTCGCCGCGGGGGCGGCCGGGGATATGTCCACCGGCCTTGTCCGAGCCACCGAAACGATCGACTCGGGAGCGGCCGCCGGGGTGCTTGACCTCATGGCCGACACTTCTCGGTCGCTCGCCGGCTGACGGCGGATGCTCGACTTGCTAGAGTCGCTACTTGATCTGGCGGCCCTGGCCGGCCGCAAGGGCAATCGCGGGAGGGACAGACAAGTGACATCGACGACGGTTGTGCGCGCGAGGCTTGATGCGGCGATTGGCGACCGCAGACTCTTGGACCACCCCTTCTACAAAGCCTGGGCCGCGGGTGAGTTGAGGCGCGACGATCTCGGCTTCTATTCGACTCAGTACTGGCGCCAGGTCGAGACCTTCCCCACCTGCCTTCGTGCGGTGGCCTCGGGGTTGGAGGACTCCCGCGCGCGGCGGGCTGTCGAGGAGAATCTGTCCGACGAGCTCGACGGCGACCACGCCGGGCTGTGGCAGGCGTTCGCCGAGGCCCTCGGGATCAACGGCCCCGAGCTCGACTCCGCAGACATCGACCCCGAGACGATCGCGTGCGTGGACGCGTTTACCGCCGGCACCAAGGAGCGGTCGCCCGCGTTCTCACTCGGGATGCTCTACGGCTACGAGTCGCAGACTCCCGAGGTCGCGACCACCAAGGTCGAGGGTCTGCGGTCCTTTTATGGAATCTCCGGCGCCGCGACCGAGTACTTCGTGCTTCACGGGGA
Organism: Actinomycetota bacterium; assembly: GCA_050693935.1. Lineage (GTDB taxonomy): Bacteria > Actinomycetota > CADDZG01 > CADDZG01 > WHSQ01 > WHSV01. The sequence continues at coordinate 3,962 of JBOGWU010000288.1, read as the reverse complement.
GCTCGACGTCGAGCACTCGAGCGAGCTCGTCGGCGCGATCGCAGAGGTCGCCGGAGACGGGGATGATCTCGTCGAGGCCGAGGCCGGGGCGCGCGCGGGGGCCGATGCCATCTGGACGCTGCTCGACGGGGTCGAGCGCGTGCGGACCTCCACCTCTTAGCGACGAAGGGAGAAGGCGGTCAGCTCCTCGAGCGTGGTCACGCCGTAGCCGGCGAGGCGTTCGATCAGGTGGTGCAGCACGTCCGTGGTGGCGAGAGCGTCCGCCAGCGCTCGGTGGCTGGGCCTGTGAGCGCAACGAAAGTGGCGAGCCAGCGTGCCGAGCTTTCGGTTGTCGACCTCTTCGGCGAGAACGCGGCGAGCGAGGGTCGCGGTGTCCACCACGCGCCGATCGAGTGGCTCGTAGCCGAGTCGATCGCATGCCGCGTTGAGAAATCCCACGTCGAAACCGGCGTTGTGGGCGACCAGTATCGAGTTGCGAGCGAACTCGAGGAAGGTAGGGAGCACGGCCTCGATGGTGGGAGCGCCCACCAGGAGGTCGTCTGAGATCCCGGTCAGCAGGCGCACGAAGGCGGGAACCGTTGAGCCGGGGTCGACGAGGCTCTGCAGGGTGCCCAGGAGCTCGCCCCTTCGTACCTTGACCGCTCCGATCTCGGTGATCGAGTGCAGCTCGGCCGAGCCGCCGGTGGTCTCGAGGTCGACCACGCAGAAGGTCACGTCGAAGAGATCGGTCCGCCCGACGCGAGTGCAGGGCTCGATCACCATGTGGCCAACATACGAACATGTGTTCGATAGTTCAAGCTCTCCCGAGGCAAAATAGAGTGGCGTCCATGGTGAGAGAAGCCGCCGAGCGCGAACTGACCGACCGGGAGCGAATTGAGGCTCTCGAACACACGCTCGAGTCGTTGAGCCAGGACTCAGAGGTCGCCCACGTCCTGCTCGGCTTCTCGGGGGCCCTGGCCGAGGTCCGCACCGTCACCGGCACGCTCGAGAAGGGTGTCCGCATTGCGCGCGAGCTGTTCGGAGCGGAGCGCTGCTTCGCCGCTGCGTGGGACGGCGGCAGCCAGCACTTCCGGGTTCGCTCTCACTACGGCTACGACCAGAACGGTGCCACAACACTGGCCGAGCTCGCCGCGCGCGAGGAGGGCGGCTTTCCGCTGCTGCTCGACGCCCTGCAACGCCGCCAGCCCATCTTTATCGACGACGTCGAGACGGACGACCGGATCACCATCGAGGATGCGCACCGCCGCAACCTCAGGGGCTACATCGGCATCCCCCTATTTCTGTGGGGCCAGGATTTCGGAGGCCTGGGCGTCGAGTTTGCCGGCAGTCAGTCGTTCGGCCCGAAGCAGGTGGCGCTGGCGCGCGGCATTGCAAGGCAGATGGGGGGCGCCCTTGCGAACGCGCGCCGTTTCAACCTGATGCAGACGCTCCGCGGCGTCGGCCTGCGAATCGGGAGCCCGCTGCGTTTGTCCGCAGTTACGCGGGAGGTCGCGGCCGGTGCCGTGGAACTGCTGGGTGGTGACGGCGCGCTCCTGTACTTCAGCGACGGTAACACCGGCGAGTTCGTGGCCGCCGGTGGCACTGGGGCGGATCAAAACCTCTACGAACTGCTGGGCAGGCTCTCTCCCGACGACGAGATCTGGTCCGAGCTCTTCGAGGGCAACACCACCGCGGTTCAGGACCTGCGAGACCGGCTGGGAACGGATCACGGCCCACTGAGCGCGGTGGCCACCGCGATTCCGGGAGCGGAATCGGCGCTTTTGGGGGCAGTGGTCGTGACCTTCGACCGGCGGTACACGCTCGGGCCCGACGAGGCCGAAGCGCTCAAGGTCATGGTGGTTCAGGCAGCATCGGCCATCGAGAACGCGCAGCGTTTCGAGCGCCAGCGCCGGGTTGCCCGCAGTCTGCAGGCGGGTTTGCTGACCACTGACCTGCCCGAGGGGCGGACCTTCGAGCTTCACGCAACCTACGAGCCGGCCAGCAACGAGGCCGACGTCGGCGGGGACTTCTACGACGCCTTCGATCTGTCCGACGGAAGCATCGCGATCGTCATGGGAGACGTGTCCGGCAAAGGCGCAGAGGCCGCGGCGCACACCGCGATGGCCAAGTACATGCTCAGGGCGTTCTCGATGCGCAACCCCGGTCCGGGTTCGGTTCTCTTCCATCTCAACAACGCGCTTTGTCAGGGCCTCGGTGAGGACCAGTTCACCACCTTGTTCTACGGGGTGTACGACCCGCGTATGCGGACCTTCATCTTCGCCAACGGCGGACACCCCGAGCCGCTGCTCTACCGGGCGGCGAGCGACGAGGTCGAGATCATCCAGGCCGAGGGCGGCCTCGTTGGGGCGTTCGAGAACCAGCGTTTCGCCCAGGCAACCCTCGACCTTCAACCCGGAGACGTGTTGGTGACCTACACCGACGGGCTCATCGAGGCCAGGGACGACGAAGGCGAACTCTACGGACGAGAACGTGTCTCCGAGTCACTCAAACGCAACGCGCAAATACCCTCCGGCGAACTGACCCGAGCCCTGTATCAGGGGGCACGCGACTTCGGCACCGTGACCGACGACACCGCCATCTTCTCGCTCGTCATGAAGAGGACCGAGCCGTGAGCTACCGGTGCGAGGGCTGCGGCAACAAGACTCGCTTCGACGTCTTCGAGTCCAAGCGCGTTCGTGCGTTCCACCACTATTCGCTCGGCGGCGAGCTGACCGTCGAGGAGGAGGAGATCCTGGACGACGTGATCGAGAAGGTGGTGTGCCGGTGGTGCGGGTCGTCGGACGCCGTGGTCGCCGTCGTCGCCGGCGACTCCGAGGCTCCCGTCGAATGACGGGACCGCTGGAAGAGGTCAGGGTCCTCGACCTCACCAGACTGCTTCCCGGCGGCTACGCCACTCTGTTGATGGCCGACCTCGGTGCGGACGTTGTCAAGGTCGAGGAGCCGGACCGAGGTGACTACATTCGCTGGTCACCGCCGATCGTGGGCGAGCATTCCGCCGCTCATATCGCGCTGAACCGTAACAAGCGCTCGGTCACCATCAACCTCAAGAGCGACGAGGGCCGGGGGTTGTTGCTGGATCTCGTCGAGCACTTCGACGTGCTGATCGAATCGTTTCGTCCGGGCGTGATGGAGCGTCTCGGCCTCAACTACGAGGCTCTGCGGCCCCGCAACGCGGGGCTGGTTTACTGCGCCATCTCGGGCTACGGCCGTGACGGTCCCCGCGCCGAGACGGCCGGTCACGACGTCAACTACATCGGTTTCGGCGGACTGCTGTCGATAGTGGGCGGCGAGCGACCGGTGATCCCTGGAGTGCAGATCGGTGACCTCGCGGGAGGCGGCATGGCCGGGGTGATCGCCGTGCTCGCCGCGCTCGTGCGCAGGGCCACGACCGGAGAGGGCGATTACTGCGACATCTCGATGATGGACGGCGCAATCTCGTGGCTCGGCATCCACGCGGCCGAGTTCTTCGCCACCGGCAGCATTCCTCAGCGCGAGCTCATGACACTGTCGGGCGCGTTTCCCTGTTACCGCATCTACCGCGCCGCCGACGGCTGGCTCACCGTTGGAGCCCTCGAGCCGCAGTTCTGGACTGCGCTGTGCGACGCGCTCGAACGCCCCGATCTGGCCGGCGATGCCTTCGCCATTGGCGAGCGCAGGCTCGAGGTGCTCGCCGAACTGAACGACCTGTTCGCATCACGGACTCGCTCCGAATGGATGGCTCACTTCGAGGGCCGCGATGTCTGCGTCGGTCCCGTCAACGATTTCGCCGAGGCCTTCGCCGACGAACAGTCTGTGCATCGCGAAATGATCGTCGAGGGAGAGGTCCCAGGGGTGGGGGAGTTCCGTCATGTCGGCAACCCGATCAAGATGAGCTCCGCGCCCAAGGACCTCATCCGCAGGCCGCCGCCCGGACTCGGTGAGCACACCGACGAGATCCTCGAGCAGGTGGGCATCGGCGAGGC
>JBOGWU010000287.1:0-2496 GCA_050693935.1 Actinomycetota bacterium | reverse complement strand
AAGTCGAACTCGTGGCTGAAGCAATCGACCCTCGCTTTCGAGCACTCGTCTTTCTGGCAGGCTACGGAGGACTTCGGTTCGGGGAGCTCACCGGGCTTAGGAGATCGCGAGTCGATCTGCTCAGAGGTCGTGTGATGGTGACGGAAACGCTCGTCGAAGCGAACGGCAAGCTCATGTTCGGACCACCAAAGTCCCGACGCTCTCGACGCACTGTTCCTCTTCCTCGCCGTGTCGTGAACGAGCTCGAGATGCATCTGCACCACTATGTGCTGGCCGCTCCAGACTCACTGGTGTTCACCGGGCATAAGGGAGGGCCTCTCCGCCGGGCGGGGTTCGGCCGGCTGTGGTGGAAGCCGGCGATCGAGAAGGTCGGCCTCTCCGGCCTCAAGTTTCACGAGCTGCGTCACACCTTCGTCGCGTTGTGGATCGCAGCAGGGGCCAACCCCAAGGAGGTCTCGATTCGTGCGGGCCACTCCTCGGTCGCATTCACGCTTGATCGATACGGACATCTCTACGAGGACGCCGAGGATGACGTGCCCGACCGCCTGGATGCACTGCTTTCCGAGCTGTCAAGGTCCGGTACCCGGGCGACAGATTGGCTCCGGTACCTTGGCGACACTCCGATAGAGGTTAGGCGGCGTTGATGCGACGAGGTCGGCCGCCGGGATTGGCGAGCGCGCCGTGCTCGCGGGTGCGGTCGTGACGTATGGGATGGCTGCGGATGAGCTCCTGGCCGATCGAGATCTCGACGGTCTCGCCCACGACCGCGACCTGCACCTGGCGCCGGCGGTACTTGGATCCGGCTCGATAACAGGTACCGGCGAAGCAGACGTTGCCACCGAAGTCGACCTTGCGAGTGACCGACGCCGCGGTGGCCGTCGGTCGTTGGGGTCTGGCCGGTCGGACGCCGCGCCGCAGCCCGGCGGCCTGTTTGTCGACGCGATGGCGCCGAGCGTGGGTCGCGACGAGCACGCCGCGATGGTGCAGGTGCACGAGCCCGCCGTCGCAGATCACGGTGACGTTCTCGCCGGCGAGCCACACCCCGGCGCGATAGTGCGCGGCGGCGAAGCTGATGAGCCCGCTGCGCCCGACCCGGCGAGTCACCGCCGGCACCTCGGTGGGCTCCTCGACGATCTCCTCGGGAGCCTCTACGGGAGCGGGTGTGGCGAGCTTGAAGCGCTCCCAGGGAACGGCCATGCCGAGGCTCTGGTGCGGTCGCTCGAAGTTATAGGTCTTGACCCAGGAATCGACCTGCGCCTGGGCGTCGGCGATCGAGGTGAAGATCTTGGCCGCGAGGAACTCGGCTCTAAGAGTCTTGTGGAAACGCTCGACCTTGCCGGTGGTGGTCGGCGAGCGCGGCGCGGTCAGCAGGTGCTTTATGCCGTGGTTGCGGCACAGGCGATCGAACAGGACCTCGCCGGCTCCCTTGTTGAAGCGGCTGGTGAAGACCTTGCCGTTGTCAGTGAGGATCTGCTCCGGTGCACCGTGACGCTCGAGCGCCAAAGTCAACGCTGCGCAGGTTGGACGTGCTGTGGCACGAGATGCGACGAAGGCGCTGACGCAGAAGCGGGAGTGATCGTCGATCCCTGTGATGACCTTTGCCTCCGAGCCGTCTTGAAGGCACACGCCGCCCACCACGTCCATCTGCCACAACTCCATGGCCCGGGATCGCTCCCAGCGTTTGTAGTCGGAGCGCTTGCGGCGGCGCGCCTCCGGCGTGATGAGGCCGTGGCGCACCAAACAGCGATAGATCGAGGTCCGCCCCGGCATGGGATCAAAGCCCTCGAGCGCGAGCCGGTGGGAAAGCGTGCGGGGTCCCCAGGCGGGATGCTCGACCCTAAGTTCGATGATGCGGGCCTCGACCGCGGGCGCCATCTGGTGGGGACACGACAGCGGCTTGGTGGGTCGGTCCATGAGCCCGACCAGCCCTTGGTTGGCGTATTTCACGAGCCATTCGTGCACCGTCTGACGGGCCACTTTGTTGCGGCGGGCCACATCGGTCACCGAGGCGCCGTCGATGAGCACCTCACGCACTGCCTGATAACGCTGCTCCACTACGTCCAACTCCCGAAGCACGAGCGGCCTCCTTCGCATCTGTGGGTGTTGGACCACAGCGAAAGAGGAGGCGCCGCGTCGCGGGGGGATTTCCCGTGGTGTCGCCCAGGTACCGGAGCCACTGTCGCCCAGGTACCGGAGTCGCGTCCCGGAAGTGTCGGCCAGCTACCGGAGCCACGGTGTCAACCATGTACCTGACTCGCACACCCCACGCGTCATGATCCACGAGGGCTGATCCTCGCGCACGTTCGGGAACATGGTGTGGGAGTGCGATGGAACATGCTTGCGACCTGCTCCTTCGCTTGGCGGAGGGCGAGGTGTGTGATTCCACCGGATGGTGGACACGGCTGAGTGAGCATGTCGCGGGTCATGGTGGACACCCCTAGCCTGGAGGTGTCGCTTGGATGTGGCCCGCTACGTGGTCGACGCGGTGGTGCTGGA
>JBOGWU010000286.1:0-21447 GCA_050693935.1 Actinomycetota bacterium | reverse complement strand
GATCAGACGCGCACCGACGTCGAGGTCGAGGCGATGGCAATCGCGCCGGTTCCGACTCCGGAGGTCCTCTGGCGGAACCCGCCCGCGCTCGCGCTCGCCGCCCTGCCCGGAGTAGCACTCGGCCATCTCGGCGAACCGTCGCCCGCGTCATCGGCGGCGTGGGCCGCGGCGGGTGCCGCCGTCCGGACGCTGCACGACGCGCCGTTGCCGCCATGGCCTGGTCGGCGCGTCGACGAGCTCGCATCGCGCCTCGCCGGCGAGTGCGAGTGGCTCGTCGCCAACGACGTCCTTCCCGCTGACGTGGTCACACGCAACCGCCGGCTCGCCGAGACCGCACTCCGGCCGTGGACGCCGGTGTTCACCCACGGCGACCTGCAGATCGACCACGTCTTCGTCGCCGGTGATGAGCTGACCGGCGTCCTCGACTGGTCCGAGGCGTCTCAGGGCGACGCGCTCTTCGACCTCGCCAGCCTCACGCTTGGACACGCGGAGCACCTTGGCGACGTCGTCGCCGGCTACGGCACCGACGTCGACCGCGACCTCATCCGCGCGTGGTGGTCGTTGCGATGCCTGCTTAACGTCCGCTGGCTGGTCGAGCACGGCTTCGGCCCGCCCGAGGAGATACCCGAGGTCGCCGTGCTGCGATCCCGGCCGTGAGGCTCACGAGCCCGACGGCTACGAGTGCCCGTTCTGCCGCGATCGCCCGGGCCAACGAGGTCATGGACCTCGTGAACATGAGGGGGTGGCCGAACAACCCCGCAGGCGTATCGGGGTTGGGGCATCGCCCCCGATGTGCCGTTGTCGGACAGGGCGAACGTTGCCCGATGCGCTACTAGGTGCGGCCGGCGATGATGCGGGCCACGGCCTCCTCCAGGGGCACCTGAGGTAGCGGCGCATCGCCCTTCATCTCGACGTCGGTCTTGGACAGCACCGCCATGGCGGAGATGAGCTCGTCCGGGCGGTAGGTCCGAGCCTGGGCGAGCAGGCGCTGGGCTCGCCAGTCTGGCATCCCGAAGTGGACGCCGGCCTCTTTGGTGGACTCGAAACCGTGAGCCTGCAGCAGCCTTCGCACGTGATTGGACAACGCGCCGAACAACACCAGCGGCGGTTCGCCCTGATCCAGCAAACGACGAAGCGTCCCCATGGCATCGGCGAGTCTTCGCTCCCCCACCGCATCGGTGAACGCGTAGATGCGCTCGTCGGCGAGCCGAGCGAACGCTGCGCGCACCTGGCCGGCCCCGACCTGGGCTCCGGTGCCCAGTTGCGTCGCAAGCTGGCTCAGGGCTCCGTCCAGGTCCCTCAACTCGTTGCCGACGGAATCGATGAGCGCCCACGCGGCGCGATCGTCGACCTTCAGCCCGTGGTCCTTGCCCCGCTGCTTGATCCACGAGGCCAGCCGGCGACCCCTAGGTGCGTCGAGCGACACCGTGGTGCCGGCGCGTTTGGCGAGATCCGTGAGTCTGGCGTTGCGGCCGGCGGCAATCGCCACTAGTACCGACGTTTCCGAAGGCGACTCGAGGTACTGCTCGAGTGCCTCTAGATGCTCCTTACGGAGGTCCTGAGCCGCGGTAACGATGACCACCCGGATGCCTCCGAGCAGCGATGCGGTCTCGAGCGACTCGATGATGTGCTGCGCGGGCTGGCTCGCGTCCACCACGACCTCGGAGAGCGGATCGGCGTCGACCTCGGCCCTGATCTTGTCGAGCGCCTCACCCGCGAGAAACTCCTCGCCGGTCAAAAGGTGGAAGGGTTCGGCCATCTCTTCGCTTCCCTTAGGCGTCCGAGAGGCCCATGCGATAGACCACCTTGTCGCCGTCCTTCAGCAACACGAACTCGCCGCCCTCGTCCCGCAGCGACGACCACTCGGCCCCCATCCACGCCTCCGCCTCCTCCTTGGAGGAAAACGGCTCGCTGACGCGCAGATCCTTCCCGGCCCCATCTTGGAGCGTCCACGTAAAGTCGGCCATGGCCCGCACATTACTTGGCCGCTTCGATGGGTTCCCGCTACGCAACGTTGCGAGCGCGGCCCCGACCACCAGCGCGCCCAGCGGCCAGGCCGACCACTCGGGCACCTGCAGCGAAGCCCACGACCACCCTCCAGCAGTGCGTCCCACCGCCAGGATCCAGACCACGAACGGCTCGGCGAGCCCGGCGGAGATCGCCCCCGCCGCAGGCCAGATCGCTCCCGTGGTCGCGGCAACGAGGCCGAGAACGGTTGCCGGCGCGACCGCTGGGACCACCAGCAGGTTCGCAAGCGGCGCCACCACTGAGAGCTCTCCGAAGACCCCGGCGAGCACCGGAGCCACCGCGACCTGCGCCGCGAGCGTCACCGCAAGTGCGAGCGCGACCGGGCGCGGGACTCGACTCATCCGGCGCGACAGAGGACCCGCGAACAGCACTATTCCGGCGGTGGCCGCCGCGGAGAGATGAAGCCCCACCGAGAAAACGAGTCCGGGGCGCAGCGCCAGCACCACTATCAGTGCCAGTCCCAACGCGTGTAATGGCTCGGTGCGCCGCCCGGCCCCCAAGGCCAGCAGCGCGATGCCGCCCATGGTTGCCGCGCGCAGCACCGAGGCCTCGGGTCCCACCACCAGCACGTAGATGGCGAGGGCTCCCGCACACACGAGGATGCGGGCCCACATTCCCAGTCGTGCGACCGCCAGCGCGACGATGCCCACGACGATGGCGACGTTGCTGCCGGAGACCGCAACCAGGTGAGACAGTCCGGCGCGCCGAACGAGTTCCTCGGTAGATGCGCTCATGCCGTGGGTCTCCCCCGACGTCAGGCCCGAAAGGAGGGCGGCGCGATCGCCATCCATTCCCATCGTTGCGCGCGCGAGCCCTCCTCGGACGCGCGCCGCCAGCGCATGGGCGCCGACGGGTGGGGAAATGACCTCGGCCTCGCTCGAGCTCAGCGACGCATGGGCACCAAGTCGCCGGCGAGCCACGTCGAACGGATCGTTCGAGCTCAGCGGCAGCAACCACCCCGACAGCCGGATCACGGCCCCCACTTCCGCTTCAGGACGATCCAAGACGAGGAGGCCGGCGTCGTTCACTGGTCGAAACGCGTTGCAGACCAGCTCATCCGCGGCGACGAGGCTTCCGAGTCCGCCCGAGTGCTCGAGCAGCCGGCCCGTGACGTCGCAATGCGGGATACGCGGCGCCATGGCCTGAAGCGGCGTCGGATCGTGTTGCGGCCCGCCGGCCAGCACTCCGCAGGAAGCCGCCGCGGCCACCAGGCCGACGAACGAAACCGCCGGGCGCCTGCGAACGCACAGACAACCGCCTGCGAGGCACCCGGCAACGACGGCAGGTGGCGCCGCCACCACCGAGGCCGCGCACACTCCCAAGGTGAGCCCGGCCAGTGCGGCGTAGATGCGCGCGAGCGATCCCTCGTTGGGTCCGGTCAAACGGTCACGAGGGAGCGCATCGCCTCGAAGGTTGCGGGGCCGATTCCGGAGACCTCGAGAAGTTGCTCGATCGAGGTGAACGATCCAATCTGCGTTCGGTACTCGATGATCGCCTGAGCGGTTACGGGGCCGACCTCGGGCAGGGTCTCGAGCACGGTCTGGTCGGCGGTGTTGATGTCGACGGGCGTCCCGGCCCCCGGCGCGCCCGTCGACGGAGAAGTCGGCGGCGCGAGCCCGGGGGCCGGGACCGCGGTCTCGCCCCTGCGAGGCACATCGACCTTCGATCCGTCCACCAGGGGTTCCGCCAGATTGAGTGCGTTCACGTTCGCCACCGAGCGCAGCCCGGCGAGGTCGACGGCATCGGCCACGCGGGCTCCCGGCTGGAGCTCGTAGATTCCCGGCTTCCTGACCGCGCCTCCCACGTGCACGACCACAATGGTCTCCGTCGAGGCTTCGGGCGTTACCGGCGCGAGACCTCCATTGGAGGTGGCGGGTGGGGCGATCGTCGCGGGTGCGCCCCGCATCCAAAGCACCAGCGAAACGACGCCTGCGATCGCCACCAGTGCGGCCACCAGCCGGACCTCGCGTCGCCGGCCCACCAGGTCTTCGATCCGGTCCCTAAAACCGCTCTCGACAACAATGTCGGCCATGTGCCTATACTCCTTGGCCGTATCCGGCCCGGCTGTGGCGCGCGTCACACTTGGGCCGAATGCTCCTGCCGAGCGCATGGACACCCACGCAGAAGGGTGAGCTAGACCATGAAGTACGAAATCCGGCCGGTTAGCGAGTTGGAAATCCCTCGCTTCGTGGACGTCGCCGGGATCGCCTTCGGCGAGGAGCACAGCGAAGAGGGCGTCAATCGATTTCGTTCCAAGACCGAACTCGACCGAACCGTGGCGGCCTTCGACGATGGCGACATCGTCGGCACCAACTCGAGCTATGCGTTCGACATGACGGTGCCGGGTGGCGAGCTTCCCGCCGCCGGAGTGACCATCGTTGGAGTCCTTCCGACCCATCGTCGCAAGGGCATCCTCAGGGCGATGATGCGCTACCAGCTAGAGGACCTGCATCGCCGGGGTGAGCCGCTGGCGGCTCTCTACGCGTCGGAGAGCAACATCTATCAACGGTTCGGCTACGGCGCGGCCGCCCGAATGACCTGGATCAACCTTTTGAAGGAGCGGACGGCCTTTCTCGATCCGTCACCGGCCGTGGGACAGGCTCGCTTGCTGAGTCTCGAGGATTCGCTGGGAGCCTTGCCGCCGATCTATGACCGCGTCCGCGCATTGACCCCGGGTATGTATCGCCGCAATGAGACCTGGTGGAAGGCGCACACGCTTAACGATCCCAAGGAACATCGCGACGGCTACAGTCCGCAATACCGCGCGGTTTGGGAGCACGAAGGCGAGGCTCAGGCCTACGCCACCTACCGCTGGAAGAACTCGTGGAACGAGGAGGCGGGCTACCCCGACGGTCACGTATGGGTGAACGAACTGATTGGGACCTCGCCCCTGGCCCTGCGCGAGATGTGGCGCTACGTGTTCGGCATCGACCTGGTCACGAGTATCCGCGCGGGGCGACTTCCCATGGACGATCCGCTGTTCTTCATGCTGGCCGAGCCCCGTCGCCTGAGCACGTTCGTCGACGACGGCATGTGGCTGCGCGTCGTGGACGTTGCCGGCGCGCTCGGGGGCCGCACTTATGCGGAGGACGGATCGCTGAGCTTCGCCCTGCGCGACGACTTCTGCCCTTGGAACGAGGGCCGCTACGAGCTCGAGGTGAAGTCCGGCGAGGGCAGGGTCACCGAGACCGCCGGCGACGTCGACCTGGAGCTGAGCGTGCGCGAGCTGGGCGCCGGCTACCTGGGAGGCACTCCGTTCACCGCACTTAAGGGAGCCGGGCGCGTAGTCGAGAACCGGCCGGGAGCGGTGCGCACCGCTGACCGCCTCTTCTACAGCGAGGTCACCCCGCGCTGCCCCGAGGAGTTCTAGCGGCTACTCGACCACCAGGGAGATCATCCTCGGGGGCTTGACGATCACCTTCAACGGAGCCTTGCCCCCGAGGTAGCCCTGGATCTTGTCCGAGGCGAACGCGCGCTCGCGCATCTCCTCCTCGGTGATGGAAGGGGCCACGTCGAGTGTGTCGCGCACCTTGCCGTTTACCTGAATCACCATCGTGACGGTGCTCTCGGCCGCGAGCTCCTCGTCGAAGTCCGGCCAGCTCGAGATGTGAATCGATTGGTCGTGGCCGTAGCGGTGCCATTGCTCCTCGGTGATGTAGGGGGCGATGGGGGCCAGCAGCTTCAGCAACGCCTCAACCAGCTCGGTCAGCACCGTTCCGCTCGAGCCGCCGGCGCCGCGATAACGGTAAGCCTCGTTGACCAGCTGCTGCATGCGGGCGATCGCCGTGTTGAAGGAGAGCGCCTCGTAGTCGCGGGTTACGACCTTGATGGTCTTGTGAACGGCCTTGCGCAACTCGAGGTCCACAGGGCCTAGGCTCTCGTCTCCCTCTGGCATCTCCCTGACGTCCTCGCACAACCGCCACACCCGCCTGAGCCACGGGAAACTCACGCGACCTATCGCCTCCACCCCCTCGTGCGGCCAGTCGAAGTCCTGCTCGGGGGGGCCGGAGAACAGCATGTACAGGCGCAGCGCGTCGGCGCCGTAACGCTCGAAGGCCTCGACCGGTTCGACGATGTTGCCGCGCGACTTGCTCATCGACTTGCCGTCCATCGTCACCATGCCCTGGTTGAGCACGCGCGGGAACGGTTCGGGGGAGTCGACCATGTCCATGTCCATCAGCACCTTCTGAAAGAAGCGTGCGTAGATCAGGTGCATCACCCCGTGAGTGATCCCCCCGGTGTACCGATCCATCGGCATCCAGGCGTTGGCGAGCTCGGCGCGGAAGGGAGCTTCCGAGTTGTGGGGGTCGAGATAGCGCAGGAAGTACCAGGCCGAGTCGACGAACGTGTCCATGGTGTCGGTCTCGCGCCGCGCCTCACTTCCGCACTTCGGGCAGGTGGTGTTAACCCAATCGTCGGCGGTCGCGAGCGGCGACTCCTCGCCTGTTGGATTGAAGTCGACGTCGTCGGGCAGCTCGACGGGGAGATCGGCCTCGGGCACCGGCACCTCGCCGCAGTCCTCGCAGTAGAGGATCGGGATCGGCGTCCCCCAGTAACGCTGCCGGCTGATCAACCAGTCGCGCAGCCGGAAGTTCTTCGCCGCCCGGCCCAGGCCCTTCGCCTCGAGCCATTCGGTGACTCTCGCGACCGACTCGGTCGCGGGAGTGCCGTCGAACTCACCGGAGTTCACCATGACGCCGTCGTGGGGATAGGCCTCGGTCATCTGAGCCGGGTCCAGTGACTCGCCGGGGGGCTCGATGACCACCCTGATCTCGAGCTCGTTCGAGCGAGCGAACTCGAAGTCGCGCTGATCGTGAGCCGGCACCGCCATGATCGCTCCGGTCCCATAGTCCATCAGCACGTAATCGGCCACCAAGATCGGTATGCGCTCGCCGTTTACGGGATTGGTGGCGTAGCGCTCGAGTGACAGGCCCTTCTTGGGCCGCTCGGTCGACGCCCGGTCGATCTCGCTCATGCGCGAGACCTCCTCCTTGAACGCGTCGAGCTTGGCCTCGACCGGGGTGCCCGCCACGAGCTCGGCGGCCAGCGGGTGCTCCGGCGCGAGGACGAAGAATGTGGCTCCCCAGAGCGTGTCGGGCCGCGTGGTGAAGACCGTCACCGGCTCGTCGATTCCCTCGAGCGCGAAGTGGACCTCGGCGCCGTAGGAACGTCCGATCCAGTTGCGCTGCAGCATCTTGAGGTGCTCAGTCCACCCCACGTTGAACTCGAGGTCGTCCACCAGCCGGTCGGCGTAATCGGTGATCTTGAAGAACCACTGGGTCGGGTAGCGCCTGATCACCTCGGCGCCGCAGCGCTCGCAGCGGCCGGCGATGACCTGCTCGTTCGCCAGCACCGTCTTGTCGTTCGGGCACCACCACGCCGCGGCCTGCTTACGGTAGGCAAGCCCTCGCTCGTAGAACTGGAGGAAGAACCACTGGTTCCACCGGAAGTACTCGGCCTCGCACGTGAAGAAGACACGGTTCCAGTCGAAGCTCAATCCCAGTCTCTCCATCGAGGTGCGATGCTTGGCGATGTTTTCGTAGGTCCATTTCTTGGGGTTGACGCCGCGTCGGATGGCCGCGTTCTCCGCCGGGAGCCCGAACGCATCCCAGCCGATCGGGTTCAGGACGTCGTAGCCGCGCATGCGGTGGAAGCGGGCGGTCGCGTCCTGAATCGAGAAGATCTCGACGTGACCCATGTGCAGGTCGCCCGAGGGGTAGGGAAACATGGTGACCAGGTAGCGCTTGCGGTCGGGATCGGGCATCTCGGGCGCGGCCCAGAGATCCGCCTCTATCCAGGCCCGCTGATAGCGATCCTCGATCGCCGTGAAGTCGTAGTCGCCAACCATGGCCGCAACTCTAAAGGTTCACTCGGAAGGGCAACTCCCGAAGGGAGCTCCCGCGAACTCCGGGAACCTTGCGGGAAGCGACTCGAGCTTGACCTTTGCGGTCGAAGCCTCGCCGTCGCGGAGGAGCGCTCCGGGCGTCGGCGTGTAACGGTTGCGCGTGACCAGATAGCGCGCCTCCTGCGGGACCGCGCTGGAGATCAGCATCGTTGCGTCATCGGCGCAGTCCACCGCGCTGAGCTGGCCGACCCCGCCACCGTAGGGAAAGAGGTCGCGCGCGGGCGGTTCGCTCCCTTCGATGGTCACCGGCGCGAGCTCTCCCGTGGCCATCGAGTAGACCCCGGCGAACACGGTGGACGCGCCGGCCACTAGGTCCACGACGATGTCGGCGCCCTGGGCCCCGTCGACCTGCCTCAGCTGCTTGGGCGCGGGCAGCCCGAGCGCCGGATCCAGGCCCTCGACCTCCAGGGTCACGGCATCGAGCTGGTCGCCATGGTCGACCACGAGGAACGCCTGGCAGCCGATGTCGGCGGAGTCGTCAACCGCCACATGAACCCGGTCATCGATCCCGTCACCGCTCACATCCCCGGCGAGCGAGCCGGTTCGCAGGGACTCGTCACCGGCGACCTCCTCCTGATTGGGGCAAGGCGGCGGAGCCAGGAGCGACGGCGCCGGATCGGGGGGCGGCGAAGTGAACTCGGGAGGAATCTGCCTCGATTCATTGCTCCCGTCGCAGGCTGCGACGGCCAGCCCCAGAATCATGCAGACTGAGAGCAGTCTGCTTCTTACTATTGGCATAGGACAGAGATGGTAGGACCGATGGCGATGGAGCTCGACGGTCGGCGAACGACCGGCGATGGTGAGAGGGGATCACATGCCGGGCATGGTGCCTGAGGACGTATACGAGCTAACCGGGGTCGGCAGTCCGCTGCTGTCGCCCGACGGGGCTTCGGTGGCTTACGCCGTCTGGTCGATCGACGGCAAGGCCAACGAATACCGAAGCTCGATCTGGGTCGCAGCGGTCGATGGATCGTCGGAGCCGGTGCGGTTCACATGGGGGCCGAAAGCGGATTCGTCTCCGGTGTGGTCACCGGACGGGACCCACCTGGCGTTCGTGTCGAACCGCCGGACGGCCGCGGACGAACCGCAGAGCAAAACCGCCTCGAAGACGAGTCAGCTCTACGTCATCCCCGCCGCGGGAGGGGAGGCGCTCAAGCTCACCGACCTCGACGAGGACGTGGGCGACTTCGCTTGGGCGCCGGACGGGGGCACCATCGCGTTCGCCGCTCGCGTTCGAGACGAAGCCTACGAGGAGGAAGAGGATCGCAACCGGGCTCCTCGACGATTCACTCGCCTCCAGTTCAAGCTCGACAACGTGGGCTGGACCTTCGACCGCCGTCAACACATCTTCACGGTCCCCTCCGACGGCTCCTCCGAGCCCACTCAATTGACGCACGGCGACTTCGAGGACTCGGCCCCCGAGTGGTCGCCGGACGGAACTCGGATCGCCTTCACCTCGAGCCGTCACGACAACTGGGACATCCACCCGACCACGGCCATCTACGTCGTCACGGCGAGCGGCGGGGAACCGGAGGCGCTGACGGGCACGGACTCGAGCGCGTGGGCTCCTTCGTGGTCACCGGACGGGAGCCGCATCGCCCACTACTACTACCCCGGCGTGCTCGACGAGCCTCGGCACAGCCAGGTCGCGGTGCTCGACCTGGCGACCAAGCGGCAAACGATGCTCACCCAGTCGCTCGACCGCTCGTGTGTCCCCTTTCCTCAGATCAGAAAACCGCTGTGGCAGGGCGACGATTTGGTCTTCGCGACCGAGGACCACGGCAACTGGCCGCTGTACTCGATTCCGTCCGACGGCGAGGGTGAGCCCGAGCTGATCGTCGGCGGTGACCACGGCGTCACGGGCTACGACGTCGCCGGCGACACCCTGGTCTACTCCTCGAGCACCGCCACCTCGCTGTCGGAGTTGTTCACGGAGAAGGAACAGCTGACGAACGTGGGTGAGGCGTTCGTCGAAGGGCGCGAGCTAATCGAGCCTGAGCGCTTCGTGGCGAAGTCCAAGGACGGCACCGAGGTCGAGTCGTGGATCATGCGACCCGCCTCCTTCGAGGCCGGCAAGAAGTACCCCGTGCTGCTCAACATCCACGGTGGCCCGTTCACCCAATACGGCAACAAGCTGTTCGACGAGTTCCAGGTCTACTGCGGCGCCGGCTATGTGGTCGTCTACTGCAATCCGCGCGGGTCCTCCGGCTACTCCGAGGAATGGGGTCGCGCGATCCGGGGGCCGAGCGAGGGTGGGCCGGGAATGGGCACGGTGGACCACGAGGACATCGAGGCCGCGCTGGATGCCGCCCTCGAGCGTTACGACTTCTGCGATGCCGATCGTCTCGGAGTGTTGGGCGGCTCTTACGGGGGCTACATGACCACCTGGATGGTGGCCCACTCGGATCGCTTCAAAGCAGCCTGCTCCGAGCGCGCCGTCAACTCCTGGTACTCGATGCACGGGTCCAGCGACCTGGGCTGGTCGTTCAAGGGCTACATGGGCTCATACCTCTTCGAGGACCCGGACGCGTGGCTGAAGATCTCTCCCCTGACTTACGCCGAAAACATCCATACGCCGCTGATGATCTTGCATTCGGAGACCGATCTGCGCTGCAACATCGAGCAGGCCGAGGCCCTGTTCACCACATTGAGGCTGCTCGAGCGCGATGTGGAGTTCGTTCGGTGGCCCGGCGAGTCGCACGAGCTCACTCGATCTGGTAACCCCCTCCACCGCGTCCAACGCTTCGAGATCCTGCTCGACTTTTTCGACAAACACCTAAAAACCTGACCGTTCTGAGCGCGGGAGCTCCCGCCCCAGCGCGCTAACGGCACAGAGAATCCGGCGCGCCGCGTTCTTTGTGCGAAAAACGCGCTGGAGCGGGACTGCGCGCGTTCAAAAACGGCGACGCTTTTGTTTGCCCGGGTAGGCTCGGCCGCCTATGGCTGAACGCAGGGCAGTCCGCCACCTGGAGCGAGTCGAATGGCAACCCCATCCATTCTCGCCACCGGACCTCGAACGATGGCCCTTCACGATCCCTGCCGTCGCGGAGCTGGTTCGCAACGAGGGTCTAGAGATCTCGCCGGGAGTGACCTTCCTCATCGGTGAGAACGGAACCGGTAAGAGCACCATCATCGAAGCGCTCGCCTCCGTGTATCCGCGGGCGGGCTTCGAGTCGCCCTTCACGCCTTCGGATCCGGGGCCGAGCGAGGAGGATTCGGAGCTCCCTCGCCATCTTCGTGCGCGCACCCATCCGTTGGCGTCACCGGCCGGCTTCTTCATTCGGGCCGAGGCGATGCACTCGTACTTCGCAAGCATCGACGCCGATCCCTCGCAGGCGCGCGCGTGGGAGGGCGACAAGTTGCAGGAGCGCTCGCACGGCGAGAGTTTCCTCGCCGTGCTTCGTCGGAGATTCGCCGAAATCGGGGTGTACTTTATGGACGAGCCCGAGGCGGCGCTGTCGTTTCGCTCGACCCTCGGCCTCGTCTCCCTTCTCGACCAGATGAGCCGTGAGGGCAGCCAGGTGATCGTCTCCACCCACTCGCCCGTCCTGGTGTCACTCCCCGAGGCGACCCTCCTCGAACTGGGCGACTGGGGCATCCGGCACGTCGACTCCTACGACGACCTCGAGGTCGTGCAGAACTGGAAGAGCTTTCTCGAGGCCCCGCCTCGTTACCTGCGCTACCTGCTGAGTGACTGACGACTCGGTTTCGTGCTCGGAAGGTTTGTTGGAGATAAAGCGATCACTGGCGACCCGGAATCTCCACCAAAATCCGAAACCGGGGAGGCGTCCGGTTTCGAGCACGATTGTGGGTGGAGCTGATTGATCGGTGCGCGAACCGCTACCTGTTACGAGGCGGACCCTTGGCTTTGGACTGAACGCGTCCGACAACACGAGGACCCCCCTCCCGGCGGATCCTCGTCATCGTCTTTCCTATTTTCTTAACGGTTATCGAGGTGACGCAGATGGCCGAGTTGCTGGCCACATCGAAGCCCTAGTAGGTGATCGTGTACACCCTCGTCGCGCCCGTAACGCTCGGCGCGTAACTCGCTGCTGCTGTCGGAGGTGCCGGTGGTCCAGCCCTTTATGTCGTTCGCGACATCGTCGGGACCTAGTCCCGCGTCGGCCTGGCTGCTCGTCACCGACACGGGCTCGGGCCCGTCGGGCCCGAGCCCGTCTCGGTGACGGTAAGCGTCGTGTTGATCGCGGCGAGCTTGTGGTTGTTGGATTTCACCAGCGCCGGATTGAGGGCAAGTAATCCCCGGGCGACCTTGTCGAAGGTGCGGGCGAACTGGGTGGCCACGGTGTTGTCGTTTCGGGCCGTGTCCTGTGTCAAACCGCGGGTAGATGAGACTTAAGAATGTGGAATGGCGCAGCGAAGCGCCCCGAACGGAAGAATTACTCGATCACTGATGCGACAGCAAAGGAGTGGTCCGTTCTGCACCGCTCGGGGAGGTCGGAGCCCACCTCGGCCGTAAGCTCCGTCGCGGAAATCGGACCGCCACCAAGTCGCACATCGTCCCCAACGCCGGCGATCTGCTGACCGTCCGAATCCAGAATCACCGCGTCGTCGCCTTCACCGTCGACCGAGTACCCTTCCGGCCAACCGAGCATCACGGGTTCGCCGTCGGATGTCTCCAGCATCAGGCAGTCCCGGCTAACGACCAGCCGTCCGACAAGCTCTACGTCGGCTGTTCCTCTCCGCGAACCGTACGTTCCGAGAATCAAGCCGCTCTTAGAAGAACACGCCGACAGCAGAAATAGAAGAACCATGAGAGCTGCAAACATACGGCGGCAATTAGGTATCAGTCTGATCATCTCACATTATCTGACGCTCGGGAATAGGAAAAGGTTGCGCCGCGGCTACAGCAAATACCGCGGCGCAACCCAAGTAGGACGAGTCTTGCTTAGTTGATCTTCACCTGGATGTTCAGAGCGGCCATATAGTTCTGGGCCATGAACACTGGGTCGCCAGCACTGGTCGAACCCTTGTGCGTCCCGTAAGCCGAGTTCCCCAGGTACCAAGGGCACCCACTATCACCCGGATTGGTGTTGTCATTGTTCACCCGGATGAATGTCGAGTTGTACGTGTGAGAATCGAAGCTGCCCGGGTTGAAGTCCTTCGAAGCGATCGTGCCGCACCCAGAACTGTTCCGGCCGTAATGGCAGACCGAGCCACCGATGACCATCTCCGACCGGTCGGTGCGGCTCGTGATTGCACGCGTGCTTCCGCCATCTGCATCCTTGATCTTGTTCGGTTCAGCCTGGGAGGTCGTGAACCACTGGACATCCTGGCTGTCTCCCCATTTTCCATTTTGGAAAGTTGCGCTCACTCCCGAAATGGTCACTCCACTATTCGGGCAGTGCGCCGCGTCGGTCACGCCGGAGGTTCCGGTAGTCGTGTTCTTGACGCTAAACCCGGATGTGCAGTTTCCCAACGAGGAGTCTGCGTGTTGTCCGCCATAGACATCCTGATCCTGGAACGTCCCTTGCTCGACGACGACCTCGCGTGCGGGAATGTTCGCCTTATCCGCCGCGACGGCTGAGCGGACGGCGGAAACGTCTGCAGGGGTTGCCGCTGTTGCCAGCACGCGACCCGTACGGATGTCAATGTCGAGCGTCGTTAGATGTGACCTCGCAACATTCTCTACTCGCGTCATTGCGTTGGTGAGAACGTCTCTCGTGAACGGCGTCTCCTCAACCGATACGAACTTCTCAAGGTCAGCGAAGCCAAGATTACTCACGGCAGCCGAGACTTCCGAGCCACCGCCGGGACGCGACAGGATGGTGACACGATACTCCGGGGTGTAGTCGATGAACAGGCCTCCGAAAGCCCGTGGGCCTCGGGTCTCCATCGCGGCCTGCAGTTGACCCACCGAAGCCTGGCGCTCGATCGCAGCGCGGGCCTGGTCTACCGAGATGCCGACGTCGCTAGCCAGTTGCTCAACGTCCGAACCAATCGGGTCGGGATTGTCGTACTCCGGCTCGGTCGCCTGCTGGCCGTCCGCGGGCTCATCAGGTGACCCGGTGGCGCCAGCGGAAACAGCGGCACCAACGACCATCGCGATAACCGCGATTACTAAGAAACTCTTGATCCACTTCAAGAAGAAACACCTCCGACTAGGAATAGCGAGGATTCGCCCCACTCATCCGCCTCAACCTAGGGTCCCAACGTCCGAACGTGAATAGCCCGTTCTGGGCATTGCGCGCGAAAGGAATGACTAGTATATGAATCCGGCAAAGCAAGCACTCGATCAGTGCCGTGGACAGGGCTCCCATCGAGCGCTGAGAAAAGAGCCGGCGGTCAAGACCACGGCTCATCCATCAAGTAAGACGCCGCAATCCGGTGGCTGTGTGAATGCAGCATCTCTGAATCCAGCCAATCGAGGATCGCACGGGAGCAACCGACGACCCGCGAATCCGACTTAGCGATGAGATCGGGGTGGAGTCCAGCTCCGTTACGAGTTTTCTCTTCCGCCTCGACAAGCCCGGGCTGCCACAGATCCGAGAGCCCTACGGAGAGTCGACTTCATCCTTCCGCGTGGGTATTTGCCAAAGCTTGTCGGGGTCCACGATCGTGACCGCCATCCCGGTGAGCATCTCGACAACCTCCTCGAAGGAGGCGTGACGCCTGATTGAGTCAAAGATAGGAAAGCTCGTCAGCGCCCACAGCCCTTCCACCGTGACTCGTCTCTGATAGCGGGCGATCAGCCGATGGGAGATGGCGTCGATGGCGGCCGAGCGCTCCTCCTGACGTTTCTCTATGACCTCTCGTACCTCGGGATCGACCTCCCCCAAGGTCATGACCTTGCGGAAAAGGGGACGGTCCTGGTCCCAGATGAGGCAGATGTCGGCGATCAAGCTGCGAATGTTGTCCACTGGCCGGGGCAGCGTCGTGGGGTGTCGAATCCTCGAGCGCAGGATCACGGACGCCCGGTCTTGGGCATTGGCGATGACCGCATCGAGAATGCCGTTCTTTGACTTGAACTGGTAGTAGCAGGTCCCCCGGGACACTCCGGCCTTGGCGGCGATGTCGTCGACCGAGGTGTGGTGAAAGCCGCGCTCGACAATCAGGTCGCGCGCGGCCTCGATGATCCTGTGGCGAGCCGCGGCCACATTCTGCTCTGTCTTGCTGATCTTCCTGGGCCGGGGCGAGATTTTTCGGAGCCTCCTGGGTTTCCGGCGTAACAGTCAGACAGTAAGTATGACCGTGCCCTCCCATATCTCTCTTATCTCTCCCCGCCCGTCGCTTCAATGGACGCGTGAATATGGATATGACGTCGATTCGACGGACCCAACCAGGACCAGCCGCCCCGAGGTGCTCGAGGCGGCCCGATCGGCGCGGCGTCACTATCCTCGTTCGGACCCAGGCACCCGGCGGAGCGATCGCATGAAGCGCATCAACCTCGCCGAGCCTCGCCTCGTGCCGCTTCGCTCCCGCGACCGGGCCGAGGCCGCGCACCTCCTTGCCGCCCTGATGCGCGCCGCCGCGCCCGGACGAGGCTCACCACGCAAGCCTCCGGAGGCGCAAGCAGGTGGGCCTGCCGCCGATTTGCCGATAGGTCCTTCCTCGAATGGCAAGCGGCAGACGCATAAGAGTGCAGGTGAGGCGGCATGAACGGACTCTCGGTCTGCGCCCGACGGTCTCCGCGTACGACTCCCTTACGGTCGTCGTCTGCTCCGACCCTTTCTTCATGCGCCTGGTGGGCTTCGCCCTGTCCACGAGATGTTTCTTCTTGCTCACTGTTTTCCACGAGAGGTGGTCTCTTCACTCTGTTGTCCTGCGGATGCCTCTCTTCCCGCGGAGGCTCCTCATGACTGACTTCATCTCCGACACCGACCGCGACATCCTCGACGCGTTGGTGGAACACCGCGTCGCGACCACCGCGCATCTGAGCGCGTTGCTTGAGATCCCCGAGCGCACCGTCCGCTATCGGCTCGCCCAGCTGAGAAACAAGGGCTACGCGCGCGCGGTGAGGCCTCCGGCGGACAGGGGGTCGGCCCCCGATCACTGGTGCCCGACGAGAAAGGCGGACTCCTGGGCAAAAGGCGAGCACCGACCCCACGGCGGCGACCACCGCGCCCCATCGACGACGTTCGTTGAGCACTCCGCCGCGATCACAGCTCTCTGCGTCGCACTGAAGTCCGCGGTCGGGCTGCAGCTCGTCGCGTGGGCCAGAGAGGCCGCGGCCGCCGAGGAGTTCGAGTGGCGCGCTCACCGCCGCAAGATCGTGCCCGACGCGCTCATCGTGGTCGCCGACAGGGACGCCGAGTACCGCGGTTTCATCGAGGTCGACCTCGGGTCCATGAGCATGACGCGCCTGTCCCAGAAACTGTCGGGCTACGCGGCCTACTACGCCGCGCAGGCATGGACAGAGGCCCATCCGTTCCCACCGGTGCTCTTGCTTGTGACCACCAGCGAGGCCCGGGCCGAGGTCGCGATCAGGCGCTTCGAGCAACGCTGGACACAGGCGCAACGCCATCTCGGGTCGTCGCCCTACCTGGCGCGAAAGACACCTGCGGCCGAGATCGGCGCCTGCTCGGCGGCGCGCTCCCCCGAAGACGCGATCAGTGACCCAGTGTGGTTGTCCTCAGGCGGTAGCGACGGGCTCTATCTCACCGACCTGCTGCGCCCGGTGTCGGAGAGGTGGGCGGAGCACCAACGAAAGCGCCGGGAGCAAGAGCAGCAGCGCGAGCAATGGCGGGCAGGCCTCGCCGCGGATCCCGAGTGCTGCCGCGCGGAGATAAAAGAGTCCGGCTCGTCCCGGGACTTCGAGGCTCTGTCGGAGTCCTTCGACGACAACGATTGCCTCGCGCTCAAGCTCCTGCTGCACCGCCGGCAGGAGATGGACGAGCTCGAGAGGGCGGCATTCTCGTTCTTCTCGGCGCGTCTCGGCTGGAGTCGGCGGGGAGCACTCACCGCATTGGACAAGCCACCACCTCCGAACGATGAAGAACGCCGCCTCGCGCAAAGCCTCGCGGCCCAATATCTCGACAAGCAGAAGAGCTACATCGCACGTCTCCACGCGCAGTGCCCTCAATCGGCACCCCTCAGGGACGCGATCGACCATCTCGATCAAGGCGGCTTGCTGCGCGCCGACGAGATCACTCGGCTCCCCGGATTGGCGGCCGCGCACCGCAGCGCCGCTTCCGATCAGCTAGAGCGCCGGCGCGCCTATCTCTCGTGGCGGGCTCTGGAGGTTGAAAAGAAGCGGATGGGAAGACGGGCACTTTCTCGTCTGGTGTTCGACTGCGAGCGCGCCGCCCACGAGCTCGACCTCGAGCACCTGTGGTTGTGTACGCGGTGCCGCCAGGTCGTCGTCCCCACCGAGCGCACCCTCCCGAACCGAACCCCGCCCGAGTGCTGCGTTTGCAGCGTGCGGGCGGAGATCGCCCTTCCAGAGGCGCTGAGGATGGGAATCGTGCGGCCGGACGAGGACGGCTTCTGGGATGTGCGTCACCTTCCCGTGCCAGCATGGGTGACAAAGGAAGCCCAAAGGCCGCTCGTTCAGAGCGCCAGAATGGAAGAGGAGTGGTGGGCATGAGGATCGCGACCTACACCCGCATCTCGACCGACGAGGACAACCAGCCGTTCTCTCTCGGCGTGCAGCAGGACCGCCTCGACGCCTACTGCAAGTCCCAGGACGCGTGGAGAGTCGTGACGCGCTATTCCGATCAGGCGTCGGGCGCGTCACTGGAGCGGGAGGGCCTTCAGCACGCGCTCGCGGATGCGGGAAAGGGCGTGTATGAGCTTCTGCTCGTGCATCGCGTCGACCGACTGTCCCGCAACGTGCGCCAGCTCGCGCAGATATCCGAAGATCTCGATCGCGCGGGGGTCGCGCTGCGCTCGGCCACCGAGCCGTTCGATACATCATCGGCGGCGGGAAAGATGATGATGCAGATGCTCGGGGTGTTCGCCGAGTTCGAACGCACCACGATCGTCGAACGCATCACCGCCGGCATGGACCGGGCCGCGTCCGAAGGACGATGGGTCGTGGGCAAGGTCCCCTACGGGTATTTGCGCGACAAAGAAACGAAGCTGCTCCTGCCCCACGACGCCCAAGCCAACGTCGTGAGGCGCATGTTCGATTACTACGTCGAAGACCAGCTCGGCTCAGAGGCGATCGCTCAGCTGCTCAACACCGAAGGTCTGGCGACCAACACCGGGGTGCCGTTCTCGGCGCGCACCGTCATCCACATGCTGTCCAATCCGATCTACGTGGGCAAGGTCGTGTTCAAAGACAACACCTATCCCGGCCTGCATGAGGCGCTGGTCGACGAGGACACCTTCGCAGCGGCGCGCAAGATACTGACCGAGCGGGGCGAGTCGCAGGCATTGAAGCGCGGGCACCCCGCCGACTACCTGCTCTCGGGTGTCGTTCGCTGCGGGCAGTGTGGGCGCGCCTTCATCGGGACATCGGCCACGGGCCGTTCGCGCCGCTACCACTACTACACCTGCTCAACGCGTTATCGCTACGGGACGCGCAACTGCGGGGCGGATCGGCTGCCCAAAGACGAGCTTGAGGAAGCGGTCTTGGAGCAGATGATCGAGGTCTATCGCGACAGCGACCTCATCGCAGATGCGTTGGCGCAGCTTGAGAGCTCCGAGCGAGATGAGCGCGACAACATCGAGGCACGGGTCGCGGTCCTGCGCCAGGAACACGCGGGCGTGAAGCGGTCGATGGACCGCTACTTCGCCGCGTTCGAGGGCGGGACTATGAAGCCGAACGCCTGCCAGGAGCGTCTGGACGGCCTCCAGGCGCGCTTGGACACTCTCATCGCCGAGGAGCACACGCTGATGGCCCAGGAGGAGGCCGAAGCGCCGCCGACCCCGGCGCTGGTGGCGGAGTGGGCCCAGTCCCTTGACGTCGCCCTCTACAGCGGTAGCGCGCAGCAGAGAAAGGCACTGATCCGGAAACTCGTGAAGGAGCTAAGGGTGATGGGCCGCGATGAGATCATCCCCACGTATCGAGTACCGGCGCTGGTTCGCGCACCAGGAGATCAAGTGGACCCGACCGGGATCGAACCGGTTACCTCCGCCATGCCATGGCGGCACTCTACCAAGTGAGCTACGGGCCCCTGGGAGGCACCGATGCTAGCAGAGGCCGGCCACCGTCCAAGTTTCTGAGCGCGCGCCGTCCCGTTCCAGCGCGCTAACGGCACAGAGAATCCAGAAGTCCTCTTTCTTTGTGCGAATAGCGCGCTGGGGCGGGAGCTCTCGCACTCAGAACGCGTTAGGTGATGTCTTTTCGCTCGGTGATCACGGTGCCTCCTACGAGCATCGCGGCGCACCAAGCCAGCAGCACCGCCGCGGCGGCCCACAACGACAGAGTCGCCCCCGTGTTGGGCGCTCCCGACAGGATCGAGGAGGCTCCGCCGACCAGAAAGCGACCCTGTTCGGGGAAGAAGCCGAACAGCAGCGGTTCCACCACCAGTTGCTCGACGAGGGCAGCGATCAGGGCGGCGATCTGGTTGGGGATCAGAGCTCCAATCCCCACCCCCAGCACTCCGAAGATGGCCGCCGATGCGGTGGTGCCTCCCAGGATGGTGGAGAGGTCACTACCGGAGAGCACGACCTCGAAGCCCTTGATAGCGAGGCCCGCGTAGGCGACCAAGGCGGCGAGCAGTGTCGCCGCGGCACCGAAGAGGAGGCCCGCTATTCCGTAGGCGACGGCCTTGGTGGCCACGATCCGCCAGCGAACCGGGGCCGCCAGAAAGGTCGGCGTCACCGTGCCCTGACGGTACTCGCCCGCCATCCCAATGACTCCGAACACCAGAGCGAAGATCGTGCAGAAGCCTCCGGTACCAAAGAGGCTGCGTTGCGCCGTCTCGCCGCTCAGCTGGAACCCCGGGGTGTCGCCGGTCGTGAAGACCAGGGTCAGGATTCCGCCCAGCGCGGTCAGCCCCAGCAACGCGAGGCCGAGCCCCCACCACAACCGGGTCGTGCGCAGCTTGAGCAACTCCGTGAGCAGAAGGTGCATCAGGCCCCCAGCTCCGCGGTCGCGGTCAACTTGAGGAACACGTCCTCGAGACTCAGGGCCTCGTTCACGAGTTCGTGCAGCACGATTCCCTCGCGGGCCGAGAGAACTCCGACCTCTTCGGTGGTGGCGTCCGCCACGACCAGCGCGTTGACATCGACGCGCTGAGGTGACTTGCCCGCCCCTCGAAGCAAGGACTCCAATCGGTCGGCGTCGGGTGTGCGGACGCGGACGGCTCCCGTGGAGGTGCCCAGCAGCTCGCTCAGGGGAGCCTGCGCGATCAGGTTGCCCTTGCCGATGACGATCACTTCGTCGACCGTCTGCGACATCTCGGCGAGCACGTGACTGGAGACGAGCACGGTTCGTCCCTCGGCGGCAAGCGCCCGCAGGAACCCGCGCAACCAGCGGATGCCCTCGGGGTCGAGCCCGTTGGCGGGTTCGTCGAGAATGAGAACCTCGGGATCCCCGAGCAGCGCGGCCGCGATGCCGAGTCGCTGCTTCATGCCGAGCGAATATCCCTGCACGCGCTTGCCGGCGAACTCAGTCAGTCCCACGAGAGCCAACACCTCGTCGATGCGAGCACTGTCGAGCTGCCCCGCTCCGGCCACGATCCGCATGTGGTTGCGGGCCGTCCTTCCGGGGTGGAAGTTCGCCCCCTCGAGCACCGCGCCGACCTTTCTGGTGGGGTGCGCCAGTTCGCGATAGGGCTGCCCATCGATGGTGGCCCGGCCCCGGGTCGCCGATACCAGCCCGAGCAGGACCCTCAAGGTGGTCGTCTTGCCCGCCCCGTTGGGACCCAGGAAGCCCGTGACCGACCCAGAACCGACCCCGAAGCTCAGGTCATTGACCGCGACGGTGGACCCGAACTCCTTGCGAAGAGATTCGACGACGATCTGCCCCACCGCTCAGTTGCCCTGTGGTTTTCCGGAGCCACCTCGCCCGCGCCCTCCTCGCCGGCGGCGCCGCGAGCGCCGGCGGCGTGAGGACCCACCCTCACGTTGACCGGTCGGCGAGTCGTTGCCGCCCACCCGGGGTGCGGCCGGAGCCTTCTCGCGCTTGGGCCTCTCGTTGCCACCGTCGTCCTCGCTCTTGGGCTCGGGGGCCCGCCCTCCGCGAGGGCGAGAATCGCGTCTGTCCTGCGCTCCGGAGCCCCCGCGCTCCTCGGCAACCTTGATGGTGAGCCGGTACTCCTGTGGGTTCTGCGGCACTCCCATCTCGGACTGCAGCGAGCCGATGATGTCCTCGAGCCTGCGGTCGTCGGCGGGCAGTGTCAGGGTGTCGGGGCGCCTCGACTTGGGCGCTCGCACTATGTCCTCGGACGACTTCGCCGGCTTGAACGAGGGCTCGCCTCCGCCCCGCGAGCGCCGGCGGCCCCTTCGGCGGCGACTGCGCCCAGAGCGTTGGTTATTTGGCTGCTGAGATTTCTCGGCGCGCTGAGGCGTAGCGGCCTTGTCCTGCTGGGGCTTGGAGCCCTGCCCCCCGCCTCGGCCTCGCCGCCTACGGCGCCTCCGCCGCGGCTGCTGGCTCATCGTTGTCT
>JBOGWU010000285.1:0-3281 GCA_050693935.1 Actinomycetota bacterium | reverse complement strand
CGCTCCGCGAGGCCGGGTTGTGTAACTCTCGCCCCATGAAGGTTCTGTTCGTTTGCACGGGAAATCTCTGTCGCTCCCCGATGGCCGAGGTTTTGTTTCGAGACGAGCTGCGCCGGCGCGACTGCGGGGGCATCGAGGTTGCCTCCTCGGGTACCTGGGGGATGGACGGCTCGCCTGCGACTCCGGAAGCGATCGAGGCGGTAAGCGCGTTCGGAGTGGATCTGACCGGCCATCGAGCACGCTCTCTCGACGTCGTCGAAGCGCAGGGCGCCGATCTGCTCGTTGGCATGACGAGCGTTCACGTGCGCGAGCTGATGCAGATGGCGCCGGAGGCGGGCGGCAAGACCGTGCTCCTGAAGCAGCTCGCCGAAACCGCCGTCGAAGAGGTCCCGCCCGGGGCGGGATTCGACCAGCGCCTGGCCGCGCTCCTGGCGGGGAGCAAGCCGGCTCTCGTGCGAGCCCACGATCTCGACGACCCGATGGGATTCCCGCTGGCCACCTATGAACGGACCGTGAACGAGCTAAGAGAGGGGCTCGAGCGCCTCGCCGACCTGCTGTGCGGGGTGCCGGGGCGGGGCCACGACTAGGATGCACAGGTGCGTATAGCTTTGGGGTCAGACCACGCCGGATACGAGCTCAAGACGGCCGTCGCCAAGCACCTCGCCAATGGGGGCCACGACGTCATCGACCTCGGCACCGATTCCGAGGAGTCCGTCGACTACCCCTCCTTTTGCGCGGCCACAGGGCGCGCCGTCGTTGAGGGAGGCGCCGAGTTCGGCATTGTGTTCGGCGGAAGCGGCCAGGGCGAGCAGATCGCCGCGAACAAGGTCCACGGCGTTCGGGCGGCCCTTTGCCCCAACGAGTTCATGGCCCGTCTCGCCCGCGAGCACAACGATGCCAACGTCCTCGCGCTGGGAAGCCGGGTCCTCGGCTTGGAGCTTTCGCTGGCGATCGTCGACACCTTCCTCGCCACGAGCTTCGCGGGCGGTCGCCACCAGCGGAGAATCGGCCAAATCGCCGACATCGAGTCCGACGAGTGCGCGAGTGTGACGAGGAGCGAGTTGCAGAAGGGAGACCCGAGTGAGTGATCCCGGCTGGTCCGATTGGGCCGCGGTGGAAAAGATCGATCCCGAGGCGGCCGAGGCCATCCTCGCGGAGGTGCACCGGGAGAACACCAAGATCGAGCTCATCGCGTCCGAGAACTTCACCTCTCCCGCGGTGCTCGCCGCGCTGGGTTCCCCGCTGACCAACAAGTACGCAGAGGGATATCCCGGCCGCCGCTACTACGGGGGCTGCGAATACGTAGACGTCGTCGAGAGCCTGGCCATCGAGCGCGCCAAGAAGCTGTTCGGCGCCGAGCACGCCAACGTCCAGCCTCATGCGGGAGCCCAGGCCAACGCCGCCGCGTACTTCGCCTTTCTCGAGCCCGGCGACACCTTCATGGGGATGGAGCTCGCGCACGGAGGGCATCTCACTCACGGCTCGCCTGTGAACTTCACCGGAAAGTTGTTCAAGGTCGTTTCCTACGGCGTACGGAAAGACGACGAGCTGATCGACTACGACGAGGTGCGCGATATAGCCAAACGCGAACGCCCCAAGGTGATCGTCGGAGGCGCGACCGCTTACTCGAGGATTTGGGACTTCAAGACCCTCGCCGAGATCTCAAAGGAGGTCGGAGCGATATTGATCGTGGACGCGGCCCACTTCGCCGGCCTCGTCGCCGGGGGCGTTCACCCCAATCCCGTCGAGCACGCCGACGTGGTGACCGCCACCACTCACAAGACTCTGCGCGGCCCCCGCGGCGCGTTGATCATGTGCCGCGAGGAGCACGCCAAGGCCATCGACAAGAGCGTGTTTCCGGGCTGGCAGGGCGGTCCCCTCATGCACTCGATCGCCGCCAAGGCCGTCGCATTCGCCGAGGCGCTGAGCGAGGAGTTCAAGGACTACGCCGCGCAGGTGGTGGCGAACGCACGGGCCATGGCCGAGACCCTGACCGACGAGGGACTCAGGATCGTATCGGGAGGCACCGACAATCACCTCATGCTGGTGGACCTCCGTCCGGTGTCCCTCACCGGAAAGGAGGCCGAGGCGCGTCTCGACGCAGTCGGCATCACGGTCAACAAGAACGCGATTCCTTACGATCCCGAGAAGCCCTTCGTGGCCTCCGGGATTCGCGTGGGTACACCCGCGATAACAACCTGCGGGATGGAGGAGTCTGAGGTAGCTGAGGTGGCGAGGCTCATCGCCAGGGTCTTGAAGGACGACTCGGTCGGTGCCGCCGGCGAGGTACGCGCGGGCGTCGCCAAGCTCACGGATCGTTTCCGCCCCTACCCCGACGTCACCTAAAAGAGGGGCCCCCTACTTGCTCGCGTATCTGCTCGTTGGACTCTGCGCACTGTCGATCACCTTCATGGTGACGCCCATAGTGCGCTGGGGGGCCGTGCGTCTTCGGGTGATCGACAGGCCGAACGACCGCAAGGTGCATGCGGAGCCGACCCCGACGATGGGTGGCCTTGCGATGGCCCTCGGTCTCGTCGGCGCGGGGGCAATCGCTTACTTCCTGCCTGAGCTCCGCGAAAAGTTCACCGAGAGCTCCGAGTTGTTGGGGATCGGAGCGGGCGCGCTGGTCATCTTGTTTCTGGGGGCCGTCGACGACCTCCACGACCTGCCGGCGCCGGTCAAGCTCGCCGGCCAGGTTTTTGCGGCGGGGATCCTGTTTCTCTCTGGTGTTCAGATGAAGTATCTGCTACTGCCCGGCGGCGAGGCGGTGTCGTTGTCCGACGATGTCTCGGTGCTGCTGACGATCATCTGGCTGGTTGCGATGGTCAACGCGGTGAACTTGGTGGACGGCCTCGATGGGCTGGCGGCGGGCATCGTTTCGATAGCGGCGTCGGCCTTCTTCGTCTACACCTTCAGGCTCGAGGGCCAGGAGTTTCTCAGCTCCGAGTCGTCGGCCCCGCTGGTCGCCATCATCATCGTTGGGGTCACGCTCGGCTTTCTGCGACACAACTTTCACCCGGCCAAGATCTTCATGGGCGATTCCGGAAGCATGCTGCTCGGTCTTGTGCTCGGGGGAGCGACGGTCGCGGGCATCGGCGCCCAGGGCGTCGGCGTATCGGTGGGGGAGAACGCCACGTCACAGGTGTTCCTGGCCTACTTCCCGCTGTTGATTCCGCTGGCCGTGATCGCGATTCCGCTGCTCGATGCGCTGTTCGCAATCATCAGGCGAGCCAGGCGAGGCAAGAACGTGTTTCTCGCGGACAAGGCCCACCTGCATCACC
>JBOGWU010000284.1:0-4589 GCA_050693935.1 Actinomycetota bacterium | reverse complement strand
GTGGACATCCTCCTGCACCTGACGAACCCAGGTCTTTGGATGGCGCACTGCCACATCGCCGAGCATACGGAGAGCGGGATGATGTTTAGCTTCCGAGTGGAGCCATGAGCGGCATGACATCGACGGGAGTTCTGACCGAAGAGGCAGGCAGCCGATCCTCGAGCGCCGTCCTCTTAGGGGGAGTGCTTGTTGGCATCCTTCAGACGTTCTCGCCGGTTGCCTTCTGGTGGCTTGATCAAGACGTTGTCTGGGCCGTCTCGCTGGTGGCGATCGCATTCGTCTACGTGGGCTTCGCGGTAGCCGATGGAAGACCCTCGATTATTGCGATCGAGTCGGTCGTTGCCATGGGCTTCGTCGTCCTCTCCTGCGTGGCCATCACGGTCTCGCCTTGGCTCCTGGTTGTGGGCTTAGTGGGTCATGGACTGAAGGATCTGTGGCAGCACCGCACGCATTTCGTCGCTAACACTCGTTGGTGGGCGCCCTTCTGCTTGATCGTAGATTTCGTCGCAGCGGCCGCTGTTGCTGTGTTGCTTATTGTTGGGTTCGACTTTCCGAATTAGCTGCTGGATGCGATCCCCGGCCCGGGACCCAGTGTCACAGAACTGCCGCGGGCTGTCGGGCGAACACCGTTCGATAAGCGCCAGCATGGCACCCAGTCGCATGCGCCTCGAGCTCGTCCGCGTCGGCGCGATATCCGCCGCGCCGCCAAGAGCCGTCTGGGGAGGCGGCGAGCCGGTGTCTTCATCAGCTCTTATGTCCTCACGGCCGGAGACCGGTGCACCTGACGCTCGAACCGTTGAGCCATAAGTCGTCAGAGGGGGCAGCGGACAAAGCCCTGAGACGCCTTGGAGCCGATCGGGTGAAGTTCAAGCGACGCAAGGCCTCCATTGTGATTCAAGGACCAGGGGACTAGGCCTCCAGAATCATCCGAGTATCGCCGCCAGTCAGGCTCGGCCCCGATCTGGTCGAACAGATTCGTTGGTGCGGCTCAAGGAACATTCGTGAATTCTTGGGCATACGAGTGATGTCTTATGACCGGGACGACGGCCGGAGAGTTCGGGCCATATTCGGGCCATACGCGATTCTCAGGACGGGGCAGATAGGTGCAGAGCTTGTTGCTTGAAACGGCCTCTGACCAGCGGAAACGGATGAAATCCCAGATCACACGAACATCCGTGCCACTTTGCCAAGGTGAGGGTCGCCAGTTCGAATCTGGTCGCCCGCTCCATGAAAGGCCAGGGCCGTTTGCCCTGGCCCGTGGCGGTTTTTGGGGCAGTGAACTCGTCGGGGAGAGCAGCAAGCGGAGGCGACTGGGTGTGGTCCTGAGAACTCAATCGGCGTGGATCTATCGATACCACCCATTTCATAACTAGTCCTAATAACTAGGGTCAAAGTTGGTTGACACGACATAAACCCTCTCAATAGCGTACCCAGGTCATTAACGTCCTAAAGGGGAGCTGCTTCCATGCGGGGAAAGCTGAGCAAGGCGTATTACCTACTGGCAACGGTGCTGGTAGTTGCCCTGATCGGCGGCGTTGCGGTGGCCGACAGCAAGGTCGGGTCGAATGACATCAAGGAAGACGCGGTGCGGTCGCGTCATATCAACGACGGGGCAGTCCACGGGCGAGACTTGAGCGACGGCGTCCAGGGGCAGCTCGGAGTGCCGGGTCCTGAGGGTCCCGAGGGTCCTGAGGGTTCCAGGGGTCCCCAGGGTTCCGAGGGTCCTGAGGGCCCCATGGGTCCCCAGGGTGAGCCGGGAACCGACGGCGTGTCCGGGTATGGAACGGTCGGCCCGCCCAGCCACCCGACTCTGTGCGAGGGTCGCTTCGAAGGCGGAGCGACTGACGATTGTCGGGTGACCGAGGTTGGTTTTCACGACATCACGGTCAACTGTTCGAGTGGCAGGGTCGCTCTCGGGGGGGGCATCGAGACGCTCAACGAGGGCGAGAGCCCAAAGGTCTCGCTACATGGCACCCATCCGGCCGCGATCGACGACTTTTCTCCGTTCCGCGCCCACGCGTGGGAGGTCGAGTTCACCATCACTGCGGCCGGACCTGAAGTGCAGGCCTTCGTCGTCTGCGCGGCGGTCGAGTAGCCCAACGTCAACAACGGGTGACGTCACCCTCTACGCGGTGTGCGTGAAGGGCAACTAACCAGACAAGCTCGAAGAAGCTCCGGCCCGTGGGCGGGAGCTTCTTTCATTTTTGGGCGATCGAGAAGTCGAGCTAGTGCCCCGCGGGTTAAGTCGATTTACAGTTGGTGGAACGCATGAGTTACCAACGAGCACGATGGAGCCGGGCAACCAGCTACCCCGACATGTGGGCCGACCCGGACGACGACCCCCGCAACAACGAAGTCAGTCCGGACGGCGAGCTTGCGACGCTGCAGGACTTCCTGACGAACTTCCGCATGACCCTGCGGATGAGTGCGAGGGCCTGGATGGGGAGCAACTGGCCCGTCGGTCGGTTCCGCCGTCGACGATGTCGCTGCTCGGCCTGCTTCGGCACCTCGCCGAGGTCGAACGGGACTGGCGCAACTGGATCAGCGACGGTGATCCGCTGCCGAAGCTGTACGGCGAGGGTGACGCGGACTTCGACGGAGCTGTCGCCGAGCAGGCCCAGGTCGACGCTGCTTACTCCGCTCTGGAGCGCGAGCAGGCCGCGACCGACGCCGCGCTGGCCGAGCACCCGGATCTGAGCGAGCGCCTGGGGAAGGACGGGATCGCAGTTCGGGAGCTGATGGTGCACAGGATCGAGGAGTATGCCCGTCACTGCGGGCACGCCGACCTGTTGCGCGAGTGCATCGACGAAGGGTAGGCCAGTGACGAGGGCCGGGGCGGGGAGCAACTAGGACTCGTTCCGAACGGCCCAGGGCTTGAGGATCGCGTAGATCGCCTGGGAGACGGGAACCGGAATGCCGTGGCGCCCGGCGCGGCGCAGGATCGTGCCGTGGAGCGCGTCCAACTCCATTCGACGGCCCTTCGTTAGGTCGTCGTGCAGCGACGAGTAGCCGGTGGGCTCGAGCCCTTCCGCAAAGCTGACGTGCCGGTCCGCGGTGTCGTCGGGGAGCTCGATGCCCTCGGCCGCCGCAACCGCGCAGACCTCCTCGACGATACTCCTGAACGCGCCCCGGGACTCTTTGACGGCTCGGACCTCGCCGATGGGAAGACGCACGGCTGCGGTCATCCCGGCCTGCGCGCAGATGAACGCGAACTTGTCCCACAACACGCGCTCGATCTCCTCGGAGAGCTCTGCGTCGATATCCGCCTTTAGGAACTGGTCCAGGAGCCTCAAGCCCCGCTCGCTGCGCGAGCCGTCCAGCTCCCCGAACACGATGCGCGCCGGACCGCCGGTGTGGGCGATCACCCCAGGTTCCCTGATCGTGGAGAAGATGTAGGCGGCGCCTCCGAGAACGTGTTGACCTCCTACGGCGCGAGCGATCTTGTCTTCGTTGTCGATTCCGTTCTGAAACGAGAGGACCGCGGTGTCGTCTCGAATCAGCGGTTGGAGACGGGCCGCGACAGCCCCGGTGTCGAACGACTTAACGGAGAAAAGGACATATTCGCACGGACCAATCTCCGCCGGATCGTTTGTCGCCGGCAGATCGACATGGAGATCTCCCTTGGGGCTCTCGATCCTCAGCCCGTTGGCGCGCAGCGCCTCGAGGTGCGCCCCACGCGCGATTAGGTGAACATCGGCTCCCGCCGCGGCGAGTCGCCCCCCGTAGTAACCCCCCAAACCACCGGTGCCAAAAACCGCGAGCTTCAAGTCGCCTACCTCCTGAACTGGCAAGGGCACGCTAGCCGAGGCCCGACACTACTCAGCGCGAGAGCCCCCCAATGGAGGGGCGCCTAGTCAAGCTGGTCTGGAAACCGGGGACCTAGTTGATGGGACCTCGGATGAAGACGTCGTTGAAATCGTTGGTGCCACCCCTGGACTCCGTTTGAACACTCGTTCACCCGCGTCGTCTTGCCCGTCTTCCGAGATATCGGGCCTCCACCAATCACCCAGGTGAGAACTGGTGGGGGGTGGCGACCGCTCCAGACAGTCGTGTTCTCTTGGGCGAATGGGGTTCGAAGCAGTCAGTTTGAATGAGGTCGGAGGGGAGGCTGCCGCGTGAAGTCCACTTGGATGAGGTTGCCGCCCCAACGATACCCCGGTTATTACCCTTTGCCCTTAATGGTCATAGAGAAGGTAATTGCCGACCGGACGGTACTTGTAGTGATCAAGTTGGTGAAGGGGCAATCCAGGAAGTCCTGATCTGCAGCATCGTCCATGCGAGCGCGTCGACCAGGAAGGTTTTAGGTGGCGACGAGCGCCGGGATCCTGAGCGACAGCAGCCGAA
The DNA here is from genome assembly GCA_050693935.1 of Actinomycetota bacterium. Lineage (GTDB taxonomy): Bacteria > Actinomycetota > CADDZG01 > CADDZG01 > WHSQ01 > WHSV01. The sequence goes on along the minus strand of JBOGWU010000284.1, from coordinate 245 downwards.
GGGTGGCAGAGAGCTTCAGATCGCGCCCCGGGTCGCCCGGCTCTGGTGGGTCGGCGCCCTGCGAGGAGTCATTGCACTGGCGCTGGGCTCGTCTGTGCTTCTCGCGAGTGGCAGCCCGGCGATGCGCCGCTGGTTCCCGACCACGAACCGGCAACAGTGAGCGGTGATGTCGATTCAGGTCCGCGATGGACTAGTGGCGCTCACGTGTTAGCGCCTGTTCCTGGATCACCCGGGTGAGGATAGGC
>JBOGWU010000283.1:0-4001 GCA_050693935.1 Actinomycetota bacterium | reverse complement strand
AACTCGCTGCGGACAACGTCGTTGTGCATGGACAGGGTTCGTTGCCATGCCACATCGCCAGCTTTACGCGCCAGTACCGTGGAGTCCACGATGTCGGTGAACAGGATCGTGATCATGGCGCGATTTTCCTCGCCCGGTTGGGTGCCGAATCCGGCGCCGCCGGCCCAGTCGACCATCTCGAGTTCTTCATCGCCCTCGACCCAGGTAACGTGCGGGGGCATTAAGTCGAAGACCTGGTTGGGCTCGATAACCAATTCCTCGCCCTCTTCGGTGCGGACGCCCATCCGTCCGCGGACAACGATTCCGCGGTGGTAGAGCTCGCATGAGGCGGTGCCGGCCAAGGGCTTCGCGTGCTCTTCCCAGCTCCACCCTGGTTGGAGGACGTGACGGCTGATCACCGTACCGGCGATGCGCACTTGGTAGGTCGCACCAAGCGGGTAACTCACCACAGCCTCGGGCTCACCGAGGTCGCGGACCTCAACCAAGATCAAGGCTCGGAGACGACGTAACGGTAGATCGCCTCGTCCCAGAGCACCGCGCTCGACACCCCAAGCGTACGCCGCGCGCTTTGGTGGTCGGGGGAAGCGCATCTGGTCGATGACCGGAGTCCCGCATACATCTGACAATACGATCGCCCTCCAAGCGAAAGCAAACTCCCCTAAGGAATCAAGGGAACGCATCTCCCGCGTCGGTGAAGTCGCCGCGCAACGCCTCGATCTCGACGCGATCAGCAATGGCCTGTCGGTCGCTCATCGGTTTCATCCCTTGTCTGTTGTGAGATGTTGGAGCTTGTCTGGGTTGACGATCCCCATTACGGACCGAACCTGTTGTCCCGCGATGTCGAGCGCTAGCACGCCAATCAGCTTTCCATCACCGTCGATCAGGAAGGCACCAGGCTGGCCGTTCACCTCGACCGGGCGCACAGCGGTTCCGGAAACCTTGAGGCGCTGTCTCACCCAGGCCACCATGGTGCGCGCGACACGGCTGCGACCGACAATCGATCGGGCGATGGCGGGCGCCTTCCCGCCACCATCGCCGCGCAGTACGACGTCATGGGCGAGTAGCGTCTCCAAAGCGCCGAGATCTCCCTCTTCCGCGGCCGCCATAAAGCGGCTAGCGAGCTTGTCGCGCTGCTCCCTGGACGATTCGAAGCGGGGCCGGCGCTCTCCCACGCTTCGGCGTGCTCGCGCCGCCAGCTGGCGGGCGTTGCTCTCGCTCTTGTCCACGATTGCGGCGATCTCGTCATAGCCGTAGTCGAAGACGTCGCGCAACAAGAGCACCGCGCGCTCTTCGGGTGACAAGCTCTCGAGCAGCACGAGGAATGCGAGCGACAGCGAATCGGCTATCTCGGCCCGATCCGCGGGATCGCCGGTACCATCTGCCACGAGCGGCTCCGGAAGCCACTCACCAACGTAGGACTCCCGACGCACCCGCGCGGAGCGCAGCTCGTCGATCGCGAGGCGCGTTGCCACCGTTGCCACGAAAGCGCGCGGGGACTCGATCCGCTCTCCGTCCTCGAGCGCGCGGTGGACCCGCACCAGCGCCTCTTGAGCGATGTCCTCGGCCTCGGCGACGCTTCCAAGCATCCGGTATGCGATCGCGAATGCCCGGGGTCGGAGCTCCTCGAGCAGTTGATCCTCCGACACGCTCACACCGTCCTCGCCGTCTTCAGCGCAACGTGCTGAGTGGCTGCCTCCACGAATCCCTCACGCCAGCTCCGATGACTCGGGCGCCAGCCCAACTCGCGCTTCGCCTTTGCGTTCGATGCCCCTCGGACCTCGGTAAGCATGACAGTAGCGGCCTCTCCAGCAAGCAACCGCCCCAGCCACCGGGGGACCCGTTGCGGAGGTTTGGCACCCAAGGCGCCGGCCAGCGCCGGAAGCCACTCGGCGACCGCGGCGGGCTCATCATCGACGATGTTGTAGATGCCCCTGTTTCCGCGCTCGACTGCGACGACGGTCGCCTCTGCCGCGTCCTCGATATGGACGAAGGACCAGACGCCGGCCCCGCTACCGACCAACGGAAACTTGCGCTTGCCGATCGTTTCGAAGTGCTCGCCGTCCGGGGCCATCGAGGTACCGGGGCCGTAGAAGTTCCCGTAGCGCAACACGAGACCTTCAGTCCACCCCGCGCCCGTGACCGCGTCCTCCAGGTGTCGGATGGCACCGAGCATGCCGCGCAGCTTGTTCGGAAGGCTTAGATCGAGCGGGTCCTCCTCGGTCATGATGGGTCCACCACGTCTGGCAAACCGCCACCCCGCGTAGCTCTGGGCCACGAAGCGGCGCACCCCCACTGCCCTGCCCGCCGCCAACAGGTGGTCGGTCCCCTCCGTGCGCAGGCGGTCTGTGAGAGCAAAAGCGCGATCAGGATGGCGCACGTCGCTGAGCGAGCCAGCCAGCGCGGTGAGCTGATGAACGATCACTTCAGGCTCTATTTCGGCAACTGCACGGGCGACCTGCTCGGGTTCCAATGCATCGGCAACCACCGGGCTCGCTCCCAGACTACGAACAGCCTCAACCCTCGAGTCACTTCGCGTCATCCCAGCGACGTCGTGACCAGCCGCGACGAGTCGTGGGACGAGTTGCTTTCCCAGCGCCCCGGTAGCGCCTGCAACCAGGATCTTCATAGCAACTCCTCTCATCTCCATTTGCTACTTCCACTACAGGAGACGAGGTAGCCGGTCGTCCTGTGACAGCCGAGAGAAAGAGAGCGCAGACGATCATTCGGGGGATGCAGCGTCGCGTTGGATTCCCCTAGCTGGCCATCTCCGCGCCATGAAGAAGATGCACACAGTGAGCGCGATCTCAGCAGTCCCGAACAAGAAGTAGAACGCCCATTCCTCGCCGACAAGATTGCTGATATTGACGAGTGTGTACAGAATCGCCAGAACAGCGTTTAGCGAGCGGTTCACTCTTGCCGTCAAGAGCAGCGACAGCACGATCATGACCGCAGGGATTATCACAATCAAAGACGCCACCAACAGAGTCGCCTGAGACACGTCGAACGGACCCATCACGCCGCGCCGTACTTCATCTATTTGACCGGGTCGATAGAGGGAAAGGAAGTCCGCGTAGATGTAGAAGGCGATCAGCGCCATCCACGCTCCCGCCAGCTTGATCTTGGTGTTCACCTTGCTGTCCTCGTATTCGGTTGCTGATCTTTCAAGCATCTTTATGCCGGCTCCTTCCCCCATTTGTTCTCAATGACGACGACGGTCTTGGCCAGAACATCGAAGGCACGCTGCCGCTTGACGTTGAAGAACACGAACCCCCAGTCGAAGATCTGGAGTGGTCCCGAGAAGATGAGCGAGAGCCGGCGAACCACTATCTGTCCGAACGAAGGAGCCGTGCCGTCCTCGGCATACACGCGCAGACCGAACGCCGCCTTACCCAACGTTCGCCCGGTACGCCACTCGAGAAGGGGCAGGATCACGATCCACCACAGGCCCCCTAGTGCGAGCAGGGTGATGCCCACCCCGCCGAACGATGTCAGGTACCAGTTCTCGCCGCCGAATTCGAGAACGAGGTCTTCCGGGAAGATCGCGTCTTCCCGACTGGGGACCCAGGTGCCGGCGGCGAGACCGACGCCGATCAGGATTGCCAACACCAGCAGGTCGACGAACACCGCGATGAAGCGCCTCAACAGCGGAGCCGGGCTCAGCGTGTATCCACTGGTGAAGTCGCGGGCCGCGCTGCGAGGATCACCAAGCCGCTTCAGCGCGGAGTCGAGCTCGCCAGCTTGCGCCGCTCCATCCAGGTGTTCATCTAACTCGGCACGTGCTTGGGTCTTGCGTTCCTTACTTCCGCCGACCCACCGCTCGAACTGGAACAGGTACTCGTCGCGGTTCATCGTTTGCCTCCATCCAGGAGTCGCGCCATGCCGGCGGCCAATCGATCCCATTCGGTGCGCAGAAGCGCCAAACGAGCACGCCCCGCCTTCGTGATGCCGTAGTACTTACGGGGCTTGCCTCTGCCCTCGGCTTCCCAGGTCGCCTTGATGTA
>JBOGWU010000282.1:0-20826 GCA_050693935.1 Actinomycetota bacterium | reverse complement strand
AGCTGCGGGTGCGGGACCGGGGCTGCACCTTCCCCGGCTGCGGCGCCCGCTGGTTCCTGCAGGCCCATCACATCAAGCACTGGACCCCCGAGCGCGGTCCCACCGATCTCGACAACATGGTGCTCACTGCGGCTTTCACCACCGTTTGGTGCACGAGCACTGCTGGGAGGTGCGGCTCGAGCCCAACGGAGCCGCGACCTGGCTGCGTCCCGACGGAAGCGCGTTCACCCCCGGTGTCCCCGTGCCCGAGGAGTTGCCGGCGCGAGCCTACCGGAAATCCTCGAGCTCGCCGGCTAGATATCCGCGCTTCTACTAGGCCGGACTGCTCATACGAAAGAGGGCCGCGGAGGTCTCTAAGTTGCAGGAGATTGCCGCCGAGTTCGACGCGGCGGCCATCGACGAAAGTGGGCGTCGATGGCATCCGAATTCGGTCCGTCGGCTAGTTCATCCTAGCGATCACGCACAGACGCTGCATGGACCGAGGTGCAGGTCGTCTCGTATCCAGGAATGCAGTTGCTTGGCAACGGAATCCAAGTCATTCAAATCAATCTTCTTATAGATCTTCCCGACCAGATCGGTTGGCAGCGTCTTCACGGACGTGTCTTTTAGAAGTGCGCAACGTCGGCCCGTCATGAGCATGCTGCCCACCTCCATCGTGAGGTTGTAATTGACGCCACGCTCACGCCGGTTCTCGAAGAAGGCGATTCCGTATCGGCTGGCCCACATGTGGCCAGCCACATTGGTCCAGAGGTCATCGGAAAACGCCTGATCGTCTGCGAGGTGGAACTTGAGGCCGTGCTTCTCGCATACGTCCTTGGCGACATCTAGCGCTGATTGAACGGGATCAGGTCCCTTTTCATCTTCCTGTTCATCGGGAAAGCGCGTCATGCCGAACACGCTCAAATCGAAGGAGTACTCGTCGGCAAACTCTCGAAGCTTGTCAATCAGCTCTGGAGGAGCCAACGCGGGCGGGATGAGGGGGTGCGTTGTATGGCCGAAGTCGCTGCTAGCGTCAGTTGCCATCTCGGCTTCGAGAGCCACCAAGTCGATTTCGCTAATTAGCTTGAGCGAATCAGCCTTTCCTTGTGGCGTCAGTGTCCAAACAGCGCCCTTTCCCCTTGGGGTGCCGGAGATTAATTCTCGGTGTTCAAGTCTCTGGAAGACATTGCTCATCCTTGCTGGCGTGGGAAGTCCAGTAGCTACGAAGAGCTCCTCCACATCGACTGGTGCAATCCTGGACCCTGGACTCCGCGTTAAGGCCAGCCGAGCAAGGACAAGCGTCTGATTCTGCTTATCAAGTCCTTGTAGGCGGAGGGCGACGGAGTCGATTTTCTCTCTTACTTTGGTCAGGGAATCTTGTAGGCGTACAGGTTGTCCTTGTTCCTCTCGCGATCGAGGACGCCTGCTCGGACAAGCTTCCCGAGCGGTCCCGAGAGCTCGTTCTGCTTGAATTTCAATGCTTTGCGATTATCCAAATGCGTTTGGATGTCAGCGATTGTTCTTGGTGAACTGAAGAAAGTCGAGTTTTCGGCTAGCTCTCTAAGCGCAGTTTGTGATCCAACTCGACCCGATCTGCGCCTGGTGCTCTTTCGTGCCGTTTTCTTCGCCGTCGTTCCCGATCGACCCCTAGCCGTTTTCTTACCGGCGCGTCGGCGCCTCGCTGGCTCGACAGCTTGGTCCGGGGCTAGACCATGTTGGGCAAGTAAAACGTCTACCGCCCGAAGGAATCCGGCTTCCTGCATGTTGTCGGGAAGCTCTTTTGCGATGTCTGCAGCCTGCTTAAAGACGCTCTTCATATCCTCCATGCTCACTCGCTCCCGCTCCTGATCGCGTCAACTGCCCTTAAGACCTGGTGCGGTTCTAAGTAATAGGCCCCCGACTTTGTCTTCGATACCAAGCGCTCTTCGTGCAAACGAGTGAGCTTTGGGTTAACAGTCCCCTTGGGCATGCCCGTGCTCTTCGAAAGCTGAGTTGGAGTCACCGCTTCCGTATCGCTCTTGTTCAACAGGGCAGCGACTTTCGCGCCCATCAAGTAAGCCAGCGTTTTCCTACTTGCATCGAGGTCGTTGAACGCTGGTTTGAGGACGACTCTCCCGCTGGCGTTGTCGATTCCGAGAATGCCGCGCAAGGCCTGAGCTAGTTGGGCTCTGTCTACTTCGTCAGCATCCAGAAGCAGTTCTGCAAGCGGGTCGTTGTCAGCCATCCGAAGGGCTCCGTAACTTTGTACGGTTCTATGCTTGTAAGCTTATACCATTGCGCAGAGGGTTCCCTAGCTCCGCTCCCTTCTAATGGATTCTCCCTAGGAGGATCTGGTTCAGCCCCTAGGAGTTCAGCTCGAGGTGAATGGCGGGTAGCACGCGCCGCAGATACACACTCAAGCGCACGAACGACTTACCCGACTCGCGGAAGCCATAGGTGATCGGTACTTCCGCGTAGCGGTAGCCCTTGGCCAGCAGGTCGAGTGTCAATACTTGCGCGTAGTTGAAGTCGTGGACGACCTCGGCATCCGCCGCCGCGGCGCGCGAAAACGCCCGGTAGCCGCTCTGGCCGTCGCTTATCTGGCGGCGCGCGACGAAGGACAGCAGTCTCGTGAGCATCACGTTGCCAAGCCTGCGATGGGGCAGCATGCGGGTGATCCGACCGCGGAGGCGCGTGCCCACGACGTAGTCCGCGCTTCCCCGGAGGATCGGTTCGACCATGCCGGCGAGCTCTTCCGGTGCGTACTCGCCGTCGGCGTCGCAGAACGCCACCGCGCATGCGTTTCGCTCGAGGGATTCGGCCAGGCCGCACCTGACCGCGTAGCCGAGGCCCCGGTTTCCCGGCAGATCGATGACCTCGGCCCCCGCGCGGCGAGCGCGTTTCGCGGTGGCATCGGTGGAGCCGTCGTCGATCACGAGACACCTAACGGGGTGACCCCACACCTCCACCGGGGTGCGGCTCACCATGGAGGCGACCGCGTCCTGTTCGTTGTGCGCAGGCATGAACAGCACCACGGGCTGGCCCTCGGGCCTCCGGCCGGCCTTCGGCTCGGGGTCCTCGACGCGTCGCGCAGCGTTGCGCCGGGGTCCCTCGGGTGGCCCACCCGGCGGTGGTAGGCGCAGCCGGCCGAGCGCGCTGGGCGAAGGCAGGAACAGAGCCACCCCTCCGGCGATCAGCGAGTACGCGGTCTTGACGGCGTGCGCGGTCAGGGCCGCAGCCAGAGCCGGGGCGGCGTCGAAGCCGAGCGCTATGAAGGCGGCCGTCGCTGCAGCCTCGTAGGTGCCCAGTCCGGCGGGTGCGATGGCGACCACCTGCGCAACTATCGTCACCGCGGTCACGAGCACCGCGTCGGCGAAGCCGACGTCGAGCCCGGCCCAGTGCGCGGCCTGCCAGAGCATCACGCTCTCGAGCACCCAGGCAGTTGTGGCGGCAAGGCCTATGAGCGGCATCGAGCGCCCGAGGCTCAAGGTGCGAGAGACCTCCAGCCGGCGAAGCCACCAGAGGCCGCCGACCCAGAGCGCGGCCGCGGGGATCAGCAACAACCGGCCCCCGCCACCCACCAAGCCATCGACGACCTGGGGGCCGAGAAGCGCCGCCAGACCGACTACCGCAAAGATGTCCGAGGCTCGCAGCATCACCGTGGATGCGGTGGCCGCGCCCAACGAAACCTCGGTGCGGCGCACGACACTCGTGACTCGCAAAGCCTCGCCGAGGCGCAACGGGAGAACGTGGTTCCCGCCGAGTGACACGTGAATGGCGGCGAGCGCATGACCAAGCGAGAGGCCCGGCAGGAGCCGTGCCCACACGACGCTGCGGATCAGGAAGGCGGCTGCGTAAGCTCCCAGCGCGAGCAGGATGCCGAACGGTTGGCCGGCCGCAGCGCGCCAGGTGCGCTCGAGGATCGCCCCGTCCACGGCCTTTGCTATGAACGCGAGGCTGAGCGCAAGGGCGACCGCCCCCACCGCCCACGCGATCCGCTTGCTGGACTTCCCCGAGTTCTGCATCCCATCCTCTCGGCCCTCTGGGGGCCTACCTGACATCACTCGTTCGTTGAGCCCGACTCCTGAGGTTAGGGTGACCTTACCAGGAGACGGCACGCCCTTAGGAGGTTGGATGAATCCGAGGCCGGGGATAGTCGTCGCGGCGGTGGCTTTGGTCGCTTCGCTTACCGCCTGCGACTCGGGTCGCGATGCCCTGACCATCTATTCGGGGCGCGACGAGGCCCTGATCGGTCCCCTGCTCGAGCAGTTCTCCGAGGAGAACGACATCCCCATCGACGTTCGCTACGGCGACTCGGCCGACCTGGCGCTGTTGATCTCGGAGGAGGGTGAGAACACTCCGGCCGACGTCTTTCTGTCTCAGTCGCCCGGAGCCGTGGGATTCCTGGCGACCCAGGACCTGCTCGGCGAGCTTTCGGCGAACGAGCTCTCGGCCGTCGACCCGCGCTTCGAATCCGAAGATGGCCGCTGGATCGGTCTCTCCGCCCGCCAGCGAGTGCTCGTCTACAACGAGGAACTGGTGAGCGAGGAGGAGCTGCCCGATTCGGTGCTCGACATGACCGACGAGCGGTTCGCGGGCGACGTGGCGCTCGCTCCCACCAACGGCTCCTTCCAGGACTTCGTCACGGCGATGCGCCAGATCGAGGGTGATGACGTCGCCGAGCGATGGCTCACCGACATGGCGGCCAACGATTCCCCCACCTACGCCGACAACTCTTCGATAGTGGATGCGGTAGCACGCGGTGAGGTCCCGATGGGGCTCGTTAACCACTACTACAACTACCGCAAGCTCGAGGAGGACCCCGGCGCGCCCAGCCGTAACTACGTGTTCCCGCAGGGAGACATCGGCTCGTTGTTGATCGCGTCGACCGGCAGCATCATCGCAGACACCGAAAGACAGGAGGAGGCCACCGCGTTCATCGACTACCTGCTGACCGACGAGGCGCAGCAGTTCTACAGCGACGAAACCTTCGAGTACCCGCTGACCGAGGGCGTCGAGCCTTCGGCGGATCTCCCGCCACTCGAATCGCTCGAGACGCCGGACGTCGACCTGAACGACCTCGGGAGCGGGCTGCGGGATACCGCAAGGCTCATCGAGGCCAGCGGGCTGCTCTAGCGTGGCCGAAGAATGAAGCGAGCGCCGGTCCTCACCACGTTGGTGGTGGCAGTGGCGCTGCTCTTCCTCGCGCCCTTCGCCTATCTGCTCGTCCGCAGCATCGAGGGAGGCGGAGGGCTGTTCGAGGCCCTCACCTCTCCTAAAGCGCTCGCATCCCTGGGGCGAAGCGTCGTGCTCGGCGGCGCGGTGTCGCTGGCGTCCACCGTCGTCGGCGTCGCGACTGCATGGTTGGTGACGCGCACCGACGTCCGCGGGCGTGGGATCTGGCGCCTGCTGCTTCCGCTCCCCCTCGTGATTCCCTCGTACATCGGTGCGTTCGTGATGCTGGCGGCGTTCGCTCAGGGTGGTCTGCTCGAGGCGCTTCTCAGACCACTGGGCGTCGGAGAGATCACCGCCTTCGGGGGTTTCACCGGCTCGTTCCTCGTGCTTTCCCTGTTCACCTTCCCCTACGTGTATCTGCCGGTGCAGGCGCGCCTCCGCCAGTTGCCACCGTCTTTCGAGGAGTCCGCTCGCTTGCTCGGAACGCGCCCCTTAGGTGCGTTCTTCTCGGTGGTGCTGCCGCAGACGCGCGGCGCAATTCTCGCGGGATCGTTGCTCGTGTTCCTCTACACCATCAGCGACTTCGGTGTCGTCCAATTGATGCGCTACGACACGTTGACGCGCGTCATCTACTCGACGCGGCTCATCGATTCGATCACCTCGATTCGATTGAGCCTGATGCTCGGCCTGCTGGCCATTCTCGTCGTCGTGACCGAGCGAATCGTCGCGCGTGGTAGTGGACCCGCTGATGCCCCCAGGGGGACGCGACCGCTGCAGATTCCCCTGCGGCGGTGGAGTGCCGCCGCCGGCGCCCTGCTTTCGTGCGTGGTCGGGTTCTCGCTCGTCGCGCCGGTAAGCGTGCTGGCGTGGTGGGCGTTGAGGAGTCTGGCGCGAGGGGACATGAGCGGATCGACCCTCGTGGCCGACCTGTCGGATATGGCCTCACCCGCGCTGAACACCTCGTTGGCGAGCGTGGCTGCCGCCGCCACCGCCATCGTCCTGGTGGCCCCCGTCGCCTACTTCACGATACGAAGGCCCGGCAGTCTCGGGAACGTCGCCAACGCCGTCATCTTGGGGGGCTTTGCGTTGCCGGGGTTGTCGATCGCGCTCTCGCTCGTGTACTTCACACTGAGCGGGCCCTCATGGATCGCCGGCGTCTACCAGTCGCTGCCGCTGCTGGTGTTGGCGTACGTCATTCACTTCGGAGCACAAGCGATGGGGACTGCGCGTGTTGCCGTGAGCAGCGTGCCACGGCGCGTCGAGGACGCTGCGCAGACGCTCGGCGTCAACAAACTGCAACGCTTCATGCGAGTCGAGTTGCCCCTGATGATGCCGGGACTGCTTGCCGGGGCCGGCCTGGTGCTGTTGTCGGCGATGAAGGAGCTACCCGCGACCCTGCTGCTCTCCCCGATCGGTTTCGAGACCTTGTCGGTGAAGATCTGGACGGGAACGCAGAGCGCGAGATTCGCCGACGCGAGCCTGGCGTCCCTCGTGTTGATCCTGACCTCGGGGGTGCTTACCTGGTGGCTGGTGATTCGTCGCAGCGACCGGCTCGTGTGACGCGGGGGATCGCGCTCGCTATGGCAGTGGCCGGACTCGTGTCCTTCGCCGCGGCCGCCACGGGGCTCGACGTGCGAGCCTCCTATGGGGCGCGCGTTACCGGCGACGAGCCCTATTACCTGATCACCGCAATCAGCCTGGCCGAGGACCGCGACCTCGACGTCTCCGACGAGATCGCCGAAGAATCCTTCCGGCCCTTCCACGAGATCCCGCTCGACGTACAGACCAGACCGCTCGAGGGAGGCCGGCGGGTGAGCCCGCACGACCCCTTGCTGCCGCTCCTGCTTGCACCGGCGGTCGCGCTCGGAGGGTGGGTGGGGGCCAAGTTGATGCTGGCCGCGCTCGCCGGTTGCCTCGGCGCGCTGCTGGTGTGGATCGCCGTGCGCCGCCTCCAGGTGGGGATTTTCAGCGCCGCGCTCGCGGCGGTGGTGTTCGGAGCTTCGGCTCCCCTTGCGGTGTACGGAAGCCAGGTCTACCCGGAGCTCCCCGCCGCGCTGTGCGTCGCGGCCGGCGTTGCCGCGCTGACCGGCCGGCTGAGAGCGGGCGGCCTCATCTGTCTGGCCGTGAGCATCACCGCGCTGCCGTGGCTGTCGATCAAGTACGCGCCCGTCGCAGCAGCTCTGGCTTTGATCGCGCTGGTGATGCTTGCGCGAGCGGGTCGAAGGAACGCGGCCGCGGCGCTCGGCGGAGGTCTGGTTGCTATGGGGATCGCCTTCGTAGCGGTGCACCTCGTTCTCTACGGAGGCCTCACTCCCTATGCGGTGGGCGATCACTTCACGTCGGGGGAGTTCACCGTCGTCGGCGCTCAGCCCGATTACGTGGGCCGGTCCCGCAGGCTCATCGGGTTGCTCGTCGATCGAGACTTCGGACTGGCCGCATGGCAGCCCGCATGGCTGCTCGTCGTTCCCGCGGTCGTCTCGCTCGCTCGAAACCGACCACGCGGTTGGCAGTCGCTTGTGCTGCCGCTGGGAGTGGGATGGCTCGTCGCGACCTTCGTGGCGTTGACCATGCAGGGATGGTGGTGGCCGGGCCGCCAGGTGGTGATGGTGCTGCCCTGCGCCGTGATCGCAATCGCGTGGTGGGCGTCCTGCTCAGGAGCAAGGCTCGCCATCCTGGCGGTCTCGGGTGGCATCGGTATCGCATCGCTGGCATGGCTGGTCGTCGAGGGGCTCGATCGAAGGTTGACGTGGGTGGTCGACTTCTTCACCACCTCGAACCCTCTGTACCGCGTCTGGAGATCCGCTCTGCCCGACTACCTCGACGTCACCCCGACGACCTGGGTCCTGCACGGTCTATGGATCCTGCTGGTGGCACTGCTCGCGCTGTGGGCGTGGCGTGCGCGGCCGGCGCCTACTCGACGGTGAACTCGGTGGCCATACCATTCTGGAAGTGGTTCTCGATTTCTCCATGCTCCTGCTCGGCGATGTTGCAGAAGAGCACGTAGTTGGCCGGCTCGAGATCGAAGGTTCCCTCGCAGCTCTCCCCCGGTGGGAAGGCCTCGACCTCGCCGATGAAGGCCCCGGATTCGAGCCCCTCCTCGACCACCGTTTCCTCGTCGCCGAGCGGGAGGGACGCGACGTCGTCGGCCCTCACCACCACCAGCTCGTGGGCGTGCTCGCCCTCGTTGGCGACTTCGAAGGTGACGGCTCCGGCCGCGGCCGACTCGCTCTCGGCCGACTCGCTCTCGGGGGACACGCTCCACTCGTCGAGCGTCACCGCCACGGTCGCGTCGGCCGTCGATGAGTCGCCCACCGGTTCGCACTCGGCCACCGCGGAGGAGCTCCCCGATCCGCTGGCCGAGCCGGTTCCGCTCGCGGAGCCCGACGCGCTGCCTGATCCCGAGCCGGAGGCCGAGCCGCCCAGGTCGCGCACCCCTGCCCCGTCGTCGCCGCCGCAGGCCCCCAGGCCCAAGGCGAGCACGAGCAGCAGGGCTCCCAGCTTGACGAGCAGTCCAGTGCGCATTCGGACGTCTCCTTCATAAGGTTGGGCGAACAATGGGAGTTAGGCTACCCGAACTGCAAGCTGGGGCAAACCACCCTCCCGGATTCGTTGAAGTGCCGGCCGGAAGCGGGTAACGTCCTCCCCAACACCCATCCGACGGGCAATGGCGCTCCGCAGCAGCGGGGCGCTTTTTTTGTGCCCCCGAAGGCGAACTCATTCTCGAAAGGCATCGATGGGCCAACGCCCCTACGAGACGGAGCGGGACGCGTGCGGCATCGGCTTCGTCGCCGATGCCAACGGCCGCGCCTCGCGCGCCATCGTCGATACCGCGATCGAGGCCCTCTGCCGAGTCAAGCACCGCGGAGCGGTGGCCGCAGATGCGCTGACCGGGGACGGCGCCGGGCTGCTACTCCCGCTGCCCCGCGCCATCCTGGCGGCGGCCGGCGGCAAAGAGACCGAAGCGGAGCGCCTAGGCGCCGCGATGGTCTTTGCAGGCGCGGCGGACGGCGGTGACGGACGGCAGATCGTCGAGGCCGCCTGCGCCGCCGAGGACCTTGAGTTCGTAGCCTGGCGAGTAGTTCCGACCGACGAATCTGCACTGGGCCAGCGCGCACTGGTGGGCCGCCCCGCCGTCGAACAAGCGATAGTGCTGCGCCCGCTGGGAACCCATCCCGACGAGGCCGAACGCCGCGCCTTTAGGGCCCGACGCCGTATCGAGCAAGAGGCGCGCGCCCATAACGTGCGCCTGTACGTCGCTTCGTTCTCGTTTCGGACCATCACCTACAAGGGGCTGGTCGCCGCGGACCGGCTCGCCGACTTCTATCCAGACCTGGTCGACGCGCGCTACGAGGCTTGGTTCTCGTTGTTCCACCAGCGCTTTGCGACCAACACGACGCCAACGTGGGAGCGTGCACAGCCGTTCCGCTTCCTCGCCCACAACGGAGAAATCAACACCATTCGCGGCAACGTTGCGTTGACGAGAGCGCGCGAGGGCCGGCTCGGTTCCGCCGACCTTGCTCCCGAAGAACTGCTGCGGCCCGTCATCGACGAGGAGGGCTCGGACTCGGCGATTCTCGACGAAGCCCTGGAGCTGCTGGCGCGCGGGGGCCGGGACGTCCGCCATGCGGCGTCCATGCTCATACCGAGTGCGTGGCAGCAGGTACCCGACCTCGATCCAACGGTGCGCGACTTCTTCCGCTATCACGCCTGCCTCGTCGAGCCGTGGGACGGTCCTGCGGGTCTCGTGTTCACCGACGGCGAACGAGTGGCCGCCGCCCTCGACCGCAACGGACTTCGCCCCCTGCGCGTCTCGATCTGTGACGACGGGCTCGTCGCCTGTTCGTCGGAGACCGGAGCGGTCCCCACCAGGGGGCACGGACGGGTCCGCCGGCTCAAGATCGGACCGGGCCAGGCCTTCTCCGTCGCCCCCTCCGAGGGTGGTGTGGTAACCGACGACGAGATCAAGGCTCGGCTCGCTCGCCGCCGCCCCTACGGTGACTGGCTGCTCGAACACATCGTGGAGGCCTCTACAGGAACGCCGGTTGAGCCCTCCGGCGCCGATCTCACCGCGCGCCAGGTGGCGGCAGGTTTCAACAAGGAAGAGATGACCGTCGTCGTGCGGCCCATGGCGACCGAGGGGGCCGAGCCCACCTCTTCGATGGGCGACGACACCGCGCAGCCGTCGTTGGCCGAGTGGGCGCGGCCGGTGTTCAGCTTCGTGAAGCAGCGCTTCGCCCAGGTCACCAACCCCCCGATCGATCACCTGCGCGAGCGCCACGTCATGTCGATCTCGACGCGACTGGGGCCGCGCGGCCCCCTCCTCAAAGAGAGGCCGGAATCCGCGCGCCTGCGCGAGTACCCGTCGTTCCTGCTGTGGCCGAGCGCGGTGGAGGAGCTCGCCGCACTGGAGGGCGGGGTCACGCTCGATGCCACCTTCGACATCACCGAGGGACCCGACGGGCTCGAAGTCGCGTGTCGGAGAATTGCGCAGGAGGCAAGCCTCGCGGTGCGCGAGGGGGGCCGCTACCTCATCGTGTCCGACCGAGCTATGAACACGGAGCGCGCTGCGGTGCCGAGCGCGCTGGGCGCCGGCGCGGTTCACCACGCGCTGTTGGCGGCGGGTCTCCGGTCGCTGGCAAGCATCGTTGTCGAATGCGATGACGCTCGCGAGACCCACCACCTAGCGGTGCTCCTGACCAACGGCGTCGATGCAGTCTGTCCGCGCCTCGCCCTGGAATCCATTGCCGAGCTTGCCAGGCGCGGTCGCCTCGGCGGCGAGGTGCCGGCCGATGAGGCGCAGCACAACTACTTCCACGCGATCGAGGACGGGTTGCTCAAGGTCATGTCGAAGATGGGCATCTCCACCATCGACTCGTACAGGGCGGCTCAGATCATCGAGGCGATCGGCCTCGGCGACGACGTCATCGAACTCTGCTTCAAGGGCGTCGATTCGGTACTGGGCGGGCTGTCGCTTACCGAGCTGGGGGCGGATGTCTTCGCCCGGCACGAGGACGCCTACGCCTCCAGACCGCAGCTGCCCAACCCGGGGCTCATCAAGCACAAGAAGGGTGGCGAGTATCACGCCACCAACCCCGGAGTGGTGGACGCGCTGCACGAGACGGTGGACATGGCGGCAGCCCACGCGCTCCAGCGCGCCGCCCGCGGTGACGACCCGGCCTACGCTCGCTACGCGGCCATGGTGAACGAACGTCCGCCCAGCGAGCCGCGCGACCTGCTCGAGTTCGTGGTCTCCTCGGCCCCGGTTCCTCTCGAAGAGGTCGAGGCCGCCGGCGACATCGCCCGGCGCTTCTCGACCGGAGCGATGAGCCACGGTGCTCTGAGCGCCGAGGCGCACGAGACCCTGTCGATCGCGCTCAACATGATCGGCGGCATGGCAAACACCGGGGAAGGCGGCGAAGCTCCCGAGCGCTATCGCGACGAGCGCAACAGCGGCATCAAGCAGGTCGCCTCGGGACGATTCGGCGTTACGCCGGCCTACTTGTCGTTCGCCAAGGAGCTCCAGATCAAGATGGCGCAGGGCTCCAAGCCGGGCGAGGGCGGCCAGCTTCCGGGGAAGAAGGTTTCCACCGAGATCGCCCGGCTGCGGCACACCGTGCCGGGGGTCGCGTTGATCTCTCCCCCGCCCCACCATGACATCTACTCGATCGAGGACCTGGCGCAACTGATCTTCGACCTCAAGCAGGCGAACCCGCGCGCGGACGTTTCGGTGAAGCTGGTGGCCTCCGAGGGCGTCGGCACCATCGCGGCAGGTGTGGTCAAAGGGCTAAGCGACGTCGTGCATATCTCCGGCTCCGACGGCGGCACCGGCGCGAGCCCTTTGAGCTCGATCAAGAACGCGGGCCTGCCGTGGGAGGTCGGGCTGGCCGACACCCAGCGCGCGCTGGTCGCCAACGCCCTGCGCGGGCGGGCTCGGCTGCGAGTGGACGGCGGCTTCAAGACCGGACGTGATGTCGTCGTCGCGGCGCTGCTCGGAGCCGACGAGTTCAGCTTCGGCACCGCGGCTCTGGTCGCCGAGGGCTGCATCCTGGTTAGAACCTGCCATCGCGATACCTGTCCCGTCGGAATCGCCACGCAGAACCCCGAGCTGAGAAAGAAGTTCGCGGGGACGCCCGAGATGGTCGCCCGCTTCCTGATGCTCGTCGCCGAGGAGGCCCGACTGCTGTTGAGCTCGCTGGGGCTGCGCAGCATCGACGAGGCCATCGGGCGCGCCGACCTCCTGCGCCAGCGGCAGACGGGGAACCCGCGTCACGACTCGTTTGACCTCACGCCGCTCCTGGTCGACGCCGGCGACGCCGAGCGAAGGTTCACCGGTGCTCTTGCGATCCAGAGACCGCGCTCGGCGCTGGGCGACCGGCTCTATGACGACGCGATCGAAGCGCTGCGCGAGGGGCGAGAGGTCGACCTCGACTACGACATCACCACCGCCGACCGGACGGTGGGGGCACGCCTCGGCTGTGCGGTGGACTTCGAGCTCCAGGGTACCGGCGGCCGCGTGCGCGCGAGCTTCGAGGGCGAGGCGGGTCAGAGCTTCGGTGCGTTCCTCGCCGATGGGATCGAGTTGAAGCTGACCGGCGAGGCCAACGACTACGTGGGCAAGGGCATGGGAGGTGGCCGCATCACCATCCGGCCGCCGGCCAACGATGCGGGCCGCCCCTACCTCGTCGGCAACACCGTTCTCTACGGCGCCACGGGCGGGTCGCTATTCGTTGCCGGGCGCGCCGGGGAGCGCTTTGCGGTCCGTAACTCCGGGGCGGTCGCCGTGGTCGAGGGCGCGGGGGACCACGCCTGCGAGTACATGACCTCGGGGGCGGTGGTCGTGCTCGGTCCGGTGGGGCGCAACCTGGGAGCCGGCATGAGTGGCGGCGAAGCCTATGTCTACGACACCGACGACGCGCTCGCCGCCTCGCTCAATCATCAACTGGTCGCGGCCTACGAGCCGACGGCGGGCCAGCTCGAGTCACTGAAGCGGGTGATTGGGAGGCACCACGAGTCGACCGGCTCGCCCCTCGCGGAGTCCATCCTGGCCGACTGGGAGAACGCGTCGATCGCCTTCAAGCGAGTGGCGCCCGTCGCCGAGATCGCTCGCCTCGAGGCCCTGTTCGAAGGCACCACCGCCGCCTCAGTGTGAGCGCTACTTCTCTGACCCCAGGACAGGCGCATGGCCCCCATTTCTGGGTCAAGAAACGCCGGCGAGATCGCGCTCAATCACGTCATCGGTCGCTCCGGCCGATTCGGTCGGTTCGACTGGTGGCGGTCGCAAGGGACGATCGCGTCTGCGAGACATCAGACGCGAAAGGACCGTCGCGGCCACGGCGGTGACAAGCAACCAGGGCCACGACACCCCCGAGCGGTCGGGCCGAATCGATAACCCCTCCACCCGATCGTCGAGTTCCGATGTGCGATTGAGAAGGTCGGAATAGAGGTCGTAGAACTCATCTTCGGTGGGTGCGGCGGCGAGTTTCTGCTCGAGCCCCCGGATCCGGTCGCGGTCTGCACCAGATTGTCGGACCACCCCATCGATTTGACGGTCGAGGTGCCGGGCGAAGCCGTCAGCGTCGAAGATCCTCACAGAGGTGGGAATCACATCTGCCAGTGGGTGCTCGCAGCCGAGATCGCAGAACATGATCGAGTACCGGCCCGGATCGATGTGGGGCACCTCGAAAGCGGCCCGCGCCCACGCGATATTTGAGTCCCATTTGTCGAGAGCCACCTCGCCCAGAGACAGCGCCCGCGCGGGCGTGCGCCACCAGCCTGGCCGGAAGTCATGCCTCAGCGCCATGTCGAGCACAGCCTCGTCCCATTCGATCAGCAGATAGGCGTGATATGTCACGGCCCCGTTGCGAGCCTGTTCCATGGCATCAAGCCCGTTGCGAGCGTCGAAGAACACCTGCGAGGACAGCTCCAGCAATTCTCCGGACAGAAGCTCACGGCGATCGAGATCGATCGAACTCCACCATCCGCCGCCCCGGGCTGAGGGCTGGGGCAGCAACACAAACGAAACGAAGATCGCAATCGGTAACCACAGTGGGAGTGACCGAGTCACGGGGAGGTTGAGCGAACGCACGATGCACCTCCTGGAGAGCGGCAGTCTTTTGGTTTAGACCGCGTTCAAGTCGTGGAGGTTCACCTCGCTATTCGTCCTTCTCCCATTTGGCTCTCTTACGGAGGAAGCCGCCGACGCCCTCGAAGTCGAACCAGTGGTCCTCTTCGTAGGCCTCGAGGGAGCCCAGGTCGGCCTCGGTCAACGAGGTGTAGACGCGCTCCGTCGTGATGCGCTCCACGCGGGCACCCGGCACCTCGAGCAGGTCGCCCCCGGACTCGGGCTTGATTGCCAAGCCGTGAAAGATGTTGTCCTCGTCGTCGCCGAGAACTGCTCTCACCTCACCCAAGAGGATTCCATCCGAACCCATGACCGGTGCCTCCTTGGGGGTCACCAGCCAGGCGACCTGCTTCTCCTCAGCCATATATCAATCCCCTCGATCGATCGCTTCGGGGCATTGTCGCGGACAATTCCTTTGGAGAATGGTCACGGTTGGAACCAGTCGAAGCGGCGGTCGTAATCGTAGTCGCCGTAGCGGCTTGCCACCCGGCCGAGAGGAGCGAGCTCGAGGGGCTCGGAGCCGATGGGGCCGAGCATCAGGCGCGCGGGGCCGAGGGGGCGCAGCCGGCGCCTCACGAACAGCAGCTCGTTACCGCTCTTGCTCCACCGTCCGCCCTCCCCCGGGCCCAGGCTCACGGATGCGTCCCCATGGAGGCCGACCATGGTGAGTCGTCGCGGCGCGATACCGAAGCGAGGCTCGAAGCGATTTTCGGTGAAGGTCGCAGTGACGGCGGTTCCGTTGCTCGCGCAGTCGGGGTAGAAGACCGACCCTCCGGGTTGCTCGGCGATCTCCGATGGAGACCAATCGGGTCCATCGGCGACGATGAGCCGCTTTCCCTCGGTGATGCTCCGTCCACCTCCTGCGCTTGCGACCAGGGTTTCACCACACCAGTCGAGGAGGTCGCGCTCGGTCAGCATGACGTCGACGACCTGGACGACCCTTCCCCCGGAGCGCAGCGCCACCAGGGGCGCCCCGTCGGCGCTCAGCGAGGCCGAATCGAACTCAGTCCAGTAAAAGACCCACTCTCCGTCGGGAGACCATCCCGCGATCTTGGGCACGACACCGCTACGCACGCCGTAGCTCTTGATCTCTTCGACCGATCCCCCGTCGATCTCCGCCACCATCACCAGCCGCTCTCCATCCACCGCCGTCGCAGCAAGCGCAACGCGGTCGCCGGAGGGATCAAAAGTGAAACTGGTCACCTCGAGAGCGCCACCCACAATCCGCTCCAGGGAACCGTCGGGGGGTCCTACCCACAGTCCGTCCGCGCGCTGCACGGCGAAGACATCCTCCGCGGGTGACCAGGCGAGCGAATGTGCTTCGGACCCCGCCGGCAGGCACGGCTCTCCACCTCGGGCGGGCACGAGGCGGCGTCCGTCGATCGCGACCCACGCCCCGCTGGGACTGAACGAGATCCCGCCCCCATCATCGGCGGACCGGGCATCGTCGACGAGGACGGTTTCGTCCCGCGAGGTCACGTCCACCAACGCCGCCGTGGTGCCTCGCAGCAGCGCAACCGCGCCGAGCGGCCCGGTGCTCGGCGGCTCCGCACTCCCGCAGTTGCTGACGAGGGTCCTGGGGCGGTGGGCGATATCGGCGGCGCGCCGATCGCTCGGGGCCAGCGCGGCATAAGCCGACAGCGTGGCCACCCCGATGAGGGCCGCGGCCCCCGCCGCCGCGAGCCGGCGCAGTCGCAAGCGACGGTGGGCGGAGGGAGCAAAGCGGCTCCATGAAGGCACTTGGGCGGGCCGGCGGGCGGCGGCCGTTAGGTGATCTCGGAGGCGGTCCTCGAAGTTCATGATCTTCCTCTCACTCCATCGTCTAGCAGCGGACGAAGGGTCTTAAGCGCTCGGTGAATGTCCGACTTCACCGTTCCAAGCGGGCGGTCGAGAATCTCCGCGATCTCGGCCTCCGGGCGGTCCTCGAAGAAACGAAGCACGATGACCGCGCGGCGAACCGGGCTGAGTTGTTCGAGAACCTGCGCGATTCGCATGGATTCGGTTACGCGATCGGAGTGGTCCCGAGTGTCGCCCTGGGGGTCCGGGCGGCGTGTGCGTTCGAGCGACAGCCGGCGGTAGTCGTTGCGGCACAGATTGATCAGGATGCGGCGCGCGTAAGGAGCCGGGTTCTGCGAGCGAATGCGGTGCCACGAGGTGTAGGCCCTCAAGAGAGCCTCCTGAGCCAGTTCTGCGGCGCGTTCGGCATCGGCCATCATCAGCCGGGCAAGCCTGTGCATGGCCGCCGCCTCGGCCGCGTAGAAGGACTCGAACTCGAGATCGCGGTGGGCTCGCCTCATCACCTCAACAGACAACCCGAGTTCGGAGAAAGTTGCAGCTACCTCAATGTGGGCGGATCACTGTGAGCAGGCCCGGGCCCGCTCGAAGACCGCATCGAGCATGGGCTCGGTGAGCCTCCCGGTGAAGGTGTTCTGCTGGCTGGGGTGGAACGAGCCGATGAGCAGGTAGTCGCCCAGATCGCATTCGGCGAGGTGCCCGAACTTCGGCTTGGGCCGGGGCCGTGCGCGTCCAAGTTCGACGTGGGCGCGCAGAAAGCCGTCCCAGGCGAAGCTCCCGAGAGCGACGACGGCTTTCACTGTGGTCAGGGCCCTGAGCTCGTGCACGAAATAGCCGATACAGGTGTCGCGCTCGACGGTCGTTGGTTTGTTGCCGGGCGGAGCGCAACGGACGATCGCGGCCACGTAGGAACCAAGAAGCTCGAGCCCGTCGTCTCGCGACACCGAGGCCGGTTGATTTGCCCAGCCGGTCCGGTGCATCGAGGCGAACAACCAGTCTCCCGACCGGTCTCCGGTAAAGATGCGGCCCGTACGGTTG
Source organism: Actinomycetota bacterium (assembly GCA_050693935.1). Classification (GTDB taxonomy): domain Bacteria; phylum Actinomycetota; class CADDZG01; order CADDZG01; family WHSQ01; genus WHSV01. The sequence goes on along the minus strand of JBOGWU010000282.1, from coordinate 3,740 downwards.
CCGCCATGAGCCGCGGGGGCCAAACCGATCACGAGCAGGGTCGCCTTCGGATCCCCGTAACCCGGAACGGGTCTGCCCCAGTAGTCCTGATCGGCGAAGCGAGCGACCTTCTCGTGCGCCACCCTCTCGCGCCACTCAACCAGACGAGGACACCTACGACACTCGACGATCTCCTCGGCGATCGAGCTCAGTTCGAGCTCCGTCTTGGTCTTTCGCACTACCCCTCCAACTAAAGGACGTGCTGCAGGAACGACTTGGTCCGCTCGTTGCGGGGGGTGGCGAAGATCTCCTTGGGCACGCCGTCCTCGATGATCTTGCCGTCGTCCATCACGAGCAGGCGAGTGCCCACCTCGCGCGCGAAGCCCATCTCGTGAGTTACGACCACCATGGTCATGCCCTCGTCGGCGAGTCGCTTCATCGTGTCGAGCACCTCTTTCACCAGCTCGGGGTCGAGCGCCGAGGTGACCTCGTCGAACAACATCAGCTTTGGCCGCATGGCCAGCGCACGGGCAATCGCCACTCGCTGCTGCTGTCCCCCCGAGAGCTGACTCGGATGGGCGTCGGCCCTGTCCTCGAGCCCGACGTGCGCGAGCTCCTTGAGCGCGCGCTCCTCTGCCTCCCGCTCCTTCAGGTTCAAGACCTTGCGCAGGGCGATCGTTATGTTTCCCAGCGCATTCATGTGAGGAAAGAGGTTGAAGGCCTGAAACACGATCCCGATGTGAGTCCTGACCTCGTCGAGGTTCACCCGGACGTCGGTGATCTCCCTGCCTTCGAAGACGACCCGTCCTGAAGTCGGTTCCTCGAGTAGGTTCATGCATCTCAACAAGGTCGATTTCCCCGATCCGGACGCCCCAATGACGACGTTGACCTTGCCCGTCTCGATGCTCAGGTCGATGTCCCTCAGCACATGGGCATTGCCGAACCATTTGTTCAGCTTCTCTATCTCGATGAGTGGGGTCGTCACGCTCCGACTCCAAGCAGACCGCTGTGCAATCGCTTCTCGAGCAGGTTGACGATCCGGATCAGCGGCAGGGTGATCGCGAGGTAGCCGAGGGCGGTCATGATGTAGGGCGTCGCGTTGAAGTCGTTGGCCACCGCCTGATCGCCCACGTTCATCAGGTCGCGCTGGGCGGACGAGAGCCCGAGCACAATGATGAGCGCGGTGTCCTTGATGAGGATCACGAACTCGTTCATCAGCGGCGGGATCACCCGGCGAATCGCCTGGGGAAGGATCGCGTAGCGCATGGCCTGCATGTACGACATGCCCAGGCCGCGAGCCGCCTCGAGTTGCCCCCGCTCGATCGATTGGATTCCTGCGCGGAACACCTCGGCCAAATAAGCGCCCGCATTGAGGCTAAAGGCGATGATGCCAGCCTTAAAGGTGTCGATATCCAGGCCCAGCCCGATCGGCAGCCCGATGCCGATGAAAATCAGCTGCCAGATGAGAGGAGTACCGCGAAAGAAGTTGATATACGCGCGCGCCGGTGCCCGCACTACACCACGCTTGCTGATGGCGAAAATCGCCAACGCCAGGCCCAGGATGATCCCGAAGAACTCGGACGAGAACGCCAGGATGATGGTGTTCTTGGCTCCGTTGAGGAAGTCTCCCATGAGTGGAGCCAGCCGGTCGAAATCCAGGAAGCTGACCACGAATAGCTCGATCTTGTCGCCGTTGACGAACCAGAATAGGAATGCTCCGACGATCACTGCCTCGCCGCCCAGCACGGCACCGGCTATGCACTCCTCGCGGCTGATCTTGGTCGTCGTCTTTGAGAAGCGAGCGACACCCCACCCCACCGCGAGCAATCCGATGATCGTCCCCGCAAGCAGCACCGCATCCAGCTCGTGCGACTTGAAACCCTTCACGAGGGCTTCCCGCGGCACGAACCCGTGGATACCCAGCACAACCAGAGCGCCGATGAAGAGCGTCGCGAGCGACACGGCGCCGAGGCCGACGGCGACGAGCGAAGCGATGGTGCTGTCGCGCCTGATCGGCGCCACGCCCGAGGGGGGCCGCTCCGCGGCTTGGACGGCCATGGTTCCTCCTGTGAGTTAGTTGCCTATGCGACCCTGTTACTCGGATGCGTAGTCGGGCAGAACCTGCTCGGGGAAGTACTTCGAATAGATCTCCGCGTAGGTCCCGTCGTCGAACATCTCCTTGAGTGCCGCGTTGATTTCCTCGAGCAGCGCGGGGTTGTCCTTGCTGACCGCGATCGCGTACTCCTCGCCCGTCTCGACCTGCTCGACCACCTCGAGGCCGGGTTTGTCCTTAATGGATTCGAGAGTCACCGGGAGGTCGTTGAAGATCGCGTCGAGCGAGCCTGCCTGGAGCTGCTGGTACATCTGGGGGGCCTTCTCGAAGGAGACCAGCTCCGCTCCGGTGAGTTCCTCCTCGGCATAGAAGGCACCCGTGGTGGCCCGCTGCACTCCGACCTTGGCCCCCTCGGGAAGCGCGTCGACACCCGTGATGTCGGGGTTCGCCTCACTGTCAACGGTGAGCGACTGGAGCGATGGATAGAAGGGAACCGAGAAGTCGACGACTTCGACGCGCTCGGCCACGGTCTCGGCCGCAGGGGTGCCCTCGGGAGCGTAAGCGGTCACCGCCGCCGCCACGATGTCGAACTTGGTGCCCGACGCAAGCTGCGTGAAGATGGTTCCGAAGTCGGTCGAGATCCACGCCTCGTCGGGATTCTCCACTCCGAGCTTGTCCGCGATCTCCCGCACGATATCGACGTCGAATCCCGTCAGGGTGCCTGCGTCCTCGAACTCGAAGGGCGGATAGGGAATGTCCGAGCCGACCGTCAATTGACCCTCGGTCACGTAGGTCGGCTCTTCGCCCTCGGACGCCTCCTCTTCCTCGGCGCCTCCGGCCGACGTCGTGGGCTCTTCCTCTCCACACGCCGCCGCCGTCATCGTCAACGCCAGGAGCAGCGCCAGGAGCACAGAAAAACGCTTGATGGATTTCAACTGAGAAACCTCCCGAGATACGAGCTCACCGTCACGGCAATCAGAGAGGTTACTCCTCGCCCAGGTATGCCTTTCGCACCTGGTCGTTGCCGAGCAGCTTGCCGGCCTCGTCCTCGAGCACGATCTCGCCCGTCTCGAGGACGTAGCCACGGTCGGCCATCTGCAGGGCGAGCTGGGCGTTCTGTTCCACGAGCAGGATGGTTGTGCCCTGCTCGTGGATGAGGCCCAATAGTTCGAAGATCCGCTCGACGAACTTCGGGGCGAGTCCCATCGATGGCTCATCCAGCATGAGCAGCTTGGGGTGTGACATGAGCGCACGCCCCACGGCCAACATCTGCTGCTCGCCTCCCGACAGGGTCCCGCCCAGCTGCTTCTCGCGTTCCTTCAGGACCGGGAAGAGTTCGAATGCGCGATCGTAGTCCTCGGCTGCCGCCTTTGAGCTGCGGCTGAACGCGCCCATCGAGAGGTTCTCTCTCACACTCATGCGCGGAAAGATATGCCTGCCCTCGGGGACCTGGGACAAACCCAGCTCGACGATCTCGTGGGATGGGAGCGCGTCGATGCGAGTTCCGCGGAAACGAATCTCCCCCTCTGACAGGCGCTTTACTCCCGATATGGTTCTCAGCGTCGTCGACTTACCCGCGCCGTTGCCGCCGATAAGGGTGACAAACTCCCCTTCGCCCACCGTGATCGAGACGCCCCTGACGGCCTCGATCCCTCCGTAGCGGACGACGACGCTCTGGAGCTCGAGCAGCGGCTCAGCCACTCTCGCC
>JBOGWU010000281.1:0-7967 GCA_050693935.1 Actinomycetota bacterium | reverse complement strand
GCCTCCAGCCTCGACCTCTTTCTGAGGATGTGGCGAGCTCGCGACAGCGAGAGGCAGTCGTCCGAGCGCGGCCATCGCCAGGCGGTCGAGAACGTCCGCCTGCTGGACTCACTCATCGAACGTCAGCGCCTGTTCGAGAGGCTGTCGCGCATCCAGCGCTCGATCAGCCACCGCGCACCGTTTCAAGAGGTCCTCGACGCCATCTGTTTCGGAGCCCGTGAGCTGATCGGAGATGAGGTCGTCGGCGTGCGGCTGGTCGATACGGACGATCCTGAAATCATCGAGGTCAAGGCCGAGCTTGGTGTCCCTTCGCACATGCTCGCCAAGGTGCAGCGCTCGCGAGTGGGTGAGGGCGCCGGTGGGCGCGCGGTTAGCGAAAACCGGCTCGTCACCTTGTACGAGTACGACAAGGAGACCAACGTCGTGGGGGCGTTCAAGCAGGACGGCCTGCAGAGTGCGATGGCGGCTCCCGTTCACGAACACGGCCAGCCGATGGGGAGCCTCGTCGTGTCGACCTACCGGCGAGGGCGTCGCTACAGCCAGGTCGAGCAAGAGGTCCTGCTGTCGTTCGCGGAGCACGTAAGCATCGCGCTCGCGGACGCCAAGACGGTAGAGGCTCTGCGGGAGGCTCAGCGAGTCAAAGAGATGTTCCTGGCGATGGTGTCGCACGAGCTCAAGACACCACTCACCGCGATCATGGGCACGCTCAAGACCTTTCAGAAGCATGATGCCGCCCTGCGCGGTGACTTGCGCGATTCGATGCTGAACTCCGCGGTCGACCGCGCCAACCAGCTCGCTCATCTCATCAATCGCTTGCTCATCGGGGCGCGCGCCGAACTCGCCAACATCGAACAGGAGATACCTCTCCAAGAGCTGGTAGCCCATGGAGTCAAGGGCTTCGGGGACCAGGATGTTCTCGTAGTAGACGATGTCCCCGACATCACCGTGAAGGCCGACGCCAGTTCGATCCAGGGAGCGCTGGGTATCCTCATCGAAAACGCGATCGCACATTCGCCCAGCAACTCGCCGATCGAGGTGAACACATTCATCGAGGACGAGCGAATCTCGATTCTGGTGATAAATGCGGGGGCGCTCCCGGAGGGCGTCGATTCTCGGATGCTCTTTCAACTCTTCCAACGCGGGCCCGAGGCGCGCTCATCCGGTGTCGGGCTGGGGCTCTACATCGCGCTTCGGCTGGCCGAGGCGGTCGGAGGCACCATCGACGTTGAGTCGGGCACCGGCGTGGTGACCTTTGCCTTGCGCTTCCCACTAAAGGTGGTGGACCGCGCCGGCAACCTGACTCACTAAGCTGTCCTTCCCGAGATGGAGAAGAAACTCCTGAAGTTTCTTCTCCAAGGACCCGAATCGGGCCAAACCTTGTCACAACTCATCGTCAGAATGATGGCTATGAAAAGCAGTCATGTTGACGAGGCCGTCACTTCGCTCGAGAAGGCCAACGCCAACCTCGAGCCCGAGCTGCTGACCCTGGCCGCGGCCCGTGAGCAACTCAAGACCTATGCGCGGGCGCAGCGACTAGCCGCCTTCGGAGTGGCCGCGCTGGCGCGCCGGATCGACGACGCATCCGAGATCGCGCGGACCACAGGGAGTTCAACCGGCAAGGCCAAGGACACCATCGCCACCGGCAAGGTGCTCAGTGGTTCGGCGCCGCTGGAAGACGCCCTCAAGCACGGCGAGGTCTCCCTCGATCAGGCCGCCGAGATCGCCAAAGCCGAGGAATCCGCTCCCGGTTGCGCCCCCGAGTTACTGAATGTTGCCCAGACCGAGTCCTTCCACGTGCTTCGCGAGAGGGCGCGCAAGGCCAAGCTGGAAGCCGAGCAGCACGCAGGACTTGCCGAGCGGCAGCACGCGGCACGCTCCGCGCGTAGTCACGGCGATGAGCTGGGGATGGTTCATATCCACATGGAGCTCGAGCCGCACGTCGGTTCGCCCATCGTGGCGCGCGCCGAGGCCGAGGCCCAGCGGCTCGCTCGCAGAGCCAAGGCCGGTGGGGAAAAGGAGCCCTTCGAGCGCCATCTAGCCGATGCCTATGCGGCGCTGCTGTCGGGCTCCGGCAAAGGGCGAGCCAAGCGGCCCGAGCTGGTGGTGCTGGTGAGCCACGAGGTCGCCAAACGGGGTTGGATCGACGTGCGTGAGGGCGAGGTGTGCAAGATCCCCGGCGTCGGTCCGGTGGCGCCTCAGGTCGCCAGAGAGATCGCCCAAGATGCTTTCCTGAACGGCGTGTTCTTCGACGGGGTGGACCTACGCAACTTCAAGCGTTGGTCACGCGATCCCTCGGTCGAGGTGCGTACGGCCCTGGAGTTGGGGGAGCCGCCCGAATTCGACGGAGTGCTGTGCGTGGATTGCGGTAATCGCCTCAGGCCCGAGTTCGATCACGTGGAGCCGCGCGTCGCGCTGGGACCCTCCTCCACCGGCAACCTCAAGCCGCGTTGCTATCGCTGCCATCAGGCCAAGACCGAGCGGGATCGCAAGGCGGGCAAGCTCAAGCCGCCCGAGCCCTGACCTTGGGCTCCGATCGATCGTCAAGGGAGCGCCCCATCGTTACGGCGCCAAGTTCAAGCAAACACCTCGGCCATAACGTGTGGGTGCCGGCAACGGCGACGGTCGCCACAACTCGGTGACGGACCGCCCAAGCCCTATTCCTCGAACACCACCGCCCGGCAGAACGCGGCCTCGCCGCCGACGAAGCGCCACGGGAAACAGCCAAAGGTCACCTTCTGGTCGAGCACCTTGTCGATGTCACCGCCCAGGTTCTCGATGTGAACGATGTCGTGCGGGAATAGCAGGGTGTGCATGATCTGGTAGTCGGGCTTGGGAAAGACCTCGTCCAGCGAACGCCCGAGCTTGGCCTCTGCGTCGGCGGCCTCGTCCGGACGCATCTTCCTGATAACCGTGTTCATGGGGTGATCGGCCGTGCCCACGTCCACGGCGAGCCAGCGGACGCCTCGATCCAGCACCCACTCGGCGAACTCTCGCGTCGGTCCCGGGTGCCGGATGAAGTACTTCGTCTCGTCGGTTTCCGATCGATCGATCCAATTCTCCGGGTAGTGGCGGTGGTAGCCGGTGTGAATCACGACAATGTCCCCTCGGTCGATGGAGTGACCGGTTTCGGATTCCCACCGCTCGAAATGCTCGGGGCCGTAGAGCTCGAAGTCGCCGATGCCCATCTTCTCGAGGTCCACCACGCACGCCGGTCCGACCAGGAAATCGATGGGGAGATCCGCGATGAACTTCCCACCCGAGAGAAAGTGTGCGGGGGCATCGAGATGGGTTCCGACGTGAAGGGTCGAGGTCATCTCCTGGCCCCCGGCCATGTCGAACGCCAACCTCTTGATCCATTTGATCGAGGGTCCGTCGTAGCTGGCGAACGCGGGCGTGTGCATGCTGAAGTCCTGCGAGAGGTCGAGCACCTTCATGTGAAGTTCCTTTCCTCGGCGTTGGTTTGGTCGACTGCTGGTATCGGTTGTGACAGCGACAACGCGGCGAGTGCGCAGCCCAACGCATACGTGCGTCCGGTACCGTGACCGATGCGCTGAAGCCGCGCGAGCGCGCGGCCCCAGGACTGCTCGCCGGCCGAAAGATCGAGTAGCGACCGCACCGGTTCGATCACCTGACCCTCGACAGCGAGATGCAGCAACGTCGCCGACAAAGAGCCGGTGCGCCGCCGCAGCTCCACCGGGAGCATGGCGGCGCGCATCGAAGTCGCGGTTTCGCCGTCGAGGCCGGCGGGGTGCTTGAAGGCGACGATGGCCGCGGCGGTCGCCGCAAGGAGGTCGTCTCCATCGGGGGTCAACCCCGGGCCCCGTCCGACCAGCTCGAGCGACGCCTCCGCGGCCGGTCCAGGGTCGCGACGCCGCAGCGAATCGATCAGCGCGCGCGCCCCCCGCACGCCGCCGGCCGCGGCCAGCTCCGGACGAACCCGAGCCAGTACTTCACCGAGATCCGCCGAAGCATCGAATCCGAGCGCGCCGCACAGATCCCTCCCCCGCCTGGCTACATCCTCCGCGCGGTAGCTCTCGTTGCGGGCCACGCCGGACTCGCATACCTCGGCGCGAGCCAGCGCGACGACGACTCCGTCCGACTTGATCTCGTCGCCGGTCACTTGCGCTCGCGCTCCCGCACGAAAGACATCGAGTCCGCGGCTTTGGCTCAGGCTGAGCCCGTTGGGCATGAGTGGGACCGCGCGCGCCGTCACTGCGATGACGAAATCACCGGTCAGGAGATACGCGCTGGTCGATGACGACCCCAGCACCGAGACCTCGAGTGATACGGCGCGATCAAGGAAGCTCAACAGAGGTGCGGCCACCGCGTGAGCCGCCAACCGAGTCTGGGTGAACGAGCTCACAGCGCGTCGGCCAGGGCCTGGGTGGCGGCGACGAACGCCTGCATCGGCGGATCGACGAGCCCCGCCCCCACCTGCCCGATCCCCGCCTCTCTATGCGCGATGCCGGTGTTCACGACCGGAAGAACTCCCGAATGAACGACCGCCCGGCAGTCGATCCCGAGCGGGGTGCCGCGGAAGCCCAGCGACGGGACCTGGTAGTGCTCGCTTTCGCCCCAGGTGATCTCGTACATCGACCGAGTCGCGTCCAGCGCGTCACCAGGGCTGCCTCCGACGAAGCGCACGATGGCGGGCGCCGCGGCCATCGCCATGCCGCCGATGCCCATGGTCTCCGTGATGGTGCTGTCGCCGATGTCGGGGTTGGCGTCGGCGGCGCTGAACCCGGGGAGATAGAGGCCGTCGACCTCGCCGGCGGGACCCGTGAACCAGCCGTCGCCCGTGCCGGAGAGTCTGACCCCGAACTCGGTTCCGTTGCGCGCCATCGCGACCACGATCGAGGAGCCTTCGATTCCCGCGGCCGCATCCGCGGTCGCCTTTCCGGCGGCCATGACGAGATTCAGAAAAAAGTGGTCGTTCCCGGAGATGAAGCGTGAGGCCGCCACCGTATCGCCCGTCGGTTCGTCGATGATGAGCAGCGCGGGAACCAGCTCGCGCAACAGTAGCGAGGTTCCCGCCCGGTTGCGGTTGTGACCCTCGTCGCCCATCTGCAGCGCGTGCGCGATCATCCCGCGCAGGTCGAGCGGCTCACCGAACTCTTCCAGTGCAGCGCGCAGCACCCGGGCCAGGACGTCGCGCATCCAGGAAAGGCGATCCAGCACCTCTCCGTCGTACGCGCCGTAGCGGAGCACCTTGCCGAGTCCTTCGTTCAAGGTGCACAGCGCCCGGTTGCCAACGGGCTCGTTGGTGACGATCCACATCGGCATGGAGTGGCTGACCACGCCGGCCATGGGACCCACCGCGCCGCGCTCGTGGCACGGCACGAAGCTGAACTCCCCGCGCGCAACGGCGTCCGCGGCCGATTCGGGAGAGTCCGCCAGGCCCTCGTAAAGGGCCGCCCCAATGATCGCGCCACGCAGCGGCCCCGACATGTCGGGCCACTCGATCGGGGGCCCCGCGTGCAGAAAGGTGCGCTCGTCCATCGCGTCGACGAGATCGCCGGCGCGCCCGATTCCGGTAATCATCGGCCTGGCCGACTGCAGCCGCGCGAGCGCCTCGTCGTTCGCCTCGGCGATCCGGGCCGAGCTCGGAGCCAGGCGCGCCAGCGCGCCCTCGGAACCGGCCGCGGGCGGGCGCCAGTCGACGCGCTCGACCGGCACGCCCTGGCGTTCGAGCTCGTCGTTGAAGAGCTCGACCCCCGCGCTTGCCGCGTGAAGAGGGCGTCCGAGCAGTGGCTCGGTCATGGTTGCCCCGCAGCGGACACGGCCCTGGTGCAGACGCGCGCCGCATGCGCCGAGTTGCGCGTCACGAACGCGCCCGCCGCGCTCAGCTGCGCCGCCTGGCCGGCCACGTCCTGGGGATCGCCCGCCGCGCCGCACAGGGCGACCGCGATGGTCAGGTCGTCCCCGCGCCGGTCCCGCGCGCCGCTAATGACGCGCGCTAGATCGGCCGCGGGGTCTGGGTGCGCGCCGTACCCGAGCACCACGTCAAGGACGAGCGCCCCCACCGAGGGGTCCTGCGCCTCCCGCTCGAGTCGCTCGTTGCGCAGCGAGGGATCGATCATGGGGTGAGCGCGTCCCTCGGTGAGCTCGTCTTCGCCGAAGTCGATGAAGGTGTCGGCCTCGCTGGTCGCGACATCGGCCAGCCGCCACTCGGGCTTCAGGGGGACGTTGGAGGCGATCGCACGGCCACTTTCGGCAACCACCAGCATCGCCTCGTAGCACAGCGACCCGCCGCAGAAGAGCCCCCGCACGAAACCAGGCGTCCTTTGGTCGGGAAGGGGCAGCGCCGGGTCAATCGCACCTCCGACGAGGCGGGCTCCATGCTCGGCCGCCACCTCCAGCGAGCGAGCCAGCGTGACGTTGGCGGGCGCGTCGATCTCGGGCTCGTCCATCCCCAGGAACCCCATCACCACAGGCTTGCTCGCCCGCCCGGCGGCCTCGACCACGCGCGCCGCGACCTCGGCATCGGGCGGCTTCGAGATGACGACGATAGCTTCGGTGGAGTCGTCCCCTTCGAGGAGCTCGAGCGCGCGCAGCGTCATCGCTCCGCCAACGACGCGACTGAGGTCGCGCCCGCCGACGCCCAGCGCGTGGCTGATCCCGACACCCGCCGAGTCGAGGAGACAGGTAACCTCCTGGATCCCCGTTCCCGACGCTCCCACAATTCCGAGAGATCCTTGCGTGACCGCGTTTGCGAAGCCGAGCCCGATGCCATCGATGATCGCCGTCCCACAATCTGCCCCCATGAACAGCAGTCCGCGCTCGAGCGCGCGTCGTTTGAGCAGGGCCTCGTCTTCGAGGGTTGGGCCGTCCGAGAAACAGAACACGTTGAGTCCGGCCTCGAGCGCGTCCGCGACCTCGGCGGTCGCGAAGCGCCCCGGCACCGAGATGAAGGCGATGCTCGATTCGGGGCTCGAGCGAACTATCGAACGAAACGAGCGCGCCGCGATGCCGGCCCCTTCGCTTGGCCCAACGTCGCCGGTGTGAGCTAGGCGCGCGTCGATCGCTTGCCGGGCCGCGCTCGCCGCATCCTCGTCGTCGGCGCGCACCGCGACCACGAGGTCGTTCGGGCCGAGGTTCTGGCTGGTCGGATCAAAGCCCTGTGCCTCGAGCAGGTCGACGTTGACGGGCGTCGCGGTCACCGCCGCGGCAAAGGAGACTCCGGCGACCTCCTCGGCGTCGCGCGACGCCAGCATCAGCGTCACCGAGTCGAAATAGGTGTCGCGCCTGACAATCAGCAGATCGGGCATACACGTTTCCAATTCGGCGTGAGGGCTCTGCTCACAACCGGTCGACCTCCGCCTGAGTGCGGCCTCCGGACAGGCGCTCGTAGCCGGGCCCACGATCGAAGAAAGGCAACTCGGCGCGCCCGGCGCGCAGCGACTCGCGTAACGCTTTGGTCGCGGCCGAGTCCACCTCAGCATCGATCAGCACCACGCCGTAGGAGGACCGGGCGGCTCGGGCCGACGCCTTGTCCTGGCGCACGTCGAGCGCCACCGAGGCGGGATCGCGCTCTAGGGGATCGCCCCATCCCCCGCCGCCCGTGGTCTCGATGCGTACTACCTCGCCGGCCTTAACCGGCTCGTCGTCGGCCAACCCCGAGAGCACGCGCTCGTTCGGGCCCCCGGGATCGATGGTCACTCGGAACGGTTCGCCGGCCCGGCCACCACGCAGCCCCCAGCACGACAGGATCGAGCGGTCGGCGATGGACAGGAAGGTCGCGTCGGAGAGCACGCGGATCTCCTTGCGATACCCGAGACCGCCCCGGTACTGGCCCGCTCCTCCCGAATCCGTCGCCAGCGCAAGCCTCTCGACGCGCGCGGGAAAGCTCGTCTCGATGAACTCCGCGGGCATGTTCTTGGAATCGGGCACCACGTGGATCGTGTCCGATCCGTCGGCGTAGTAACGACCGCCCGACCCGCCCCCGAGGATCTCGCGATAGAGGTACC
>JBOGWU010000280.1:0-37617 GCA_050693935.1 Actinomycetota bacterium | reverse complement strand
TCTCTGCCCCTCGTGTGCCGACCGCCTGATTCCTCCGCGGGGGTGGTTGCTCGAGGATCGGCGCACGGCTCCTCCACTGTTCCTGGCCGGCGAAACGACTCTGGTTTAAGGACTGAATCGTCCTTTTTGAGGTGCTGAGATGCGCCTTGATTACGTATTTGCCCGCGCCCCGAACATGCCGATGATCACCTCAGCAACTCCACTGGGGCGGAGTTAAAGATTGTGAGAGGACTTAGGGAGATGAACTGTCCGGATTGCCACGGCGAGGACTGCATCCACATCGAGATTCGACTCACGGATGCCGAGACTGTTCAGTTCTATTCGTGCCGCAAGTGCGAATCGAAGTGGTGGGAGAACTCGGGGGGCCCGATCGCCCTCGACAAGGTGCTGGGACTCGCCGCCAGGCGCTAGCGCTTCTCCGCAAACGGCAGAACGACAAGGGCCGCCCCTAGGGCGGCCTCTTTGATGTTGCGGAAAGGGTGCGGGCGCTCGGCGCTTCTTCCCGATTCGAACCGGCAACAGGTGCCAGTTGAGGGGGTCGTGCCGGTCTGCGCCGACGGCGGGTTGCCCCGCACGGCGGCACGCGAATCAGAATCGGACTCCGAGCGCCCGCAGGTCTGATGGTCTCCAGACGAAACGAGTCCCCCGATCCCCCTATGCCGCTCAGACTACTGCTCGCATCGCTTAAGGGCGAGCCCTGAGCCCCGCAGCCCCCCTCAGATGGTCTCGCTGAAGCACAGGGTCTCTGGAGCTTCGTCCGGGCACTTCCCTCCACTCACCTCGAGCCGGCCGACGTTGCGCCGAAAAGTGATGGTTAGCTGGGGCTCGAATCCCGCCTTCCCCACGGCGCGAAGCGACGCACCGTTGCCGGCCTCGACCCCTACCCAGATCCTTCGAAGGTTTTCGGTCGAGGCCCAGGCGCAGATGCTCTTGAGCGCGAAGGGGTAAACGCCCTTGCCGCGGGCATCTCCTCGCGTGAACGATTCGTACACGTAACAGTCACCGGGCGGGACGATGAAGTAGCCGCGCAGCTCGCGGGTCCACGCTGCGCGCGTGGTCACCCACGTGGCGTGGAGGACTTTCTCGCCGGAGCAAACCAGGAAGCAGTGAGTGTCGTTAGCCAGGCGAGCTGAGAAAGTGGAGGCGGAATCGGTGCCGATATCTCGGGCGTAGCGAGCCCCGTCGGCGGCAGTCGCATCCTGGAACCGGAGATCCTCCGACGGAGGTGAAGGTCCGCCGCTCGCTCGGGCCAGGATGATCAGCTCTTCCGACGATGAGATGTATTCGCTAACGCGGTCTCTTCCCAGTGCCAGCACTTCACCGACGCCCCGGGCGCGCAGCCGGTTCAGGATCTTGAGCGCGGCATGGGTTGGCGACGGGCGCAGGTCGGGCACCGCCAGAAGATAACCGCAGCACGAACCGGCGTTTGCAGGTGGTGCCGGCGACTAGGGGGTGCGGTTGCTGAGGCGGCGACGCTCGACGTCGGTCATCCCGCCCCAGATGCCGTGTGACTCACGGGCGGATAGGGCGTAGTCCAGGCACTCCTGACGCACCTGGCATTCGATGCACACCGTCTTTGCCTGCTCTTCTCTTATGCGCTTCTCGGCCGGCGCTTCGGTCTCGTCGAATCCAAAGAACAGGACTGCGGGGAAATCGAGGCAGGCCGCGTGTTCGCGCCACTCTTGATCCTCGAGCAAGACCTGTTCCTTGATCATGTGATCGCGAGCCTTGCAGCCCGAACCGCAGCCGTCAATGCTTTTTTTATCCTCGCCCGGCGGTCCGCTTTAGACTCGGCCGGTGACGAACGACCTGAACGCGATCTTCAAGGCTTATGACGTGCGCGGGGTCTATCCCGAGGAGCTCAACGAAGACGTGGCCCGCCGTATTGGTGCCGCGTTCGCCCGTTTCGTCCAGCATGACCGACTGGTGATCGGGCGCGACATGAGGTCTTCGTCGCCGGCTCTGTCCGGAGCGTTCGCCGAGGGTGCCACCGCCGCCGGGTCGACGGTGGTCGATATCGGCGAGGTGAGCACCGACGCTCTCTATTTCGCCTCCGGCAAGCTCGACCTGCCGGGCGTGATGTTCACGGCGTCGCACAACCCGGCTCGCTACAACGGCCTGAAGATGTGCAAGGCCCGGGCGGTACCGATCGGTTCCGAGTCGGGCATGGCCGAGATTCAAGCGGGAGCCGCCCGTCCTGTAGAGCCAACCCAGCCCCGCACCGAGGAGGCCGACGTCCTCGAAGATTACGCCGCTCATTGCCGCAGCTTCGTGGACGAAACCACACTGAAGCCGCTGAAGCTGGCGATCGACGCGGGCAACGGCATGGCGGGCAAGACCGTGCCCCTGGTGTTCGAGCAGCTTCCCTTCGAGGTCGTTCCTCTGTACTTCGAGCTGGATGGGACCTTCCCGAATCATCCTGCGAACCCCATCGAGGAGGACAACATCAAGGACCTTCGCGCCGCGGTGCTCGAGCATGGCTGCGACGCCGGCATCGCCTTCGATGGGGATGCCGACCGCATGTTCTTGGTCGACGAGACAGCGGCTCCGATTTCGGGATCGTTGACCACGGCGATGGTCGCGCGCACGCTGCTCAGCAAGAGCCCCGGCGAGAAGGTCATCTACAACCTCATCTGCTCGTGGACCGTCCCCGAAGTGATCACCGAGAACCGCGGCGTCCCCATTCGCACTCGCGTGGGACACTCCTTCATCAAAGGCGTGATGGCCGAGACCGGAGCGATTTTCGGCGGCGAGCACTCGGGCCACTACTACTTCAGGGACAACTTCCGAGCGGACTCAGGGATGATCGCCGCGCTGCTCGTGCTCGAGGCGATGTCGGCTGCGGACAGACCCTTGTCCGAGACGCTCGAGCCGTTTCGTCGCTACGAGGACTCGGGCGAGATCAACTCAGAGGTCTCGAATCAGCAATTCATGATCGAAGAGCTCGCGAAGACCTATTCAGACGGCAAACAGGACCGTACCGATGGACTGACCGTCGAATATGAGGACTGGTGGTTCAACTGCCGCGCTTCGAACACCGAGCCGCTGCTACGCCTCAATCTCGAAGCTCGCACACGACCACTGATGGAGACCAAGCGCGACGAAGTGCTGGGCGTTATCAGGGGAGGCGATTGAACGATGGCTTTAGATCAGAAGCTGCTCGACATTCTGGTTTGTCCCAACTGCAGGGGCGAGGTTGAGTACATCGAAGCCGAGAGCGTCATCGTGTGTAGGGGCGAGTGCAAGTACCGCTACCCGGTGCGCGACGACATTCCGGTGATGCTCGTCGATGAGGCCACCAAGCCGGCCTCGGGTGCTTGATGAGGGATCTTGACGACACCTCCGCCATAGCAAAGCTCGACTCTATCGACGTACTCGGCGCGATCGAAGGTCTCGCCGCTCAGTGTCGCGAGGCGTGGGCGCTTGGGGCCGCAGCAGACGACCTTCCCAACGCCGATGGAGTGGAGAACATCGTCGTGCTGGGAATGGGTGGTTCGGGGATCTCGGGCGACGTCGTACAGGCCGTGGTCGAACCGCGCCTCGGCGTCCCGTTGCAGACGATCAAGGGCTACGGCCCGCTCCCGGAGTGGATCGGCCGAAACTCACTCGTGTTTGCGGTGTCCTACTCGGGTGATACGGAGGAGACACTCGAAGCTTTCGAAGAGGCACACCACCGAGGAGCGCGCGCAGTCGTGGTGTCTTCGGGCGGCCGCCTTGGAGACCTGGCGGCGTCTGGGGCCGTTGCCCATGTCAGGATCCCCGGTGGTCTTCAACCCCGCGCGGCGCTCGGCTTCCTGGTGTTGCCCATTCTTGCGGTACTGGTTGAGATCGGGCTCGTGCCCGACTGCTCCGACGACGTCGAGGAGACCATCGCCACGCTGGCCGACATCGCCAAGCGGTGTGGGCGCGAGGTCGGGACCGAGGAGAACCCCGCTAAACGGCTGGCGCGGTCGGTGAACGGGCGCGTGCCGGTTATCTACGGGGGGTCGGGTCTTGGAGGCGTCGCGGCCTACCGTTTCAAATGCGATCTCAACGAGTATGGGAAGTCGGTCGCCTTCTACAACGTGATTCCCGAGCTCGATCACAACGAGCTCGAGTCGTGGGACGCCCTCGCGGGGCTCACCAGGGACAGATTTGTAGCGGTGCTGTTGCGCGACTCGGGCGAACACCCACGAGTGGCCCTTCGATTCGACCTCACCCGAAAGCTGATGGAGGAGAGAGTCGCCACCATCCTCGAGGTGCACTCCGAGGGCACCAGCGCGCTGGCCCGTTTACTCTCGCTCGTCATGATTACGCAGCTCGCCGCGATCTACGTGGGCCTCGGTTACGAAATGGACCCCGGGCCGGTGGCGGTTCTCCAAGATCTCAAGCAACGACTCAAGGACAACTAGTCAAGGAGCAGTCAGATGACCGTCGAAGGTGACGTAAGGGACCTGGGTCTCGCGGACGAAGGACGTCTGCGCATCGAATGGGCCGACCGCCAGATGACCGTCCTGCAACGGATCCGTGAGCGATTCGAGAAAGAGAGGCCGCTCGAGGGCATCACGATCGCCGCATGCCTGCACGTCACCACGGAGACGGCGAACTTGATGAGAACGTTGAAGGCCGGAGGTGCGGACGTGGCTCTGGCCGCGTCCAACCCGTTGTCCACGCAGGATCCGACCGCGGCGTCCCTGGTCGCGACCTACGAGATTCCCACCTTCGCTATTCGCGGTGTCACCGACGACCTCTACTACAAGCACATCAACGCGGTGCTCGACCGCCGTCCGATGATCTCCATGGACGACGGGGGTGACCTCGTCTTCACCCTTCACTCGCAGCGCTCCGATCAATTGAGCGAGATCATCGGCGGAACCGAAGAGACGACCACAGGTGTCATTCGGCTGCGCGCCATGGAGGCAAAGGGCGTGCTCGGCTACCCGGTTATCTCCATCAACGGCGCCGACACCAAGCATCTATTCGACAACCGCTACGGCACCGGGCAGAGCGCGATGGACGGCATCATCCGAGCGACGAACGTGTTGATCGCGGGCAAGACGGTGGTGGTGTGCGGCTACGGGCAGTGCGGCCGCGGTGTGGCGAGCAAGGCGAAGGGACTCGGCGCCGGCGTAATCGTTACCGAGGTGGATCCGACCAGAGCCCTCGAGGCCGCAATGGATGGGTTCCGGGTGATGAGCGGCCGCGAGGCGGCCCGCTTCGGCGACATCTTCGTGACCGTCACCGGCAACAAGCACGTGCTGCGCGACGTTCACTTCGAGGTCATGAAGGGCGGGGCCATCCTGGCCAACGCCGGCCACTTCGACATCGAGATCGACCTGAAGGGCCTGAGGGCGATGTCCTCGACGCAGCGCGAGGTTCGCAACGAGGTCGTCGAGTTCGCGCTGGAGGGAGATCGCAAGATCTACGTGCTGAGCGAGGGCCGGTTGGTTAACCTCGCCGCCGCCGAAGGGCACCCGGCCTCGGTCATGGACATGTCGTTTGCCAACCAGTCGCTGTCGTGCGAGTGGCTCGCCCGCAACCACGAGTCGCTCGACAACAAGGTCTACGAGGTGCCCGAAGAGATCGACAAGGAGGTCGCCCGGCTCAAGCTCGAGACCATGGGCGTCCGCATCGACGAGCTCACCACGGATCAGGTCGCGTACCTCGAAGAGTGGCAAGAGGGCACCTGAGTTGACTCATGCCGGCAAGCGGGACGACCGCGTCGACCCACCGGCGAACGGTCCGGAGAAGGAGATGCTCGAGGCCTTCCTCGACTATCACCGCGACACGCTGTTGATGAAGTGCGAGGGGTTGAGCGACGAGGAACTGCGTCGCCCCATGGTGGTGTCAGGCACCAACCTGCTCGGCGTGGTCAAGCACCTCGGCTACGTCGAGCGCTGGTGGTTCCAGGAGGTGTTCGCGGCCCAGGATCCCGAGTTCCTCAAGAGCGACGAGGATCCCGATGCCGAGTTCCGCATCGAGGAGAGCGACTCCACCGAGTCGATCATCGACTTCTACAAGGGGGAGTGCGCCAAGAGCCGCGTCATCGTGTCGGGGGCGATGCCCGAGGACATCGCGAAGCACTCGAGGTCGGAGCGCTCACTGCGCTGGATCATGATCCACATGATCGAGGAAACCTCCCGCCACAATGGTCATGTCGACATCCTGCGCGAGATGATCGACGGCCAGACGGGCGAGTAGGAAGGGTTAGGCGTCTGCGCCCACCTTCGTCCCGTTGCCCTCGGCGCTGATCATCACCCGGTGCGGGAAGGGGATCTCGATTTCGTCCTCGTCGAAGGCCAACTTGATTTGCTCGCGCAGTTGCCGGCCGACGTCCCACTGCTTTCCGGGCTTGGTATCGACTATCACGCGCCAGGTGACGTCGTACTCGCCGAGCATCTCGACGCCGAGGATCTCGGGAGTCGCATACATGGCGCGACCGATCTCGGTGTCCGTCTTGGCGGCCTCGGCCACTCGCTCGAGCGTGTTCCGTACCTTGTCGGAGCTCTCCTTGTAGGCGACGCCGACGTCGATCACCGCTCGCGACCAGTCCTTGGATCGGTTCGCGATGTGTGTGATCTCGCCATTGGCGATGTAGTGAAGGGTTCCGTCGAGCGCGCGCATTCCCGTCACTCGCAGCGTCAGCGTCTCGACCTTGCCCGAGGCGACTTGGTTGATCTCGATGATGTCGCCGACTCCATACTGGTCCTCGAGAAGGATGAAGAACCCGCTCACCACATCCCGCACCAGGTTCTGGGCGCCAAAACCGACGGCCAAACCAATGATTCCTACCGAGGCCAGCAGCGGAGCCAGGTTCGCGCCGAGTGCGGACAGGATGTAGAACGCACTGATAACCCAGATCACGACGATGCCGGCCGACGACAGGACGCGCGTCAGGGTCTCGGTTCGTTGCAGCGCGCGCATAGGAGTCGTCTCCTGCGAGACCTTCGCGCCCACCTTGGTGGTGAGCCGGCGCAGCAACCTGATGAGGACGAACGCCGCAAGGAGTACCAGGGCGATTCGAATCGGCGTCCGGATCAGCCAGATATCCCACCAGCCCTGCACGGTCTCGACCCAGCCGGGTGTTGACTCAGATTGAGCCAGTGTGTCTAGCCACTTCATGACATGCCTCCGCCATCTATATGTGAATCGATTCTTTCGATCGGAAGGGGCCGGGCGATTCGCCTCGCGACCCAGTCACTTGTGTAACGTCATTCGCACGGGCACGCAAGCTCTTCGCGTAGGGTTGCGCAGTTTTCGTCACACTCGCCGCCTACCGTGACGCTATGTCGCTGCTCGACCTCGCAACCATGGCCTCTCCCCATCGCTGCGCGGGGTGCGGGGTCGCGAAGGAAAGGCTCTGTCCCGGCTGCGCGCTTGCCGTCGAGTCACCCTCGGTTCCGCGGGTGCCGGGCGCCGATCGGGTGCTGGCGGCGTTCGCTTACGAGGGCGCCGCTCGCTCGCTGGTCCTCGACCTGAAGCTCCGAGGTGACCGCGGAGCCGCGCCGCCGCTGGTGAGGGGCCTCGTTCGCGCCGTCGCCGCAGGTGGCCTCGCGGCGGACGTCCTCACCTGGGTGCCGGGGAGGCCTAGAGAGAACCGCAGGCGCGGGCTCGATCACGCGGGGATCCTCGCGACCCAGCTCGGGCGCACTCTGGGGCTGTCCGTCGTTCCTCTGCTGCGGCGATCCGCCGAGCGCCCGGATCAGACCTCGCTCGGCGCAGCGGAGCGATGGTCGAACCTCCAGGGCGCCTTCGCCGCCCGCTCGTGCCACGGCTCGGTCGGCCTGGTTGACGATCTAGTCACAACGGGCGCCACCGCGGCCTGTTGTGCCGAGGCCCTCAGGGAGGCGGGCGCCGCCGGAATCGAGGTCCTCGCCGCCTGCTGCGCCTGACACACGCGGGCGGGCTCGGCCGGACCGAAGGACAGCGCGGGGCGGGCTCGGCCGGACCGCAGGACAGCGCGGGGCGGGCTCGGCCGGACCGCAGGGCAGACCAGGGCGGGCCTCTACGCCTGGTGTCATGTATCTGGTGTCATATATCTAGTACTTATTGCTTAGGGAGTTATGCCGGGCTAGGCCCTAGAATCTGGTCAACACGAACCACGGTGGGCTGGCCCCAGGTCGGCACCACGCACACAGGCAGCGGCGAGGCAGACCAGAAGTTCAATCCCAAAGGGGTTCAGGTGTCACAAGAGCAAGGTTCCTCCAACGAGGCCATCAAGGTACTCATCGTCGACGACCACGCTTTGTTCAGGCGCGGTCTCCAGATGGTCCTCGAGGGCGAGCCCGACATCGACGTGGTGGGCGAGGCATCCGACGGCCACGAGGCACTCGAGAAGGCCGAGGAGACGGCCCCCGACGTCGTGCTGATGGACGTTCGCATGCCGAAGCGCTCGGGCATCGAGGCCACTCGTTCCATAAAGGACTCGCTGCCGTCCACGCGCATCCTCATGCTGACCATCTCCGACGAGGAGGCCGACCTCTACGACGCCATCAAGGCGGGGGCCGCCGGCTACCTGCTCAAGGAGATCTCTATCGAAGAGGTCGCCAACGCGGTCCGCTCGGTCCACGCCGGGCAGAGCCTCATCTCACCGTCGATGGCCTCGAAGCTCCTCAGCGAGTTCGCCGCCATGGTGAAGCGCCGTGACGAGCGCAACCAAGTGCCCGGACCCCGGCTGACCGACCGCGAGCTCGAGGTCCTCAAGCTGGTCGCCAAGGGCATGAACAACCGTGACATCGGAGCCGAGCTCTTCATCAGCGAGAACACGGTCAAGAACCACGTCCGTAACATCCTCGAGAAGCTGCACCTGCACTCGCGCATGGAGGCCGTCGTGTACGCGGTCCGCGAGAAGCTGCTCGACATCAAGTAGGTCGCCTCACCCCCACAGAGGGGCACCCCCGTCCTCCTAATCATGGGCGGGTGGATAATGGCTGCCTATGAGCGTATTCAGGAAGCTTCTCACCGCGGGTGAGGGCAAGAAGATCAAGGCCCTAGAGGCGGTCGTGCCCGTCGTCGCATCTCACGAGGACGAGATGAAGGCGCTGAGCGACGAGGAGCTGAAGGGCAAGACGACCGAGTTCCGGGGGCGCCTCGCGGCGGGCGAGGACCTCGACGACCTGATGGGCGAGTCCTTCGCCGTGGTTCGCGAGGCCGCAACTCGATCGATCGGTCAGCGTCACTTCGACGTCCAGTTGATGGGTGGTGCCGCCCTTCACTACGGCTGGATCCCGGAGATGAAGACCGGCGAGGGTAAGACGCTTACCTCAACGCTCGCGATCTACCTCAACGCTCTCACGGGCGAGGGCGTGCACCTGGTCACCGTGAACGACTACCTGGTCAAGCGCGACTCCGAATGGATGGGTCAGATCTACCGCCATCTCGGGCTCGAGACCGGGCTGATACAGAACTCGATGCCCCCGGAGCAGCGCCGCGAGGCTTATGCCGCCGACATCACTTACGGAACCAACAACGAGATGGGTTTCGACTACCTGCGCGACAACATGGTCACCGCTAAGGAGCGACTCGTTCAGCGAGGACACAACTACGCCATCGTCGACGAGGTCGACTCGATCCTCATCGACGAGGCACGTACCCCCCTGATCATCTCCGGCGCAGTGCAGGAATCTCAGAAGCTTTACCAGCAGTTCGCCCGCATCTCGCCTCGCCTCGCACGCGACGTGCACTACGAGATCGACGAGAAGAAACGCACCATCGCGATCAGCGAAGAGGGCATCTCGAAGGTCGAGGAGATCCTCGGCGTCGAGAACCTCTACGACCACGTGAACGTGGACATGGTCCACCATCTCGAGCAGTCGATCCGCGCCAAGGAGCTCTACAAGAACGACGTCGAGTACGTCGTCGAGCACGGCGAGGTCAAGATCGTCGACGAGTTCACCGGGCGTATTCTTCCCGGCCGTCGCTACTCCGAGGGCCTGCACCAGGCCATCGAGGCGAAGGAGGGCGTGCGGATCAAGGAGGAGAACCAGACGCTGGCGACCGTCACCTTGCAGAACTACTTCCGCATGTACAAAAAGCTCGCCGGCATGACCGGCACCGCGCTCACGGAGGCGGCCGAGTTCCACCACATCTACGGCCTCGAGGTCGCCACGGTTCCGACCAACCGGCCGATGATCCGGGCCGACGAGCAGGACCTCATTTACAAGACCGCGGACTCCAAGTGGAGCGCGGTGGCCGACGATCTCAAAGAGCGGAACGAAAAGGGTCAGCCGGTGTTGATCGGCACCGTGTCGGTCGAGAAGTCAGAGATCCTCAGCCGCATCCTGTCCAAGCGGGGGATTCCACACTCGGTCCTCAACGCCAAGAACCACGAGAAGGAAGCGGCGATCGTCGCTCAGGCCGGACGACTGGGAGCGGTAACCGTGGCGACCAACATGGCCGGTCGAGGCGTCGACATCGTCCTCGGTGGCAATCCGGAGGGCATGGCACAGCAGGAGATGATCGCCCGCGGCTGGGACGTCGAGGCCTACATGCTCGACGAGTACTCGGACAAGGACCGAGCCGATTACGAGGCCGAGTTCCAGCCCCTCTTCGAGAAGTTCCGCAAGCAGTGCGGCGCGGAGAAGGAAGAGGTCCTCAAGGCCGGAGGGCTCTACGTGCTCGGTACCGAGCGGCACGATTCGCGACGCATCGACAACCAGCTGCGCGGTCGTTCCGGCCGGCAGGGCGACCCCGGCGAGAGCCGGTTCTACCTCTCACTCGAGGACGACCTCATGCGTCTCTTCGCATCGGACCGTATCGCCGGCGTGATGGAGCGCCTCAAGATCCCCGACGACATTCCTATCGAGGCCAAGATGGTGTCCAAGGCCATCGAGCGGGCCCAGACTCAGGTCGAGTCCATGAACTTCGAGATCCGCAAGAACGTGCTGAAGTACGACGAGGTCATGGACAAGCAGCGCCAGGTCATCTACGGAGAGAGGCGCAGCATCCTCGAGGGCGAGGACTTTAGGGAGACCGCGATCGAGCTGGTCACGGATGTGGTCGACGATATCGTCGCCGCCAACGCCAACCCCGATGTCGCACCCGATGACTGGGACTGGGAGCAGCTGTTCGCGTCCCTCCGCGAGGTCTTTCCCACGACCCTCGAGCCCGAGGCTTTCGACGAGCAGACGGCCGACTACGAGGACCTACGCGAGCGCTTCCTCGCAGATGCTTTCGAGGTCTACGAGAAGCGCGAGCAGGACATGGGCAGCGAGCAGATGCGCAACATCGAACGTCTCGTGCTTCTGAACGTCATCGACAACCGCTGGCGCGAGCACCTGTACGAGATGGACTACCTGCAGGAGGGGATCGGGCTGCGCGCCATGGCTCAGAAGGACCCTTTGGTCGAGTACCAGCGCGAGGGCTACGACATGTTCGGAGCGATGCAGGAGTCGATCAAGGTCGACTTCGCCCGCTACATGTTCCACGTCGAGACCGTCCGCCGCGACGAGCAGCGTGAGCGTCCGGCGCGCATGCGCCAGGAGCGGCGCCAGGTCCCGCTCACCGCTGCGCAAGGGGCCGTCGGCCCCGACGACGAGTCGGAAACCGCCCAGGGGAGCGAGGAGGCGGCGTTCGTCCAGGCCCGCTCCGAGAAGATCCCCCGCAACGCGCCCTGTCCCTGTGGCTCGGGCCGCAAGTACAAGCAATGCCACGGTGCTCCCGGCGCAGAGCCGCTCTAGCGCTCGCACCAATCATGGCGGACCACTGAGAGGTTTCGGCGCTCGCCCACCGAATCGGTAGGTCGATGCCGAAAGCTCGTAAGTCCCCTGAGAGACGGTCACTTACGGTCGTCGTGCCCGCGGCGATCCTGGTTCTGGCGATCTTCGCGGTGGCTGCGCTTTCCCGAGACGAGCCGGAGGCGGCGCGCTCCATAGCCGCCGGGGACGCCCCGTTCAGCCTGGCGGCGGACGACGAGGTGCTGTGGGTCGGCAACGCCGGAGACCTCAGCGTCTCTCGCCTCGACCTGGCGACCGGGGAACCAACCGGAGATCCGATCCCGCTTCCCGTTCGTCCCGGACAGATCGCCGCCGGTGAGCACCTCTGGGTCGGTGCCATCGAGGGCTCGGACATCGTGCGTATCGACACCGGTGACCCCGGGAAGCCTCCGGTCCCGATCGCGGTGGGCCGCGATCCCGCCGCCCTGGCGCTGGATGGTTCGGAGGTGTGGGTCGCAGCGCTGAACGGGGGGCTGATCGCCCGCGTGACCCCCGAGGGTGAGATCACCGATGAGATCACCGAGCTCGAGTTTCCCTCGGCCCTTGCGATGCTGGGCTCGGATCTGTGGGCCGCCGACGTCACCAAGGGGACCGTCTCCCGCATCGACGCGGGAACCGGAGAGGTGGCGGAGTCGATCGAGGTCGGCTCCGGTCCCACCGCGTTGGCCGCGGGTGAGGGACGGCTCTGGATCACGCTGTTCCGCCAGGACGCGGTCGCGGTGCTGAATCCCGACGATCTGGGTGTCGAGGTCGTCGAGCTCGAGGGTGCGCCGGGATCGGTCGCAGTGGGTGCCGGTTACGTGTGGGTGACGGTGCCCGAACGCGACTCGCTGGTCCGAATCGATCCGGCTTCGCTCGAGGCGGCCGATCCGATCCCGGTGGGCGATAATCCTCAGGGAGTCGTCGTGGTCGGCGGCGCGGTGTGGGTCGCCAACCAAGGCGAAGACACCGTGGCGCGCATCGACCTGGACTCCTAAGTACACTCACCCGCTATGGACGATGCGCGCGATCGCCTGGTCGCTATTCAAACGAAGCTCGAGCAGATCAAGGAGTACCTTTGACGTCGACGCGAAGCGAGCCCGCGTTGCTGAGCTGAGGGCAGCCAGCGCGGCCCCCGGTTTCTGGGACGACTCCACCGCGGCGCAAAAGATCATGTCGGAGATCTCCGGCCTGTCCGAGGACGTGAACTCCTACGAACAAATGAGCCAGCGGACCTCCGATGCGCTCGTCCTGCTCGAGCTAGCCCAATCCGAGTCCGACGAAGAATCGTTAGCCGAGGTCGCGCGCGAGGTGACGGCGCTGGAGTCCGAGATCTCGGGCTTGGAGGTCGTAGCTCTTCTCGGAGGGGAGTTCGACGATCACCCCGCCATCTTCGAGATCCACGCAGGCGAGGGTGGCACCGACTCGCAGGACTGGGCCGAGATGCTGGTTCGCATGTATGACCGCTGGTTCGAGCAACGGCGCTTCAAGCACCAGATCGTCGAGCTGACGGCCGGCGACGAGGCGGGCATCAAGAGCGCCACGATCACGGTCGAGGGCCGTCACGCGTACGGACTTCTGGCGACGGAGCGAGGCGTCCACCGGCTGGTGCGCATCTCACCGTTCGACTCCGCCAAGCGTCGCCACACCTCCTTTGCCTCGGTGGACGTAACGCCCGAGATCGAGGAGGACTTCGACGTCGAACTAAACACCGATGATCTCCGGATCGACACCTACAGGTCGTCGGGGGCCGGAGGCCAGCACGTGAACGTGACCGACTCGGCGGTGCGCATAACCCACATCCCCACCAACCTCGTCGTCGCAGTGCAGAACGAGCGATCCCAGATGCAAAACCGCGCGGTAGCGATGCGGATCCTGAAGTCTCGGCTCGTGGCCAGGGCGCGCGAGGAGCGTGTGGCCGAGGTCAACGCGCTGCGCGGCGAGCAGCGCGAGATCGGGTTCGGCTCCCAGATCCGCTCCTACGTCCTGCATCCCTACCAGATGGTCAAGGACCATCGCACGGGCCTCGAGGTCGGTAACGTCCAAGCGGTGCTCGACGGCGCCCTCGATCGCTTCATCGCGGCCGAGCTAAGGCGAAAGGCCGGGACTGCCTAGCGATCGTCTCGACGATCGCGCCAAGGAGAATGGATAGCCGGGGCGAAGACCTTCGGGGCGAGACATTTCGGGCCGAAGCTGACATCATTTTCTTATGACCGATTCCATGCGAGACACCGCCGAGCGAGTGGAACGAGCCAGCCTCCCCGAGCTGCGTGACGTGCACATCGACGACGTGTACGTGCAGATGGACTACCTGCTCCAGTCGCGACCCACGCCGCTCGACCTCTATCACCGCTGGGAGAATCAGAACTGGTCGACGCAGAAGCTCGACTTCTCGGAGGACCGGACCCACTGGGAGTCGATGGCCGACGGCCTCGAGGGCATCCGCACGGAACTGCAGAAGACCTTCACCCTCTTCTTCGTGGGCGAGCAGGCCGTCACCGACACTCTGTCACCGCTCGTTCACGCCGCTCCCGACGAGCCCTCTCGCATCTTTCTGGCTACTCAGCTCGTCGACGAGGCCCGGCACGCGGTGTTCTTCTCCCGCTTTTTCAGGGAGGTCATTGGGATCGAGGGCGGGCTGCCGGAAGCACTGGCCGGCCTCCGTGACGGGACGGTGGGCGCGTTCAGAGTGATCTTCGACAACGATCTCGTGGAGGCCACCGAGGCCGTGCGAAAGAGCCCCCACGACTACGGCGCATGGGTCGAGGGAATCACCATCTATCACCTCGTAGTCGAGGGCATGCTGGCGCTCACGGGACAGAAGTTCCTGCTGGGTCTGGTGCGAGAGATGGGCATTTTGCCAGGTTTCTACACCGGGTTCACGGCGGTTGCGCGCGACGAATCACGCCACGTGAACTTCGGCGTGCGGGCCCTGATGGAGGCAGGAGTCAGGGATCCGAGCAACCTCGAACGAGTCGAGTCAGTGATCTTCCGCCTGCTGGAGTCCGCTTGCAGGATCGTCGCCGCCCCCGACCGCAGGTTTGCGATCGGGCCTCAGGACTCCCCTCCGAACCTGTTGGTGAACCCTTACGAGGTGCGGACCTTCTCACTCAATTCACTGACGAAGCGCCTGCGTACGCTAGGGTTGACGAGCCAAGCATGTGAGGAAATCACCAAACGTGGGAACCTGTACTACGGCAATGCGTGGGACGAGTACGAGGACATCCACGGCGAAGAGCACCCCCGGCGTTTCTTCGATCGACTCACGCCGGCCGCGCTGTGACTCTCGCTAACCTGAGGAAAACATGAAGCCATGATCAAGACAGTTGACGTTAAGAAGACCTACAAGGGCGGCACAGTCGCCGTTGCCGGGGTCTCAATGGAGATCGAGAAGGGCGAGTTCGTGTTCGTCGTGGGGCCTTCGGGCTCCGGTAAGTCCACGATGATCAAGATGCTGAACAAGGAGGAGGAGCCCACCTCGGGCGAGATCTACGTCGCGGGCAAGAATCTCGCGAACCTCCCGCGCTGGCGCGTGCCCTATCTTCGCCGCAACGTCGGTTGCGTATTCCAGGACTTCAAGCTGCTGCCCAACAAGACGGTGTTCGAGAACGTCGCCTTCGCGCTCGAGGTCATCGGCAGGCCGCGCACGGTCGTGCGACGGCAGGTTCCCCAGATCCTCGAGCTCGTGGGATTGGGCGAGAAGCTGGATCGTTTTCCCGACGAGTTGTCCGGCGGTGAGCAACAGCGAGTGTCGATCGCTCGGGCGTTCGTCAACCGCCCCTTGATACTGCTTGCCGATGAGCCGACGGGAAACCTCGACCCCGCAACTTCGGTGGGGATCATGCGGTTGCTCGACCGCATCAATCGGACCGGCACGACCGTCGTCATGGCCACGCATGACCACGCCATCGTGGACTCGATGCGGAGGCGAGTGGTCGAGCTCGAGGACGGAAGCATCGTGCGCGACCAGTCGCGCGGCATCTACGGAGTTGGGACCTAACACCCGCTATGAAGATTCGTTACTTCCTTTCGGAAACCATCCAGAACCTCAGACGCAATCTGCTGATGACGGTGGCCGCCATCTCGACGGTGGCCATCTCTTTGTTGCTGCTCGGCGGGGTGCAGATCCTGGGGATGGTGGTCAATAACGTGACCCTGTCGTGGGAAGCCAAGGTCGAGGTGTCGGCTTACTTCCGCGACGACGCCGCCCCTGGCGAGATCGAGTCGATCACGCGCGAGGTCGAGTCCATGCCGGAGGTCGAGGAGGTCTTCTTCGTCTCCAAGGAGCAGGCCTTCGAGGAGTACAAGAAGATCTACGAGAACCAGCCCGAGTTCTGGCAGAACGTTCCTCCAGACTCGCTCCCTGCGTCGCTCCGGATCAAGCTCACCAACGCCGACTTCACCGAGCAGGTCGCCGGGACCATACGGGGCGCACCCGGAGTCGACGACGTCCGCTTCGGGGGCGACATCCTCAAGCGATTGCTGCAGGTGAACTCGCTGCTTCGCACGATCACCTTCGCGATGTCGATCATCCTGCTCATCGCGGCCGCGGCCCTGATCGCCAACACCATCCGGTTGGCGATCTACGCTCGCCGGGACGAGATCGGGATCATGAAACTGGTGGGCGCGACCAACTGGTTCATCCGTATCCCGTTCTTATTCGAGGGCGTGTTCGCGGCCTTCGTGGGGGCCATCATCGCCAGCCTCATAGTGGTCGGGGCCCAGTGGGCAGTGTTCTCGAACCTGGGCGAGCAGATCCAATTTCTGGGTCCGGTCTTCAACTTCTCGACGGGGGAGATCGCCACGGTGCTCGGGATCCTGTTCGGCGTGGGCTGCGGCATCGGCCTGATCGGCTCCGGTATGGCGTTGCGCCGCTTCCTAGAGGTGGCCTAGGGGGGAACGAGCGGGCGCCCTGAGGGCTCAAGGGTGGAGGCGGGAGGCCGATTGTATGAAGGTGATATTCCTCACTTTTGTTTCTTCTGTGGTTAGTGTTGAATCTGTTAGCTGATATGCGCAACCCGAAGAGAGCATGGCACCACCCGGCCTTTCGACTCGCGGGCGTCGTGGCGACACTCGTGCTGTGCGTCGCGTCCCTGGCTCTGCCCGCGGTCGCCGGTCCCACCGAGCGCCTCGACGAGATCGAGGAGCGCCGCGAGCGTATCCAACGGCGGATCGAGAACACCGCCGACGAGGCCGACAGCCTCGAGGGCAAGATCTCCGTCCTCGACGACGAGGCCGAGGAACTGCAGAGCAAGGTCGGGGCGCTCGACTCTCAGATCGCCGAGCTCGACGCCCACATCTCCAGGGTGCAGGATCGACTCGAGCTCGCTCAGCAACGCTTCACCGAGCTCACCGAGGACCTGCTGGACATCCAGGAGGACCTGGTGGCCCAGACCGATCTCTTGACCCAGCGGGCGATCGAGACCTACAAGGCCGGCCCGGGCGCCTACGTCGAGGGCATCCTGAGCTCCGACTCCTTCGCCGATCTCTCGGACCGCTACGAGTACTACGAGACCACGGTCGAGCTGGACAGCGAGCTCATCGACGGCATCGAGAGGCTCAACGAGGAGACCGACGCCCGCCGCGAGCAGGTCGAGGAGGAAAAGGAGCGCATCGCTGAGGCGAAGCTTCAGCTCGAGAAGGACCGCTCCGATCTCGCCGCCGTCAAGATCGAGAAGCAGCAGATGCTCGACGTTCAGAACGCGCTGATAGCGGAGAAGGAAGACGTCCTCCGGGGCAAGCTGGCCCAGAAGTCCGAGCTCGAGGATCTCGACGCCCAGCTCGAGCAGGACTCTCAGGAGATCCAGAGCCTCCTCGCCAAACCCAGCAATACCGGCGCACCGGCCGTGGAGACGGGTGGACAGTTCCTGATGCCCGCTTCCGGACCCATCACCTCCCCCTACGGCTATCGCACCCACCCGATCTTCGGCGATGCCAGGCTCCACACCGGCATCGACATCGGGGCAGGCTACGGCTCGGCGGTGTGGGCGGCCGGCGGCGGCACGGTGGTGTTCGCCGGGACCATGAGCGGCTACGGCAACGCGATAGTGGTCGACCACGGCGGGGGGATCGCCACCACCTACAACCACCTCTCGGGCTTCAGCGTTAGCTCAGGCTCAACCGTTACTAGAGGTCAAACCATAGGCAGCGTCGGCTGCACCGGCTACTGCACGGGTCCTCACCTGCACTTCGAGGTCCGGGTAAACGGATCGCCCGTCGATCCGATGCCCTATCTCTAACCGAGTGTCCCGCAGAGCTACTACGCTGTAACCACTATGGAACGCTGGCAGAAGATCGTGATCGCACTGCTCTCCGTGGCAGTGGTCGCGCTCGGCGCGTTCTCCTTTGGCTACTCGATTGCGGGCGGCCGCGACCGAATCCTCATCAACGGAACCGGCGACGGCAAGGATCTGGCGCTGATCCAGGACGTCATCGACACGATCAAGTCGCAGTCGGTGAATCCCCCGAGCGACGGGGAGTTGACCCGAGGTGCGATCAAGGGCCTTGCCAAGTCGGTCAGGGAGTCGGGCGACGACTACGCGCTGTTCTACACCCCCAAGGAGTACCGCTCCTTCCAGGAAGTGACCACGGGCCAGTTCTCGGGCATCGGGGTTTGGCTGAAGGACCGGGGGGGCCGTCTCGAGATCGTGTCGGTGATTCCCTCGACCCCGGCGGCCGATTCGGGCCTCGCCAAGGGCGACGTCATCGAGTCCATCGACGGCCAGGCGGTCGGCTCGCTCTCGAGCGACGAGGCGGTGACCCGCATCAAGGGCAAGGTGGGCACCGAGGTGACTCTGGGGATCGAGCGGGGGAGCGAGCGGCTCACCTTCGACATCACCCGTCAGACCATCGAGCTGCCCAACCTCCTGGCCAATCTCACTCCCGAAGGCCTCGGCTACGTACGCCTGTTCGGGTTCAACCGCGGGGCGGGCGAGCAACTGAGAAACGAGGTCGCCGACCTCACCGCCTCCGGCGCCGAGGGCATCATCCTCGATTTGCGTGACAACGGCGGTGGGCTGTTCAGCGAGGGCATCGGGGTGGCCAGCGTGTTCATCGAGGAGGGCGAGATCGTGTCCTACCGGGAGCGGTCCGAGCCTGAGATCAGCTACGAAGCGGAGGGCGACGCCTTCGAGGACGTCCCGCTTGTGGTGCTCGTGAACGAGGGAACCGCCAGTGCTTCGGAGATTGTGACCGGCGCGCTGCAAGATGCCAATCGAGCTGTGGTGGTTGGAACCAACACCTACGGCAAGGGCTCCGTTCAAGAGGTCCTTCCGCTCTCGGATGCGTCGGCTCTAAAGCTCACCATCGGTGCGTACTTCACACCCAGTGATCAGCTGATCAACGGCAAGGGAATCGAGCCCGACATCGAGGTCGACGCCAGTCCCGGAGCGCAGAAGGAGCGGGCCAAGGAGATCCTGCAGGGGATCATCATCTCGGCCAACGGCGCGCAGGGATAAGCCGTGGCCAAGACCAAGGCCCCCGACAGACAGGGCACGAAACTCATCGCGCAGAATCGCAAAGCGCGGCACAACTACGAGATCGAGGAGACCATCGAGGCGGGCCTCATGCTCGTGGGCACCGAGGTCAAGTCATGTCGCGACGGCAGGGTGAACCTCGCCGACTCGTATGCGTCCATAAACTCGGACGGCGAGGCCTGGCTCCTGCAGTGTCACATCAGCCCCTACAGCCATGGCAATCGCGGCAACCACGAGCCGATGCGGCCCCGCAAACTCCTCTTGCATGCAGACGAGATCCACAGGCTTGGCGTGAAGGTGAACCTGGAGGGCCGCACCCTGGTGCCTCTGCGTCTGTACTTCAGGCATGGGTTGGTCAAGACGGAGCTCGGAGTCGGTCGTGGCAAGAAGCTCTACGACAAGCGCCGGGACCAGGCGAAGAGGGATGCCGACCGCTCCATGCAGCGCGAGCTCGGTCGCCGTCGCTGACGGCTCGGCTTGAAAGATCAGTCGCTGGGGACGAGCCGGGGGACGAGGGTGGTGACGCGCTTGGCGCTGGTCGTTTCGGGCGCCCTCGTCGGGTTCTTCGCCGGGCTCTGGGCGGGTGACCGGACCTCAGCTCTCTTCGAGGACGGGGAGACGCTGGCGGGGATCGCTTACGTGGCCGCCGGGGGAGGCGCGGGACTGGTCCTCGGCGCGTTGATCGGAGGGTTCCTCCTGCGTAGGCGAGCTCGGCGCCGCGCCCTCGCCCTGGTCGGTTTCGTCGTCGGAACCGGGCTCGCGTTGACCGGCTCGTGGTACATCGGCGATTTTACTAACGCCGACGGGCCGGGAGGCGTCGAGCCCTTCATGGGGATCCTTATGCTCCCGCTGGGCGTAGTGGTAATCGCGCTCTCCGCACGGGCCACCTTTGCCGAAGAAGATACGTAGCCGCGCCTGTTCGCGACAATGGGTGAGAGCTAGCCAGGGAGGTTGGACCATGACCGAGAAGGTCATCAAGAGCGAGCAGGAGTGGCGCGAGGAGCTCTCGCCCGAGCAGTACGAGGTGCTGCGGGGCAAGGCTACTGAGCGGCCCTTCACCGGAAAGTACGTCGACGCCAAGGACGACGGCACCTATCGCTGTGCCGGTTGCGGCGCGGAGCTGTTCGACTCCGACACCAAGTTCGAGTCGGGCACCGGCTGGCCCAGCTTCACCGACCCGAAGAACACCGAGAACATCAGGCTCGAGACCGACTCGAGCCACGGCATGACTCGCACCGAGGTCCTGTGCGCGGCCTGCGGAGGCCATCTCGGCCACGTCTTCGACGATGGGCCCGGGCCCGGAGGCAAGCGCTACTGCATCAACTCCTGTGCCCTGGATCTGGAGGCCAGGTAAGCCTCGGATAGAGGCCGAGGTTGCGTTGTAGCAAAGAGGGTCGTCGCATGCCTGTGCGACAATCCTCCTGAGAACATTGACAACGGCGCCACCGGCGCCTGCGTCCATCAAGGGGCTGAACTGGATTCGACCTTGACCGGACCGAGATAGGAGAAGCGAGCCGAGAACTCCGGGTGGTCTCGAAAATCTCTCCCGGAAACTTATAACTGCCGCTGCGTAAAGCACGGTTGCCATCTCCTAATTGATGGCCGTCGGCCCGAAGATCGTCTGCGTCTTCGGGATCCGGCGTCGCTAAGCAGACTCGCCGCCCCAAGCCCGTTCGGTACGAGGGGCGGGACACCTAAACCGATCTAGACGCAGGCCGCCGCCGTTTGCGGGCCGGCCGGTGTTCGAAACCTGACCGCAAACTACGCTCGTAGAAGGCCTATCGAGGGGTCGAGGGACCCGGGTTCGATTCCCGGCAGCTCCACTTGATGTCCCGGTGCGCGAACCAGCGCCGGGACTCGATACGTCGGGATGATCTCGTCCCGGGCCATCACCCGCACCCCCTTCACGAGCTTGCGGATCAACGCCTTTCTCTGTTGCGCGGTGCCACTGTAGAGCGCGACGTCGAGGGTCTTGGCCCATTCGGCCACGATCTCCGGGGTCGGAGGTGTTTCGGCCTCCTCCTGTGCCGCCAGTGCTTGCTCCTCGGCGATGAGCGCGTCCAACCTCGTCTGAAGGTTGTCCAACCGCTCCTGACAAGTGGCCGGCTTCATGGTCCCGGCCTCGAACGCCGCGAAGTAGCGGTCCATCGAGCGTCTCGCCCCCGCCTGTTCCTGACGCAATGCCGCCACCCGTGCCTCGACCAACCGCCGTTCGTCGTGCTCGGAGTCCTGCAGTTGCGCCAGCGCATCTGCGATCAGCTCGCTATCGCGGTATAGCTCGACCATCTGCTCCAAGACCGCTTCCTCGAGCTCGTCCTTGGGAAGGCGGTCCGCGCCGCAGGTGCGCGTCCCGTAGCGATACCGGGTCGAGCACGTGTAGTAGTGGTAGCGGCGCGACCGGCCGGTGGCCGCGGTCCCGATGTAAGCGTGCCCGCATTGTCCGCAGCGGACGACCCCCGACAGCAGATAGTCGGCGGGGTGCCCGCGTTTGAGTGCTTGGGATTCGCCTCGCTCTTTGAGGATCCGCTGCGCCGCCGCGAAGGTCTCGTCGTTGACCAACGACTCGTGCAGTCCGGGATAGATGTTGTCCTTGAAGGCCACCTTGCCGACGTAGATGGGGTTGGAGAGCATGTGGATGACCGTGCGCGCCGAGAACGGCACGCCCGCGTTGGTCGCGAGGCCCTCGGAGCTGAGCAGCTGCGCGATCGCCTCCGAGCCGAGCTGATCTTCGACGTATAGATCGAACATGCGCCTGACGACGTTGGCTTGCGCGTCGTGCGGCAGGAGCAATTTGGACTCCTTGTCACGGACGTACCCATAAGGGACCTTGCCGACGACCCAACGACCCTCCGACGCGGCCCGGTCCATGCCCGCGGTGATTCTCTCGACGATCGTGGTGCGCTCGAACTCAGCGAACACTCCGAGCATCTGCATCATCATCATGCCCGCAGCCGAGGAGGTGTCGAACGGCTCTGTCGCCGAGCGTAGCGCCACGCCGGCGCGCTCGAGCTCCTCGGATATGTGCGCGAGCTGGCGCACGTTTCTGCTCAACCGATCGACGCGATGCACGAGCAGCAACTCGTAGACGCCTTTTCCTGCCTCCATCAGAGCGCGTTGAAGGCCGGGACGCTCCAAGGTCGCGCCCGACGCCTGATCCGAATAACGCGTCACGATCCTCCAACCGTCTTGTGACTTGCAGTAGGCGTCGAGGCGGTCCTGCTGCGCGCCTAAAGAGAACGGCTGGTTGTCCTCGTCGGTCGAGATGCGGGTGTAGATCGCGATCCTCATGCTCTACCACTCCTCGTGTGGGCCGGTGCTCTGGGCCAGCGGCCTTGCGGCTTCCTTCGTGACCCATGCTGGCATGGGAGGGTGACACACCGCCCAGAACCCGTCCTCGTCGGGGCGAACGAGGCCTTCGGAGAGTGACCCGGCAAGAGATGCCTGAGCCCGCAGGTTGCAGAAGGAGCACTCGGGCGGTCTCGTGCTCGTCAGCTCCGGCTCGCGGGGGACGACGACCTGGCGGCAATCCCTGCAGAAGAACAGGCGCTCGAGGTCGAGCTCGTGGGCAGCGCGGTCGCGATCGTACAGGAGACGCGCAAACGCCCGCAGATTCCGCCGCTGGGTCTCAACCGTGTGTTCGCGCCACGACATGTAAGCGCGCCTGCGCGCCTGTTGATCCGACGCGCCATTGTCGTGCGCGGTGATCAACCCAGGAAGCCGCGCAATCTCGTCTGCTCGCAGGAGTCCGCCTCGGTCGAGATGGTGGATGGCGCTGCGAACCGCCGAAGATTCAGGACACTGCGCGAAGAGACGAGCGAGGTATCTCTTCTGGCGATCGAGGTAGTGGGCGACGAGGCCTTCCGCCAGGCGGCGTTCTTCGGTGCTGGGCGGCTCAGGATCGCGTGGTGTCGTCAACGCGCCTCGCTTGCTCCACGCGAGGCGCCGGGTGAAGAACCCGAACGCAGCCCGCTCGGTCTGATCCATCGGCTCCCGGCGTTCCAGCAGGAGCTTGAGCGCGAGGCATCGGTTGTCGTCGAAGCACTCGGCCAGAGACTCGAAATCGCGGGACCCATGCCGCTGGATCTCCTCGCGGCACAGCTCGGGGTCCGCGGCGAGGCTTTTCCGCCATTGCTCCTGACGCTGCTGTTGCTCCCGGCGCTTTGCCTGTTGCTCCGACCATCTCTCCCACGCAGGGCGCGCCACGTCGGCGAGGTGGAGCCCATCGCTACCGCCCACCGACAGCCACACGGGTTCGCGCAGCGCCTCTTCGGGAAAGCGCGCCGACGAGCACGCGCCGAGCTCGGGAACGGATATCTCCGCCGCAAGGTAGCTCGACGAGCTGAGGTGGCGCTGCGCTTGGGACCAGCGCTGCTCGAAGCGCCGGATCGCGGCCTCGGCTCGGGACTCGCTCGTGGTCAACAGCAGCAGCACGGGCGCAAACGGATGGTTGTCCATCCACGGCTGCGCCGCGTAGTAGGCGGCGTAGCCCGAGAGCTTCTGGGACAGGCGCGTCATGCTCATGGACCCGAGGTCGATCTCGACGAATGCGCGGTATTCCGCGTCCTTGTCGGCGACGACGACGAACGCGTCCGGGACGATCTTGCGCGTGCGCCCGCGCCACTCGAACTCCTCGGCGGCCGCGCCCTCCCTGGTCCACTCGACAAGCTGCAGTCCCGGCGCGGCCGTAGACGTGAGCGCGACGTACAGGGCGGTGATCGCGGCCGAGTGCTCGACGAACGTAGTCGACGGGGCGCGGTGGTCACCGCCGTGGGGCCGGTGCTCGCTTTTGGCCCACGAGTCCGCCTTTCTCGTCGGGCACCAGTGATCGGGGGCCGACCCCTTGTCCGCGGGAGGCCTTACCGCGCGCGCGTAGCCCTTTCCCCTGAGCTGGGCGAGGCGGTAGCGAATGGTGCGCTCGGGGATCTGCAGCAGCGCGCTGAGATGCGCCGCGGTGGCGACGCGGTGCTCCACGAGGACGTCGAGGATGTCGCGGTCGGTGTCGGAGAGGAAGTCCCTCATGTCGAAGACCTTCGGCGAGAAAGAGGCTTCCGCAGGACAAAAGAGTGAAGAGACATCTCAACACGACAGAGGATGAGAAGAAGCTCTTGTGGAGGGGGCGAGGCGCATGAAGAAGGAGTCGGAGCGGACGACGACTGCAAGGGAGTCGTACGCGGAGACCGTCGAGCGCAGGCGGGAACCGCTCTCACGCCGCCTCACCTGCACGTTTGCGCGTCCGCCGCTTGCCAGCCGGCGAAGGAGCCATCGGCAAGCCGGCGGCAGCGTCTGCCTCTTCGCCGGGAGTCTCACGTCTTGAGCGCGCGGGAGCCGCAGCCTCACGCATCAAGGCGGCGAGCAAGCGAGCGGCCTCGGCCCGGTCGCGGGAGCGAAGCGGCACGAGGCGAGGCTCGGCGAGGTTGAGTCGCGTCATGCGATCGCCCCGCCGGGTGCCTGGATCCGAACGAGGATGGTGACGCCGCGCCGATTGGGCCGCCTCGAGGATCTGGGGGCGGCTGGTCCTGGTTGGGTCCGTCGAATCGACGTCATATCCACATCACCGCGTCCATTGAAGCGACGGGCGGGGAGAGATAAGAGAGATACGGGAGGGCACGGTCATACTTACTGTCTGACTGTTACGCCGGAAACCCAGGAGGCTCCGAAAAATCTCGCCCCGGCCCAGGAAGATCAGCAAGACCGAGCAGAATGTGGCCGCGGCCCGCCGCTCGATCATCGAGGCCGCGCGCGACCTGATAGTCGAGCGCGGCTTTCACCACACCTCGGTCGACGACATCGCCGCCAAGGCCGGAGTGTCCCGGGCGACCTGTTACTACCAGTTCAAGTCCAAGAACGGCATCCTCGATGCGGTCATCGCCGACGCTCAGAACAAGGCGCCCGTGACGCTGCGATCAAGGATCAGGCACCCGACGACCCTGCCTCGGCCGATCGACAACATTCGGCTCCTTATCGCTGATATCTGCCGCATCTGGGAGCAAGACCGGCCCCTCTTCCGGAAGGTCATGACCTTGGGAGAGGTCGATCCCGAGGTACGAGAGGTGATCGAGGAGCGGGAGCAGGAGCGCTCGGCCGCCATCGATGCGATCTCATACCGGCTGATTGCCACTTACCAGAGACGGGCCACGGTGGAGGCGCTGTGGGCGCTGACGAGCTTTCTGGTATTCGACTCAATCAGGCGTCATGCCTCGTTCGATGAGGTCGTTGAGATGCTCACCGGGATGGCGGTGACAGTCGTCGATCCGGAGGAGATGTGGAAGATACCCAGGCGGGGTGATGAGGACGAGGCGCCGTGAGATTCCTGGGACCGATCCGACGTCATCTAATAGAGATGAAGACGAGAGACATGGGGCGGCGGGAGCATCGGGTACAGGGTCATCTCGGCGGTCGATGGTCACTTCACGAAAGGCGACTTCCTTATCTCGGTGCTGGGGAGCCCGACTGTTCGAAATCGTGGCTATGAGAGTACCTGGAGCGCCGATCCAGTAAGGAGGGGGTACGGAGGGGGAGGCTGGAGATGAACTGTCATCGCTGAGCCCGTCCAACTCAGGCCTCTCGACGTCGCATCGACTCCCGTTCCCAACGGTCCGCCGCTTGAACTAGGCCTAAACATGGCGGGACCCACGATTCGCACCCGTCGGACGGCGCGGTCGGGGGCCGGTCGCGGGCAGCGAGGGGCGAAAGGTCGCGGACGAGCCTGGCGCTGGTCGACGGCGACGCGCTCCGGCAGCCGGTGGGACCGAGCTCTCGGCGGTCGCGTTCCAAGTCTCGTCGGAGAGCCCGGATGAAACTGATTGCTCTGCTTGACCGCATCCGGCATGAGGTTGAGGGTGAAGCGAGCGACAGACGCTTCGGGCATCGGCAGGAAGCCAAAGCGCGATGGGCGGCGATAGCAAGGTTGTCGTGTTCAGTTCCGACAGGGGGCGGAATGCGAGAAACGGGCAGCAACCTAATGGATGTATTGGCTAGCCCTCCAGCGATGGCCACCCTCGCATTTTCAATGTCCGAGTCCTTTTCCTTGCCGGATGATGTGTCGCATCACTATGTCATGGGTCGTCATCTATTCATTGCAGTAAAGACGCCTGCATGGGTTGTGTTGGACGATCAGGAAGCTGAAGTCTTCGAGCGTTTACAGCGCGGCGCGACTTTGAAAGAGGCGCGACTCACGTTTGAGTCCCTAGGACTCGAGACGCCAGCTGCAACCAGCAAGCTTCAGCAGTTGATCCGAACGCTTCTGATTCATAATCTTTCTGCGGACGCACCTGTTGACGATCAGTCGAGATACGCGCGACTGCAGATTCATGTCACGAACCGCTGCAACTTAAGGTGCCCTCATTGCTACGTCTCATCTGGTGAGGCATTCCCCACGGAGATGGGGCTGGCGGAGTGGACTTCCCTTTTGCACTACATGAGGGATCACTTTTCCCAAGTTAACGTCACGATCAGCGGTGGCGAGCCTTTGATGGTGCCCTGGCTTGATGATCTCCTGCAGGTGGCAAAGCGTGAGTGCAATTTCGATACGGCGGCGATAACGAATGGACTCCTCTGGACTCGCCGGCGCAGCAGTGACTTGGCTCCACTGCTCGACTATGTCGCAGTGAGCTTCGATGGAGCAACCGCAGAAGTTCATGACAGAATCCGCGGACCCGGCACGTTCCGGAAGACGCTCGCCACGTTGCATCTCATG
The DNA here is from genome assembly GCA_050693935.1 of Actinomycetota bacterium. Lineage (GTDB taxonomy): Bacteria > Actinomycetota > CADDZG01 > CADDZG01 > WHSQ01 > WHSV01. The sequence continues at coordinate 10,774 of JBOGWU010000280.1, read as the reverse complement.
AACGAGGTCGGCTTGAGAATTGTCTTGAACATCACCTTGATGCGCAGCAACCGCACAGATCTGCTTGAGAACCTGTACCCGATGGTGCGTTCACTGCCGTTCGAAGTTGATGTTGACCTTGCGAATTACATACCGGAGGGGCGCGGCGAGGACATGCCCGAAGAGGCACTTTCAGCAGGAGAGTTTAGGGACACCCTGAGTTCCCTGGTAGCGCCCTTCTTGAAGGATGAGTGGAAATCCATTCCGATCTCCCGCAGGCTCAACTGTGGGTACGGCACCGCCTTCGCTGTCTATGCCAATGGAGACGTTTCTCCCTGTCTGTCTCCACGGTTCATAAGGGGCAACATCATTGAGATGGGTGTCGGGCGACTGTTCGACTCAATTTTGACCGAGGCAGATCGTTCGGCGGTTGACAATCTTCCTCTATGTCGTACTTGCGATATGCGGTATCTCTGCGGTGGCCGTTGCCACCTAAACCACCTAATCCCTCTCGGAGTCATGCGGCAGAACGATTGTCCCGGGAGTTATCGAGAAAGTTTCAGGCGCGGGCTGGTCCATCGTTTCGATGCGCAGCAAAGAGCTTTCGCTAACGGTGACAGAAGGGAGGTGACTACGGGAAGCAAGTGAGTCTGAGTAGCCACCCGGTCTGCTTGAAATGAGGAAGGGGGTGTTATGGAAGCCGAACGTGAGTTGCAGGCGAAGGTAGAGGATCCCGAAGTCCTTGAGGTTCAATACCCGGAAGCCGCGAAACCGGAAGACAAGTACGTAAACACCCGCGGCGCGACGCTGAATTACGTTCTTTGGCGGAAGGCGCGAGAAGTCTACTGCGCTGACAAGAACTCGCCAGGAGATCTCTAGGGGGATTTTCCGAGGAAGTGAGCATTACTCATGAGAGGAGGATTCAGCGTGGCGTGTCTTGAGCCAGAGCTTGACAGCACATGCGTGGAATCGGACTCGAAGAAGGAAGAGGTTTCCGCCAGTCCGCCAAAGCAGAGTTAGACCGTAGGGAATACCGACGAATAGCTGACCGGTTGGAGGTCGAGGGCTTACCGCCCCCATCCTCCAACCGCATCGCAAGCTTGTGACACGCCCGGACTTTGTCTCGACAGGGCTCCGCCGGAAGCGAGTGGTCGGCTGCATCCGACGGGCAGGCCCAGCCGGTCAGCGCGCCATCTAGACAAAGACTTAGAAGCGATTAATCCAAGGAGCTGCGCGTGAATCTGAAGACGGTCTCGACCGAGGGATCCTGGGAACTGTCTGACTATCCGCTCTGGCACGGCGCTGCGCCGATGAGTCTGACGACAGAATTCGGAGGACCGGCGAAAGTATTGGTAGCGGGAGAGGGCTGTTGGGTAGAAGACGCAGCGGGTCGGAGATACTTGGATGCCCGAGCGGGAATCTGCAATGTAAACCTTGGCTATGGTCGTTCGGATGTGGTGAAAGCCATGTACGAGCAAGCGTCTGCCCTGCCTTTCGCTTGCAGCATTCGTTATGAGCGGCTCGCGAAAGTCACGCTCGAATATGCTCGGGCTCTAGTCGACGCTGCTCCAGAGGGCTTGACTCGCGTGCGCCTTACGCACATGGGGAGCGCCTCGGTCGAAGGCGCGCTACTGATGACAAGACTCTTCTTTAAAAATGACGCGCGGGCTAATAAGCGATGGATCATTGCTTTAGAAGGGAGTTTTCACGGTACGACCTTGATGTCTATGGCGGCTTCAGGAGAGAAGCAGCTCCACGAGATCTTTGGTCCGATGCCTGAAGGTTTTACCCACGTGGCGGCGCCTTTTCCGCGGGAAACCGATCGCGCGATGACGATCGACGAGAATTGTGATCTCGCTCTCGACCTGCTTCGAGAGCGCATAGAGGCATTGGGACAAGAGAATGTGGCAGGCATCATTCTTGAGCCCGTTATGGGGACAAGGGTAAATCCGCTACCTGCTAGGTATCTACAAGAGGTGCGCCGCATCTGCGACGACAACGACATCTTGCTTATCTTCGACGAGATTGTCACGGCTTTTGGAAGAGTCGGCTTCTTCTTTGCGGCGGATCACTTTGGCGTGACACCAGACATCATGTGTTTGGCGAAGGGCATCACGAGCGGCTATGCAACCCTGGGCGCAGTCCTTGTCAACGAACGAGTTTTCGCTGGTTTCGATGGCGAAGGGCGGATTCATTTCCCAAATGGATCGAGTACGGATGGACATCCCATAGCTTGCGCGGGAGCGCAGGCGGTCCTAAGTGCTTACAAAGATGAGGGTGTTATTGATGCCGGTCGACGAATCGGTGAAATGATCATGGCACTACTTAAGAAGTCACTTCAAGATCATCCTTTAGTAGCAGACATTCGCGGTTTGGGGATGTACATAGGAATTGAAATCCGGAATCCCGACGGATCGTTACCCAATTTAGCAACCATGCGTGGCATTGAGAGTGAATGTGAGCGTCGCGGTGTTCTCATTCACTACAGTTCAAACCTCGTGATTCTTATGCCTCCGCTGATTATGACAAAAGAGGAGGCTGAGACAGTCGTCGAGTCAATCAGCGAGACACTCCAAGAGCTTTCTCTGGATGCCATGTCCCCTAGGCCTCCGTTCAGTTGAACCCGGCTGGGCCTCACGGTGTCACGGATTGGGCACGATAGCGAGCGACAGTTCTGAAGCCGCTCACGCGTACTCTGCTGGGTGTGCAGGCTCAGTCGACCGCGGGTGATGCACTCTTCGAGTTGTCCCTCTACTGGTTCGTAGCCCAAGAAACTGACACCGTAGTACTGGTCGGGCTAATTCCCGCAACCTCTGCCCTCAGCGCTTTGATTACAGGTGTTCTTGGCGGAGCCATGCTGGATCGAGTTGACCCCTTGAAACTTCTCGTTCGACTCGATATCGGTCGCGCCTTACTTATTGCCCTGCTAGCGGTGGGTCTTGGTGTCAGCCTGCCTGTCTGGATCATCTATCCGATTGTTGGTCTCGTGTCCTCATTGACTGTGCTCTATATGCCTACGGTTCGAATGCTGATTGCGAGAATTGAGTCAGAATCGACACTTCCGATAGCCAACTCCAATTTGCAGATGCTCTTGGGGGTTGCCGGCCTTGTTGGCTTTGGTCTGGCCGGACCGGCTTACGCTGCTGCGGGGCTTCTTCTGACGCTGTTAGCTGATGCCATCACGTTTGTCGTCGCGGCGACGTTCATTATGAGGTCCAGGACCGCTTTCACGGAAACGTCACTTCCGGTTCAGACGGAGCCAAGACCGAGTAGGTATCTGAGCGATGTCATGGAGGGTATTCGGGAGACTTGGATTCATCCTTTGAGCCGTTACCTTGTGCTGGTTTCACTTGGGGCAACGTTACTGCTAGCACCCGTAGATATCCTGAGCCCAGCGCTGGTGAGAGACGTCTTGCGGGGTCCGATCATCTTCCTGTCCCTCATTGAGATTTGTGTCGCGGGCGGTCGAATCATCGGAAGTTTTGCATCTCGGCGCCTCCAGCCATCGATCCCCTTCAAATGGTTGTCGCTCATCCTAGGTGTTATGGCGATCGCGTCTTTGATTGTGGCGGGTGCACCTACGTTATCTACAGTCATGATTGCGTATCTCTTTTTGGGAGGGGGGGCAGGTGCAAGTGCGGTCATCGTCGTGACAGCTCTGCAATTGGGAGTCGAATCCCATTTGCATGGACGCATCTTTTCCCTTTTGCAAGCCTCCATGGAGGCACTCCCGCCAATCAGCCTTCTAGCTGTTTCCGTGTTAGCCGACGCCCGGGGGCCGATTGCTGCATTCGTCTCGATCGCGATTGGACTGGGATTGTTGGCGGTCGGGAGCGCGTATCTGCACCAATCAAAGTTGAGAAATGCTTTCGAGGCTAAAGGAGGTTCAGCTTGACGGTGCAGAATCCTGACTTCGTCAAAGCGGAAAGGCTCAACCTCTTGCATCACTGTGGAAGGTTCGGTCAAGTCGAGCAATGGTTTTCAGGTTGGCGGGTCTCGAACCCTCTTCTACCTATCAGGCTCCACAACTTCTGTACCGGCTTGGATGCTGCATCTAGCGAAGAGCTGTCAATGGCATTCGAGCAATTAGCTCATCAAACTAGTCATAGTTTGTTATGGGCGGCGAGCTTGCCGGAATCTACAGGCAAGGAGTTCCGCGTGATACATGAATATGTAGTCGTCGTACGGGAGCCCGGTAAGGCGCCGCCTTCAGATTGCAAGGTCTTTGAGGATGCTTCTCGCCGGCCAGCTCAGCTAGCTCAGTTGCTGTGTGACGCCCACCAAGAGCCTAGGGCACTTGACTATTTTTTCGAGCTGCTTCACGACAGGAAATGCATTTGGATTGCTAACGATGGAGGAGCCTGTGTATTGCGCCCAGGCTTCGGTCTGATGGGCTTATATGAGTTAGCGGTCGCAAGTGAGGCCAGGCGAAGCGGCGTCGGACGGTTTCTTGTGACGACGGCGCTTCGGGTCGCAGCTGCCGCGAACCTGCCGCTCCTGGCGCATGCGGCGCCAACGGAGAGCGCCAAGGCTCTGTTTCGGAGTCTCGGGTTCAGTTTCGTCTTTACGGATCGCTTCCATTTGGTGACGAGCGCGGCGTCTACGTCGACCGCGGCCCCGCCGGCGCGTGAGGGCGAATCCTCGGCGTAGATGGTATGTGCCTGCGAATCGCAAACATCTCCGGGCTGTGCACTTCTATTGTCCAAAGGCGAGTCCTCTGAGCTCGCGCTGGGGTTCTTAGCGGCTCAGGCTCAGCGCTGGGGCCCGTCGGCGTCGGACCCTCAGGATCCCAAGGTTAGTGAGTCGCCCCCGAGGAGCATGGTTTCGGCGCGGTTCGCGCACCGATCAATCAGCTCCACTGCGCTTCGCTCCGCGGAGCAGGCGCGCCCGAGGCCCGAGATTCCCGTCGACCGCGCTGAGTGTGGTCGTTGGGTCACTCGGTCCTTGCTCTGCATCCTGGCTAAAATTGGCGCGGCTCACAGAGACTTCCTGGCCACCGACCTGCGCTAGGGGAGGCATGGATAAGGTCGACATCGCGGGTCTGCGCATCGCGTATGAGCGAGCGGGTTCTGGTTCGCCGTTGGTCCTCTTGCACGGTGGGGTGACCGACAGCAGGGACTGGCGCCGCCAGATGCCGGCGTTGGCCCGGGAGTTCGACGTCATCGCCTGGGACGCTCCGGGGTGCGGGCAGTCATCCGATCCACCAGAGGAGACCTTCCGGCTCGCCGACTATGCCGACTGCCTTGCCGGTCTCGTCACTCTGCTCGAGCTCGAACGCCCCCACCTGCTCGGGCTGTCGTTCGGGTCGGGCCTTGCGCTAGAGCTGTACAGGCGTCATCCGGAGATCCCACGCACCTTGGTTCTTGCCTCGGCATATGCGGGCTGGGCGGGATCGCTGTCACGCGAGGAGGTCGAAGCGCGCCTACACGGCGTCCTGCGCGACTCCGACCGCCCTCCCCAGGAGCTGGTGGCGGAGTGGCTGCCGAGCCTTCGCTCCGAGTCGACGCCTCCCGAGGCGGTCGACGACATCGTGGCAATCGTGTCGGAGTTCCATCCGGTGGGCGCCCGCACCATGGCGCGCGCCTTTGCCGAGGCCGACCTTCGTGACGTCCTGCCTTCGGTCGAGGTACCGACACTGCTCCTCTATGGCGACCAGGATCAGCGCTCACCGCTGCACATCGCAAGGGAGCTGCGCGACCGGATCCCGAACTCGGAGCTGCAGGTGATTTCGGGTGTCGGCCACATGAGCAACTACGACGATCCCCAGCGTTTCAACGATGCTGTGCTCACCTTCCTGCGAGCGCACGACCACTGAGCCTCACGGCCGGCTCGCTGCCCGCCGTCCTCGCGGCCTGAAGCAGCTTCACAGGTCGGCTGGGTCAAGCGATCTCGGCCACGACTCCGGCTGCCTCGAGCAGATCAACGGCGGTGAAGAATCCATCCGCTCCGTAGGTCGGCGACCAGTCGGGATCCTGGCGCAGATAAGAGTGCTGGTCTCCCTTGATCAGCCCGATGATGACCTCAGCGACGATCCGCCCCCCGACCGGCCCGAGACGTTCACCATCGGCCGCGACGTCTGCTTCCCGCAGAACGTAGAACCACAAAGGCGTGCGGCCCTGGAGGTGGAAGGTGCTGAGGTCGTCGAGGTCGGCCGCATCCAGAAGGGGAAGTTTCATGGCCTTGGCGACGCGCTGTCCCGAGGGCACCTTCATGGTGAGGCTACGCAGCAAGTTGCGACTTGCCAGGGATATGGGCTCGTCCTGCGGCTGCCCCATCAACTCGAACAGCACGGTCGACAGCGTGGTGTCGATCTTCTTGTTGTGACGCGCTCTACCGTCGCCGAAATCGAAGAACGTTTGCCAGTCGATGAACCGGCGGGGCGCGCGTCTCCCTCCCCTCAGGTCGGTCGGATCGTTCGGATTGGCCGCTGCGGGGTCGAAGATCAGTCCGAAGAACTGCTGGGCCGCGTTCGTGGCGCTGGTTCCGAAGTTGGCCCGGTAGCTCGGTCGTACCTGCGAGTGACCAAACCGATATGCGGCGACCGAGAACTCGACCGGGATGTAGGGGTCGTTCCGCCACTTGTAGTGCTTCGGTCCCTTGTTCAGCACGTCGTCGACAAGTTCTTGGCCGACCGTCTTGACGAGGAACTCGTGGATGACGAGCCACTGATAGTGCCACCTCACCACGCGCTGCGCCTCGGAAAAAACCTCTCCGAGGGTATGTCCCGCCCCTAACTCCGACTTGACGTCGACCACGACCTGGTTGTGGAAGCGGAGCAGCGCGAGGTGTAGCTGAGACACGATGAGGTTCTCGTCGTTGCGAGGATCGCCGATGAGTGCGGTCTTCTGGCTGTTGCGAGGGAGGTCGAAACGGGCCTTGTCGTCGATCGACACCGCCGCCGATCCCGGGATCTTTTCAATCAACAGCGAGGTCCGTCGTCCATCGATCGAGGCGTCGTAGAGGTGAGGCGAGGCACCGGGGCCCCCTCCGTAGACGCTGTCGAGGTCGAGGGAAGGAATGCGGAAGTTCCGGATGGACTCAGGATCCTCTTGACGGGCCAGAGAAGACGATGGATCGAAGGTCATGTCGTGATCGAGAAACTGGCCTAGGAACGTGAAGCCCGCGGTCATCGCGGGATTGTCCGGATTATTGATGCCCTTGGCTGGGTCGGTGATGAGGGTTATGGGATCGGATAGATCGTCTTCCGCGTCCATCGGACCCTTCTTGGCCCCGAGCTCGAGGAGTGCATCGCGCATCAGCCCAGTGTCGGCCGCAAACGGAGGCAACGATGGGAATAGGCGGCCGAACCGGCCCTGCTCGTAGAAGATGGACCGCGGAGTGGATTCGCCGAGCGAGGCATGGCCGTGAGACATGAGTGTGACCTCCAGAGTCAATGGTGGGACGCCCGATTCTTGGTTCGATGCAGCCCGGTCAGCCTGACCGGCGCGCATCACCCGCTCGTCACCACCTCGTGACCGGGAGCCCTAGTCTTCTCCGGACGGCAGCCGAGGAAGCGGGAGGGATCGTGCGACGAGTTGCAATCGCAGTGGTGGTGCTGGCCGCGTTGGTTCCCGCACCCTCCGTTGGTGCGGGACAGAACGTGAGCGTGCCCGTCAGGAGGTTCACCATCGAACACGGCCCGCGCAGAGACGTCTTCAAGGGCGTCGTGCGGGCAAAGGAGTTCGGTGACGCCTACGAGTCGCCCGGTTGTCGCAGACAGCGTCAGGTCGTCGTCAAGCGCAAGCGGCCGGGCCGCGACAAGGTCGTGAATCGGGACCTCACCAACCGCAGGGGTCGTTACCGCGCGCCCAACCTCCTGACGCGCGACAAGTTTCACAGGGGCCGCTTTCAGGCAAAGGTCATCGAGGTGAGACTCACGGCCAAGGGTCGCCCGACGGTGGTGTGCGAGCCGGCAGTTTCGAAAATCATCAGGGTTCGATGAATCGAGGACGTCGATTCATAGGCCGCTACTCTGGCGTACTCTGTTCGCCATGTGCCGAAGCATAAAGACGCTCCGCGACGGAGCCACGCCCGCAACTGATGAAGAGATTCGAGCTGCCGCGCTCCAGTTCGTGCGCAAGATCAGTGGCTTTCAGAGGCCCGCAAGCCACAACCAACAGGTGTTCGACGAGGCGGTCGACGCGATCGCCGCATCGTCTCATCGGTTGCTCGACTCCCTGGTGATCCGGGGTCAGCGCCGGGCGAGCTAGCTCGCCCGTTCGTTTACTCCGGCTTTACCGGGGGCGCAGTTACCCTTGTGCACACAATGGGACAAACCCCCTACTGGATGCAGCAGTCCGGCGAGCCTCCCCCTCCACCGCCCGAGCCCCCGAAGGGCTCTCGCTCGCTGGGAGTCAAGCTCGCCGTCGGCCTGCTGGCGGTTGCGCTGATCGCGGTCAGCGCCTTCGCCTACGCGGGCTGGCAGCGCACCAACGACCTCGAGGATCGCCTCGATGAGCAGACCCAGCCTCAGCCGGAGGGAAGCGAAGACCCCGCCAACCCGTTGGACGACCTTCTGGGAGATCTCGGCGGAGGTGGCGGAGATCTTTTTGGCGGCACGAACACCGACCTCCTCGAATGCCTGACCGGTGTGGCATCGGGCCCAGGTGGGCTCTTCGGCGGTGGCGAGGGTCTGGGCGACCTCTTCGGGGGCGGCGGTTCGAGCGACGAGAGTGCGAGCCCCGCGAAACTCGTCAAGACCATCTCGAAACAGGTCGAGAAGGTGCGCAAGCTTCGCTTCGAGAAGCCTGTCGATGCCGACTTCCTCCTGCCGCGCGAGCTCCAGCGGCGTGTCGGCGAGCTATTCCTCGAGGACTACTCGAAGAGGGACGCCTCGCTGGAGGCGCGGGTGCTCGGGACGCTGGGCGCCATACCGCGCCATACCGACCTGTTCTCCACTCGTAAGAGCCTTCTCGAGGGCCAGGTTGCAGGCTTTTACGTGCCGGAGACCGAGGAGCTGGTGGTTCTCAGCGGTAAGACGGTTGGTCCGCTCGAGAAGACGACGCTGGCCCACGAGCTCGAACACGCCCTGGCCGACCAGAAGCTGGGGCTGGGCGTCGACGAGGAGTCCGATCCCAAGACGGCCGACAAGGATCTGGCGCGACTCGCAGTGGTCGAGGGCGACGCGACGCTGACCATGCAACGGTGGGCGCTGGCGCATTTGAGCCTCGGGGATCAGCTCGGGATGCTCGGCGGTTCGCCGCAGCTTCAGGAATCGCAGGAACAGCTCGAGTCGATGCCTCACTACCTCCGCCAGGAGCTCTCGTTTCCTTATCTCGACGGGATGAATCTGGTGTGCGACCGCTACAAGAGGGGAGGCTGGGCCGCGGTCGACAAGGCCTACGACGCGCCTCCGGCCTCGACCGACCAGGTGTTGTTTCCCGAGCGCTACGACCCCAAGGCCGAGCCGGTCGATCCCCGCGACCCGGGCACGCTATCGGAGCCGTGGAGCCGGGAGCTCTCGGGGTCGATCGGCGCGGCGGAGTTGAAGTGGCTCTTCGAAGCTCCGGGCGGCGACACCTCGAAGGCCCTGGCCGATCCACTGAAGGCGGTTGCGGCTTGGGCGGGCGGCGATGTCGACCTGTGGACCGACGGCGATCAGAGCGCGCTCGGAATCTCGCTCGTGCAGCGCGCCGTCGCGACCGACCTGTGTGACTCGGTCACCCAGTGGTATTCGGCGTCGTTCGACGACGACAACGAGAGCCGGGAGGGCGGCGCCGCGCTCGTCGCCGAAGGCGGCGTACAGGACGCGGTCATCACCTGTAGCGGAGACGAGGTTCGTATCGGGATCGGGCCCGACACCGGCGTGGCCCGCTCGCTGGTCGACTGAGCCCGGAGAACAAGAAGAGGCGAACCCTGGGGCCCGCCTCTTCTCCACGCAGGGGTGGTGGGTCTGCGCCCTCTGGGTTCGGATGAGCGGACCCCCGTGGATTGGGTCGCGGCCGATGCTGGTCCTCGGTTACGGGTTGGACCAGTCCTCGTAGGGTTTGTCTCGCTTGAAGTCGGGGTGCTCGTCCTTGAGATGTTGCTCGAGCTCTACTTCGAGCCTGAAGATGAGCTTGCACTCCGGACACTGATATGGCATGGGTTCACCGTACCTCCGCCACATAGAGTGGTCGTCGGCCGAGCCGAAGCGCGAACGAGAGATCCGAGGAGTAGATGGCGCCGACTCTGGAATGGTGGGAACTGGGGCTGCGGCTGCTGGGCGCGGCCGCGTTCGGCGGGATGATCGGGTTCGAGCGCGAGTACAGCGATCAACCGGCCGGCTTCCGTACCCACATTCTGGTGACGCTGGGCGCCGCGCTCTTCACGATCGCAGGTGCCTATGGGGCGGCGGCGTTCGCCGGCGGCGACTTGGTGCGCTTCGATCCAACTCGAGTGGCCGCGCAAGTCGTGACGGGAATCGGTTTCCTTGGAGCGGGGGCGATCCTCCGTCAGGGCATCAACATCCGGGGCCTCACTACCGCGGCGAGCATCTGGGTCTCCGCCTCCATCGGTGTTGCGGTGGCCCTCGGTTATTGGACCGCCGCCGGGTTCACGACCGTCATTGCTCTTGGCTCCTTGTTGCTGCTTCGGCCCGTCGGGCGCGTCGTCATGCGCTCGTTGCGAAAGAGTGTCATCAAGGTGGTCGTCGATATCGAGTCCGGCGCGCGCATAGGACAGGTCAATGACGTGCTCGATCGCCTTCGAGCACGCGTACAGATGATGAAGATCGTCGGCGAGACCGACGGCGAACGTCAGATCGTCATGAGCCTCGAGATGCCGCCGCACCTCCAGCCCAGTGAGGTCGTCGACG
>JBOGWU010000279.1:0-3354 GCA_050693935.1 Actinomycetota bacterium | reverse complement strand
CGTTGAAGACGAGCGCCAAGATCATGACGATGAGTCGCTCCGCTCGCTCGATGAGGCCCACGTTGCACTCGAAACCCAGGCCCTCGGCGCGCGCCTTGGTGTAGCTCACCAGGAACGAGAGCACTAGCGTGGACAAGGCCAATGCCGCTACCCACTCCATGTCAGCTCGTTCGGAACTGGGTTCGGCGAGGTAGAGCCATGCGATCGGGAGGAACACCAGGGCATCCGAGAGCCGGTCCATGGTCGAGTCGAGCAGTGCCCCGAACCTGCTGGTGAGCCCACGGGCCTTGGCCAGCGCCCCATCGACCGTGTCCAGAAGCGCCGCCACGACAAGCACCAAGCCGGCCGCGACGAGGCGGTCGGCGACGATGAGATACGAGGCCACGCCCTGGACGAGTACCCCGAAGATCGTGATCTGGTTGGGCGTGATCCCACTCCGGCCGATGAAACCGCCGACCGGGCGCATGCCCTTGTCCCAGGCGCCGCGAATCTTTGCGTTGAGCACGGGCGCATCCTAAACGGGGCCCGGCTCGCTTCCCCGAGAGAGCCATGGCCTCCGGCCAAGCGAGGAATAGGGATTCCTTTACGATTGGCCACCAACTCTTAAATGGATGCTTAGGGGGAGAGGCCGTGAAGAACTACTCCACGGAGAACATCCGCAACATTGTGCTCGTCGGCCACGGGGGGTCGGGCAAGACCTCTCTGGCCGAGGCGCTGCTCCACCTCTCGGGAGCGACCACTCGCGTCGGGAAGATCTCCGAGGGCAACACGGTCAGCGATTTCGACGACGAGGAAATCCGCCGTCAGATCTCGGTTTCGACTTCGCTGGTTCCCATCGAGTGGGAAGACTGCAAGGTCAACGTGCTCGACGCGCCCGGCTATGCGGACTTCATCGCCGAAGCGCGCGCCGCGATGCGCGTTGCCGATCTCGCCGTCTTCGTGGTCTCCGCGGTCGAGGGAGTCGAGGTTCAGACCAGCGTGGCGTGGAACTACGCTCAGGACCTCGGCCTCCCTCGGATGATCCTGGTCAACAAGGTGGACCGCGAGAACGCGTCGTTCCGTCGCACGCTCGATCAGATGCGCGAGATGTGGGGCAAGTCCGTGGCTCCGCTCGCGCTCCCGCTCGGTCGTGAGCACGACTTTCGCGGCATCATCTCGGTCATCGACGACGAGGCGTTCGAGTACGACGACAAGGGCCAACCCGCTCATGCCGAGATTCCCGACGAGCGCAAGGCGCGGTTGGACGAGGTGCGCACCGACCTTCTCGACTCGGTGGCCGAAACCTCGGACGAGTTGCTCGAGCGGTATCTCGAGGGTGGTGAGATCACCAGAGACGAGATCGTTGCGGCAATCCACACCGGCGTGGACGACGCAACCATGTTCCCCGTCATGGTTGGCTCGGCGACGCACTTGATAGGTGTCGACCGTCTCTGCGACGTCATCGTCAAGGCGGGGCCGTCGCCGCTCGAACGCCCGCCGGTCGAGTCCGTCGACGGCGAGGTTCGAGAGCCCAAGCCGGACGGACCCATGTCCGCGCTGATCTTCAAGACGCTCTCCGACCCCTACGTCGGAAAGGTGAGCTTCTTCAAGGTCTTGTCGGGAACGCTGACCGGCGAGGGCTCGATCCACAACGCGTCGCAGGACACCGACGAACGCATCGGTCACGTCTTCACTATGCGAGGCAAGAATCAGGAGCAGCTCGACAAAGTCGTCGCCGGTGACATCGGCGCGGTTGCCAAACTCGCCAATGCGACCACCGGCGACACACTCAGCGACAAATCCTCGCCGGTCGTCTTCCCAGGGATCGAGCCACCCGAGCCGCTGCTGCCCAAGGCCATCGCTCCGAAGACGAAGGGCGACGAGGACAAGCTGATGATCGGCCTGCAGCGACTCATCGAGGAGGACCCCTCGCTGAGGCTCGAGCGCAACGACGAAACCCACCAGACGATCCTGTGGGGCATGGGCGACGCTCACCTCGACGTGATCCTTCACCGCTTAAAGGACAAGTTCTCGATCGAGGTCGAGGAGATACCGCTGAAGGTCCCCTACCGCACCACGGTTCGCTCCAAGGCGGAGGGCCTCGGCCGGCACGTCAAACAGTCCGGCGGCCACGGCCAGTACGGCATCTGCAACATCCGAATCGAGCCGCTGCCGCGCGGCGAGGGTTTCGTTTACGAGGACAAGATCTTCGGAGGATCGATTCCCCACCAGTTCATCCCCTCGGTCGAGAAGGGCGTGAAGTCGGCCATGGAGCAGGGGGCCGGCAGCGGCTTCCGCATGATCGACCTCAAGGTCGAGCTCCACGACGGCAAGTACCACACCGTCGACTCGAACGACTTCGCCTTCCAGATGGCCGGCTCACTGGCGCTGAGGGACGCGGCCGAGAAGGCCGGCGTGGTTGTGCTCGAGCCGATCTGGCAGGTGGACGTGATGGTTCCCGAGGAGTCGACCGGCGACATCATGGGTGACCTCCAGAAGCGCCGCGGCATCCCTGAGGGCATCGAGACGGTCGGCGGCGGCCGTCAGATCGTGCGAGCTAAGGTCCCGTTCGGCGAGGCGACCCACTACGCAACCGATCTCCGCTCGCTAACCGGGGGCCAGGGCACCTTTTCCTGGACCTTCAGCCACTACCAAGAGGTCCCGCACGACACCGCAACCAAGATCCTCGAGGCCGTCAAGGAAGAGGCTCACCACTCCTGAGTAGGTAGCTAGCCACTCAGCTGATCGAGCGCAGTCTGCGCGGCGGCGCGCACCTCGGCATCGGGATCGTCGGACGCGACCTTGTCGAGGAAAGGCTCTGCGCCCGAGTCTCCCAGCGCCCCCAACGAATCGGCTGCGCTCTGACGAACCACCGGCTCGGCGTCCTGAAGCGCAACGATGAGTGGCTCCGCCACCACACTCGGGTCGCCCGCGCCGAGCATCGCCGCCGCCAGACATCTCACCCCGGCATCCGGATCCGTCAGTCCCGCGGCCACGCGCGCCACTGCCTCGCCGCCCTGGATCTCCCATAGCGCGAACAGGGCCTGTCCCCGCACGTCAGGGATTGGATCGGACAGCGCGGACGACAGGATGCCGTTCGCGCTGATGCGCTGCTCGGGGGACATCGCACCGTCTAGGGCCGGCAACGCGTTGATTGCGTCAGCGCGCTGAACCTCCTCGCCGGATGCCGCCAGGGACAACAGGCCATCGACGTCGCCGTCCTTGACGAGTTGCTTCGCCGGGTTGCGCTTGAACAATCCCATCGTCAGGTCGTCTTGCGCTTGCGACGGGCCGAACGCCACTCCGTCAGCGCTCCCGGTTGACCCCTGAGATGCGGAGGGACGGCGAACGGTGGCCGATTCACGAGCATGATGG
>JBOGWU010000278.1:0-5191 GCA_050693935.1 Actinomycetota bacterium | reverse complement strand
GCAGCGTCCCGCTGGCGCCGCGCTCGCGCAGCTCGGCCAGGCGCGGCATCGCTCCCTGCTCGATGAGGGGGTCGAGCAGGTGCCAGGCTGCTCCGTCCAGGCCGATTGCAACTGCGCGTTGGGTCATATTCCGAAGGGTCTCCTGAGTTGGACGATCGAATCGATATCGGTGCCTACCACCGCCGGTTCCACTTCCTCAGCACCGCGCGGTGACGCCGCTTTTTACCCACTCGTGCTTCTCCCCAGTGATAGAGGAAGTAACCGCGCATTCTGGAGCCATTCCATCTTCGTAACTGTTTGTTCAACTGCCGCGCCGACGGCGACCGGTACCAGCGCGCCCCGGGCCCGCTGCCCCTTGGGGCTCCGTGAATCTGCACGACCGCCCAGTACTTGCGGACCCCGTCTCGATTCGCTTCGCGCATCGCGTCCGAGATCATCCCGAACCGGCAGCCGTGCTCGACAGAGCACGGATACACGACCAGGCCCATTACATCGGTTGTTCCAACAAAGTGCTGGTAGGGGAAGCCCTTGACACCGTTCCAGACCGAGACCGTGACGTAAGTGCGAGCTCCGGGATCGAGTGACTTTACGAAGGCCGAGCGCGCTCTGACCTGCGCGGGTGAGCGGGGACAGCGGTGACGATTTGGCTCGTCCGCGATGTGGTAGGCGAGGATCTCGTCGGAGCCCGCAATCTGTGAAACGACGTGCCGAACCCACCGCCTGTCCCGGTGGAACGAGCAACTGGACTTGCTGTAGCCGCCCAACCACACGAGGCCGCGGAGACCCTCGGCGGCGAGTGCATCGATTTTTTGCGTTGTCGGGGCGATCGTCACGCTGTTGAATCTCGCTCTCTTGATCGCGTCCACCCCGGACTTGCTCGCGTCGCGCCCGTAGACTCCGCGCACGAAGCCGTGACCGCGACGACCATTCATTGGCTTGAGCGGAGAGGGTTCCACCGGTGATGAGGGTGCACACAGCGACGCCACGAGCACCAGCAACAGGCACGAACGGATATCCAACCCGATCCGCCTCTCGCCCGCGTTCCCCGCGCGCGATCGAACTCGGCTCATCCTCATCGGCATTCCACTCCTCCCGCGAAGGTTTGCGGTACCGCGGTTTTCGTCAACTCCGCAATGGGCTCTCGTTCAGACGCTCGAACGCTTGCATCCGTTCGTCGTCGGAAGCTGTTTGCTCGGGACTCCACTGATAAACGAAGTAGCCTGACATGCGCGACCGGCTCCATCTATCGAACTGCTCTTCGAGCTCGCCACTCGTCGGCAGTCGGTACCACTCTGTCTGGAAGTTCTGAACGACCGCCCAGTACCGCTTGATGTTGGCGCTTGACGCCTCGGCGATGGCACGATCGATCATCTTGAACCAGCATTCCTTGGACTTGTTGAGGCAGGGGTAGACGACCAGCCCCATGATGTCCGTCGTCTGCGCGAAATGACGATAAGGGAATCCCTCCTTACCGTCCCATGCCGGAACGGTGACGTACGTAGGCACGCCCGGATCGAGAGACTCGACGAGTTCGGCGCGCTCGGTAATCTGCCGCGGCGCCTGAGGGCAAGTGTTGTGGTTTGGCTCGTCGGTGATCTGATAGACGAGGATCGCACGGTGGCCGGCGATCCTCTGCACTGCGTCGCGAATCCAGCGGTCGTCCCGCTCGAACGTGCATTTGGTGCTGTCGTACGCCCCCAGCCAGACGACCCCTCGCAGCCCCTTCTCCTCGAGTTGGTTGAGTCGCGCCACATCGGGAGTGACGGTGACGGTATCGAAACCAACCGATGAGACTTGCTTCAGCCCGGCACCGCTCGAGTCGTGTCCGTAGACGCCCCGAACGAAGCCTGCCGAGCGGGGGGCCTGCGGGCGTCGGGAGTCCCGGCCCGAGCCCCGGTCGGATTCGGGCTCGGGCCGAGTGACCTGAAAGAGCACCGCCGCGGCCACCGCGGTGGTCAGCGCGAGCACGACAGCAACAATTCTCGATTGTCTGGTTGAGATCGCCGGCATTACCCCTCCTGGTGTCCGTCACCCGCACCGGTGGGTAGTAGTTGCCTTGGAGGCGTAGGGCGTATGGGGCAGGAACCCGAAAACGTACTATACCCAGTCATCCCCGGCTCTCATCGGAGCCCAACAGGCTACGGCCCAGGCAAAAGGCCTTATCCATGACGGTGAAGGAAAACGGACAACCGCAACCGCTGACTCGGGAGGCCGAGTCCGACGTGCGCGTCGTGGCCAAGGGCGGCGGCGTTCAGTTACTCGGCCAGATGACAAACGCCGTGTTCTCGTTGCTGTTCAACGCGGTGGCGGTGCGCTTCTTGGGCTCGGCCGGTTTCGGCCTCTATCGGCAGACGTTCCAGGTAATGTCAATCGGCGGTCAAGCCGGGGTCGCGGGTTTCAACCTCGGTGCGGTTCGCTTCTTGACGCGAGCGCGTGCCGAGGGCAGCGCAGGCGCGGCGCTGAGCGCCGCGCGGACCACGCTGCTGTGCGCTGCCATCTCGTCCGGCGCGGTGTTCATCGGGCTGTGGGTGTTTGCGGATCCGCTGGCGGCTGCGTTCGGCGACGGCGACGCGAGCCGGGCGGAGCTGGCCTCGTTGTTCCGCCTGGGCGCGGCCTACGTTCCGCTCTTCGCGATCCAGGAGACCGCGCGCTTTTCGACGCAGGCAAACAGAACGATGGTGCCCTCGGTTGTCGTCGGCAACATCGTGCAACCGGTGTCCCGCTTCATATTCGGCACGGCCGCCCTCATGGCGGGTCTTGCGGTCGCGGGGGCGGTAGGCGCGCTGGTGATGAGCGTGGCCGTCGGCTCCGTCGCTGCTTTGCGCTACTACCGGCGGCTGCTGACGAAGAGGGAGCGCTCGGCGGCGCCGAGCGCAGAGGTGAGGCCGATCGTTCGCTTCTCCCTGCTTCAGTCGGGAACCACGCTCTTAGGCGTGCAGCGGATGGGGATAGGGATAATCCTGCTGGGACTATTGAGCAGCGACAACGAGGTCGGCCTGTTCGCGGTGGCGTTGTCGCTGCAGGGCCTGGTCACGATCTCGCTGAACGGTATCGGTGGAATCTGGGCCCCGGTCGTGTCCGACCTGTACGAACGAAACGAGATGGCGCGTCTCGGATCTCTCTACCAGACCATCTCTCGTTGGGTGGCCACGTTCGCGCTGCCGGTCGCGGCTCTGTTGATAGTGGACCCCGATCTGTTTGTACAGCTGCTCGCAGGAGACAAGGCCGCGCGTGCGATTCCCCTCGTGGCGATCCTCGCGGTTGGCAATCTCTTCTACGCGAGCACCGGCCCATCGGGACTCCTCATATCGATGACCGGAAGGCCAGGGGTGAACCTGTTGATCTCGGTCGTCACCGTCACCTCTTACGTGGTATTCGGCTACCTCTTCGTGCCTCGATACGGCGCCCTGGCCATGGCCTATATCGACGCCTCGGTGACCGTCGTGGTCAATCTCATCAGGGTCCTGTTGGGGTGGAGGCTGGTGGGCATCCAGCCGTTCGGTCGTACGTACCTGAAGCCCGTCGGCGCCACCGCGGCGGCCGTGGCGGTGCTGCTGGTATGGAAGTTTGCTCTGGTGAGCAGCGTTGCCGTCCAGCTTGCGGGTGTCTTGGTTGCGGCAGCCGTGTATTTCCTGGTGCTTCGGGTGATGGGTCTCGATCCCGAGGAGCGCCACGTGTTCGATCGCATTCGAGCGAAGCTCCCATGGCCTCCGCGGCGCACTCGTCGGTGACCGTCCGCATCACCATCCTCGTAGCCCGCGAGGCCGCCCTCGGTCGGACCTGCTACCCACGCAGCGCGGGCTCGTCGCTCCACGTTCGCAGCGGGAAACCGCGCAAGACCGACGCGATCTCCGAGACCTGCTCGTCTCGAAGCCGGCTTCGCCACCGTTGCGGCTGCTCACTGGCTATCCGTTGCGGAGCGTAGCCGCTGCCGGGACGGTTCGATTCCTCGACGAAACGCCGAGCGGCCCCTCCCCACTGCAGACCGAGAAGCTTCGCGAACCGTTCGAACTCGCCGGCCGGATCCTCACACAACCGCTCGTGTGTCGCGATCGACCAGTCGGAGTGCAAGGTGGAGGCGTTCTCTAAAACACTGTTCATCAGACCTACCTCCCACGCGATGCGCGCGAGCGGCGATGCATCTCTGTCGGGGAGCGGCAGCCCAAGCGGTTCTATGAACCGGTTGCGTACTGCCTCGTCCTCGTCCAGCATGGAATCGCGGTAGCCGAGGGTCAGCCAGCTCGAGATCATGTTCAGAGGGTGTCGCAGAACGACCAGAACCTTGGGCTGGTAGCGGCGATGTAGCCACTCCAGGCAGAGCGGGGCATAGACCGACTTGACCACCACGCTGCTCGCATTCTGAGCGCGCGATGGAGGACACGCGAGAGCGCCAACGAGGCGAAGCCGCATCGACCTGTGCCGGTCCGGTCCGCACGATGCCTTGTTTACCTCGGCCGGCGTCGTAGTCCGGAGCAGGCTTCTCGCCGCCAATTCGCGGTAACGCTTGCCGAAGACCCGTCCCTCGAACGCCATGTCCCAGAGCTGCGCGAGCTCCGGCGCATCGTCGTTTGACGACAACGCCGGGAAGCGACTGAGGTTCTTCTTGGCGAACAGCGCGTACGGTTCTTTGCGCTCGTTGTCGGGTTCGCCGACGTAGCAGGCGCCGTCGGTGCGCCCCAGTGTCTGGCCAACCCATGTTGTTCCTGCTCTCGGCATGCTGACTACGAGCACGCGATTCACGATCACCAGCCTTGAGGAGGTTGTTGAACGGATTCGGAAGCCTTAGACGATATCCTGTTCCGTCGTATGCCGAAGCCGCCCCAGTATCACTCCTCGTTCATCATCGCCACGCGCAACCGCGCAGGCGATCTACTGCGAACGGTCGAGAGCCTCGTGGCACAAACCGTGTTGCCCACGGAGCTGTGCATCGTCGACGCCAGCGAAGACGCGCCATCAAAGCCGGCCATCGCGCGACTCTGCAACGAGGCGGACATCGGTCTCGACTACGTTCACCCCGCGCCGAGCGGCCTTCCCAGACAGCGCAACATCGGGATCGATAGGACTGCCGGCGACCCTGTGTTCTTCATCGACGACGATGTGTGGCTGGATCCGCACTGTCACCAAGAGGTGCTCGCGCAGTACGAGCTGGGCGGTCCCGGGCTCGGCGGGGTGTGCCCATCGACACTGGCGG